>CABSEJ010000019.1 GCA_902476765.1 uncultured Blautia sp.
TTTGTCAACATTTTCCAACAAGGTTTTTCTTTATATCCGAAGGCGATATTTCCCCTGTCTTTTTGTTTATTCTTTTTGTTTTTTTCTAAATAGTTCTCTCCCGTTTATGAGGATTTCACAACAATTTCCCAAATACAAAAAAAGCGGGCTGTGCTTCCAGCAAAACACATCCCGCTTTTATCCGAAATATTTTTGGATAATTTTACCTGCTGTTTACACCTGGGGCAGGTATTTTCCGGCTCCTCCCAGATAGGTATTCAGTATGCCCGCAAAGCTTCCCTGATCCACAGCCCTGGCCATATCTGCATCCAGAGGCATCTTTCCGATAACCGGCACCTGTACCTCTTTTGCCGCAGCCTCCACTTTGCTCTCTCCGAATATATAGATTTCTTTTCCGCAGTCCGGACATTTCACATAGCTGTAGTTCTCTACTAATCCCAGCACCGGCACATTCATCATCTTCGCCATATTGTAAGCCTTTTTTACAATCATCTGCACCAAATCCTGAGGTGAGGATACAATGACAATTCCGTCAATGGGAAGAGACTGGAATACCGTAAGAGGCACGTCTCCTGTTCCCGGAGGCATATCTACAAAAAGGTAATCCAATTCGCCCCAAACCACGTCTGTCCAGAACTGTTTTACCATATTAGCCAGAATAGGACCTCTCCAGATAACCGGAGCATCTTCCTGGGGCAGCAGCAGATTTACAGACATAACCTTAATACTGTTTCCTGTCTCCATTGGATATATACCGTTATCATCTGCCACAGCAGCTCCCTTCAGCCCATACATCCTGGGAATGGAAGGGCCGGTGATATCTGCGTCCATGATACCTACCCGGTAACCCTGAAAAGCCATTTCATTGGCCAAAGAGGCTGTAACAAAAGATTTGCCTACACCGCCTTTTCCGCTGATAACGCCGATTACCTTCTTTATATGAGAGTGAGGGTTTAATTGCTCTTTGGGAATTCCCCCTCCCTTGGCATGGCTGCATCCTTTACAGCTCTCCTTGTCGCAGCTTGTACTGTCACATTGTTTCTTTTCTTCGCTCATCTTTCATCCTTTCCGCCCTGGCCGGTGTTCTATTTCATAAACCGGTCAATGGCCTTGTTTAATTCCTCCAGTGCCTCGTGGTCTCCGCTTTCTATAGCGTCCACGATACAATGTTCAATATGGTCCTGAAGTATTACCTTTCCTGTATTATTGATAGCAGCCTTCACAGCGGAAAGCTGAATCAAAACCTCGCTGCAGTCTCTCCCGTCTTCTACCATCCGGCGTATGGATTCCAAATGTCCGATGGCCCGGGAAAGCCGGTTCAGAACAGCCTTGGTATGGGTGTGTGTATGGGTATGTCCATGACTATGGATATGCTCATGTCCCTGTTCATGGCTGTGTACAATCTCTGTCCCGTCTTCCAGCACGTGGGTATGTGCTTTTTCCTGTTTCTCCAATAGTCCTTCCTCCAATCTGGCACTCTTCTTATTATAGCAAACCCATTCCAAAAAGCAACGGGCAAAGGTCCATTAAAATTTAGAAATCGTATATCTCTGGTGAATGGAAGCAGTCATCACGTCAAAAATCACGGTTCCGTCCTCTTTGTCTGTCCGTTCCAGCTTCAGTTCCTCCTCAGCCTTAAACTTATTTCTTACAAATTCTTCCAAATCTGCATCCTCAGGAAGCTCCACTTCCTCTATAAAAATGTCTCTCATCTGATTTCCCGGGCACAGATTAAACATTTCCCGGATAACTTCATATTCTGCCATAGCTTCCTCCTCTATGTTGACTTAATGAGTCCAATTTTTCTCATTGTATCATATTTTTACAAAATCCGCAAAAAAGAAATTGCCATTCCAGAAAATATATCGTATTATGGTAGTTATCATATCCGGCTGACTGACAAAATCCGTCAGAAAATGCCTACCTCAAACAAAAAAACAGGGAGGAACTATCATGGAGCTTTTAAAAGAACGAATTTTAAAAGACGGAATTGTAAAACCAGGAAATATCTTAAAGGTGGACAGCTTTTTAAACCATCAAATGGATATTCCCTTTATCAATGAACTGGGAAAAGAATTTAAACGCATTTACGCAGATGTACCCATCACCAAAATTCTCACCATTGAGGCTTCCGGAATCGGAATCGCCTGTATTGTAGCTCAGTATTTCAATGTGCCTGTGGTATTTGCCAAGAAAGCCCAGAGTCTGAATCTGGACGGTGAAATGTACTGTACAAAGGTAGAATCCTTCACCCACAAAAAGGTATATGATGTGATTCTCTCTAAAAAATTCCTGGGTCCTGAGGACCATGTGCTGATTATCGATGATTTTCTTGCAAACGGCTGCGCCCTTCTTGGACTGATTGATATTGTAAAGACCTCCGGGGCCGTATTAGAGGGTGCCGGTATTGTCATTGAAAAAGGCTTTCAGCATGGAGGAGATATGCTGAGAGAAAAGGGCATCCGTGTGGAATCTCTGGCTATCATTGACTCTATGACAGACACCTCCCTTACCTTCCGAGAGTAAAATACCCTGATGCAAGCATCGGGGTATCAATCTGGCGGCGATGCAAGCATCGGGGAATGTAGACCCTTGCTGCAGGTCTACATTCCCTTTGGCTCGTTGCTGGCAGGAATAAACTGGCCTGGTCAAACTTTCAAAAACTGGCTCTTTCAATATAGCCATTTATCCTGTATATTGTAGAAAGCAAAAAACAATATTAAAGGAGTAAAGAAGCTATGAAAGACAATACAAAGAAAATTATTTTAACCGCTCTTTTTGCGGCTCTGGCCTGTGCGGCTACCATGTCTGTCCGGATTCCCACACCGGGGACCGGCGGCTATATTCATCCCGGAGACGCCATTGTAATTCTCTGCGGCGTTATCCTGGGACCTGTATACGGCTTTCTGGGTGCGGGAATTGGTTCCTGCATGTCAGACCTTTTAGGCGGTTACCTGAATTATGTGCCTATCACCTTTGTCATTAAAGGCCTGGTGGCCCTTTTCAGCGCCTATGCTTACCGGGCACTTGCCAAATCAGCAAAAATGCGCTGGGCCGGTGTTGCCGCCGGAGGGATTATTGACATCATTCTGGTAGCCGGAGGATATTTTATCTGCGAATACTTCATGTACGGAGCAGGAGCAGCCGCCAGCATACCGGCTAATATTATCCAGGGCGTCAGCGGACTTATCCTCTCTCTGGTACTCTACCCTATCTTATCCGCAGTACCTGACGTAAAACGGATGCTGTCGGCAAATCACTGAGCATCTTTAACCATTTGAACATAAGGCAATTCTCTGTATCCAAGCCTTTGGTACAGAGCAATTGCCTTTTTATTTTTGGCTGTGGCTTCCAGGCGGAATCTTCTGGCCCGGGGATATTCCTTTTCCACCCACCCAAAAACCTGGCTGCCATATCCTTTTCCTCTGGCTTCTTCCTTGAAATAAGCCTCCTCCAGCCATACCACCTGGCCTCCGGCCTCATTACTCCAGGTAATGGCCAGCAAAAAGTAACCGGCAATTCCTTGTTCATCCTCTATAATAAGAAGTCTGCCATATTCTCTGCTTCTTATACATTCCTCCAGGGTGGCCTCAAAATTTTCTTCCGGAATAGAATGTTCACAGGCCTCCCCACTGTAAAAATCCTTCTGCATACCAAATAATTCTACTCTGTCTTCTTCTCTTACATCTCTGATTTTCAGCATTTTACTTCTTTTTCTGTTCCTCCTGTCTGTTATTTCTCAACGTTTTCAAATCTACCTTTCCGCCGTCAGGATGACCTCCTGTCATATTTCCCACCTTAGGATTATCCAGAAAAGATGCCCGCATAATGGCGTCAGACCCGAATTTTTTCCGAATCTTGTCCACCGCTTTATCCATCCGCTCCATCTTTTCATAGTCTGCTTTATCAAACAGGCTGAGCTGCCGGAAGCTTTCCTCCCCGGAAAGCTTTCCCGTGTGAACTCCCAAAAGCCGGATTGGGCTCTGGTCCCACAGCTCCTCAAACAACTGACAGGCAGCCCTGTAGATTTCCCCTGTAATATTAGTGGGTGCAGGCATTATCTTTTGATGAGATACGGTTTTTAATTCATGATTTTTAATAGAAACCGATACCATCTGGGCTTTCTGACTGTCCTCCCTGAGCCTGGAGGCCACGGTTTCACATAAGGACAGCAGAATCATTTTCGCCGTATCCTCATCTGTTACATCAAAGGCAATGGTGGTGCTGTTTCCGTATCCCTTATTCCCTTCGGACACCGGTTCTACCAAAGAGGAATCCTGTCCGTTGGCAAATTTCCAGATACTCTCGCCCTGTTTTTTCAGATGGTGCTTTAAAATCTTCACATCTGTATTGGCCAGTTGCCCGATAGTATAGATTCCCAGCTTATGAAGGGCATCTGCCGTGGCTCTTCCCACGAAAATCAGCTCAGACACCGAAAGAGGCCACATTTTCTCCTGAATTTCCCAGGGAAACAAAGTATGTACCTTATCTGGCTTCTCAAAATCAGAAGCCATTTTCGCCAAATATTTATTGCTGGAAATCCCTACGTTTACGGTGAAGCCCAGCTCCCGGCTGATACGGTTCTTTAATTTATGGGCAAAAGCCACCGGATTTCCCACCAGCTTTTCCATACCGCTCATATCCATAAAAGCCTCGTCGATACTGTATTGTTCCACATCCGGGGTATATTCCCTCAGAATGTCCATAAACTGCTTAGAATACTGCCGGTACATGCCGTGATGGGCAGGCACCACCGTAAGCTGGGGACATTTTTTCAGTGCGTCTGTCAAAGGCTCACCCGTTTTCACTCCACAGACTTTGGCAGACAAAGACTTGGCCAGAATAATACCTCTGCGTTTGGACTTATCTCCCCCCACTGCACAGGGAATCTCTCTTAAATCCACTGTGCCTCCCTGCTCCCGGAGACGGTACACAGCCTCCCAGGAAAGAAAAGCACTGTTTACATCAATATGAAAAATCACGGTTTCCACCGCTTTCGCCCTCCTTTATGCTTCCTGCCGGGCCATTTCTTTTACCGCTCCGGCAGCTTTCTTTGCCTCCTCCACTGTATTAAACCAGGAAAAAGAAAAGCGGACCGTTCCTCTTTCCCCTGTCCCCAGAGCCTGGTGCATAAGAGGCGCACAGTGAGCCCCTGCCCGCACAGCAATGTGATACTCTTGTCCCAAAATATCCCCTGCTTCCTTAGCCAGATAGCCTTCTATATTCAAAGATACCAGGGCAAGCCGTTCCCGGGAGGAAAAATCCCCGTACAGCTTTACCCCCGGAATATCTTTTACCTTCCGGTAAAAAACCTCCAAAAGCTTTCCCTCCTGGTTCCGGATATTCTCCAGCCCTACCTGGCGGATATAATCAAAGGCAGCCCCAAGCCCGGCAATCCCATGTCCGTTTAGGGTGCCTGCCTCTAAAGCTTCCGGCATCACCTGGGGATGGCTCCTGTCAAAGGACAGGATACCGCTGCCTCCCACCTTAAAAGGCGGCAGCTTTACCTGAGGTGCCAGGCAAACCCCTCCTGTTCCCTGAGGCCCCATAAGGCCCTTGTGCCCGGTAAAGCACAGTCCATGGATTCCCTGTTTTTCCATATGGATTGGCCAAAGCCCGGCAGTCTGGGATGCGTCCAGGATAAAGAGAATCCCCTGTCTGCGGCAAATCCTTCCCATCTCCTCTATAGGAAAAAGGTTTCCTGTCACATTTGAGCCATGGGTGCAGATAAGAGCCTTTGTATTTTCCCTAACAGAAGCCTCCAGCTCCTCCAGAGAAATGTTCCCTTTTTCATCTGTTTTTAAAATGGTCAGCTCTGCCCCTTCCTTTTCCTTTCGGTACAAAGGCCTAAGTACCGAATTGTGGTCCGCCTGAGTGGTGATCACATGGTCCCCTTTTTTTATAAGACCAGAGATGACCATATTCAGGGCTTCCGTAGCATTTTGGGTAAAGGACACCTGCTCCGGTCCCCAGGCGCCGAAGAATTCTGCTGCCTTTTCTCTTACCCCGTATATTTCCCTGGAAGCCAAAAGAGAGGGGCCCCAGGCCCCCCTTCCGCTGTTTCCCATAGACTCCATGGCCCGGTAAACCGCTTCTCTCACACACTCCGGCTTTTTCAGGGTGGTAGCCGCATTATCCAGATATATCATGTTCTTTCTCCCTGTTCTATACAAATTCCAGATAAGAGTCGGTCTTTTCCTTCACTCTCCCGATAATCGCCGCCTTTGTGGGCAGCCCTCTGTCCTTAAAAGCTTTCAGAGCCTGCTCTGCCTGGCATTCCTCCAGGCTTACCAGAAGACCTCCTGAGGTCTGGGGGTCAAAAAGCAAATCCTCCATATCTTCCCGGATTCCTTCTCCCAGGCTCACATCCTTTTTCTGGAAAGCCTTGTTTCGGTAGGTTCCCTCCGGCACCAGTCCCATAGCCGCATATTCCAGGGCAGAAGGAAGCAGGGGAAGCCTGGCTGTATCTATAACCAAGGTAACCTGGCTGGCCTTTGCCATTTCCAGCCCGTGGCCTGCCAGGGAAAATCCGGTGACATCCGTGCATGCATGTACAGAAAAATTCTCCAGCACTTCCTTGGCCGTCTTATTCAGACAGCACATACTCATCGTTCCCGCTTCTTTTGCTTCCTGAGAAGCCAGCCCGGCTTTCACTGCCGTGTTGATAAGTCCCACGCCCAAAGGTTTTGTCAGCAGCAGTAGGTCTCCCGGCCTGGCCCCTGCATTCTTCCAGATTTTGCGGGGATTCACAAAGCCTGTGACACACATCCCGTATTTTGGCTCCTCATCATTGATAGAATGGCCTCCCGCCAAAACAGCTCCCGCCTCCTGTACTTTAGAGGCGCCTCCCGCCAGTATCTCTCCCAGATTCTCCTCTCCCAGGCAGCTTGGATATGCCAAAATATTCAGCGCCAGCTTAGGCTCTCCTCCCATAGCGTACACATCGCTTAACGCATTTGCCGCTGCTATCTGTCCGAAAATATAAGGTTCATCCACCATGGGAGGGAAAAAATCCAGGGTCTGAATCATAGCCAGGTCCTCTGAAATTTTATATACCGCACCATCGTCTGCTGTTTCCGTTCCCACCAGAAGATTTTCATCCTGAAATTTGGGAAGACCTTCTACCACCCGTATGAGAATATCCGGCTGCAGCTTTGCAGCGCAGCCTGCACTTTTGGAAAGACTGGTTAATCTCACGTTTTCTTTTTCCATCCTAATCCTCTCCTTCTTCTGCCTGTATCCCCAGGCGTATCCATCCATGAACGCCCGATAATTCAGTGTTCATACTGTCTTACCTATCCTATGGCTATGCCCCTGCACAGGCAGCCTGCCGTCTGCACTAGACTTTTATGGTAAATCCAGCTGTACTTCCACAGGGCAGTGGTCCGAGCCGAAAACATCGGTGTGGATGCAGGCGGAAGCCAGCTTTTCTTCTAATCTATTTGAAACGCAGAAATAGTCGATACGCCACCCTGCGTTCTTTTCCCTGGCCTTGAACCGGTAAGACCACCAGGAATAGATTCCTGTTTCCTCCGGATAAAAATACCGGAAGCTGTCCGTAAATCCGGACTCCAGCAGTTGGGTAAATTTTTCTCTTTCTTCGTCTGTAAACCCGGCATTATGCCGGTTTGTTTTAGGATTTTTTAAGTCAATTTCTTTATGGGCCACATTTAAGTCCCCACAGAAAACTACCGGCTTTTTCTCGTCCAGCTTTTTTAAATATCCCCGGAAGTCATCCTCCCACTGCATCCGATAGGGCAGTCTGGCCAATTCATTCTGGGAATTAGGAGTATAGACAGTCACTAAATAAAACTCCGGATATTCCAGGGTAATCACCCGTCCTTCATGGTCATGCTCTTCTATTCCTATACCGTAAGCAACAGACATAGGTTCTCTTTTGGCAAAAACAGCGGTACCGGAATATCCTTTTTTCTCCGCATAGTTCCAGTATCCGTAGTAGCCCTCCGGCTGAAAATCAATCTGCCCTTCCTGCAGCTTTGTCTCCTGCAGACAGAAAAAATCCGCATCCGCACTCTGAAAATATTCCAAAAAGCCCTTCTGTACACAGGCTCTCAATCCATTCACATTCCACGAAATAAACTTCATATAATTCTCCTTTTTTCTCTGTAATCCCGGCACAGAACCTGCTGCACTGGGCTGTTTGCACATTATTTCTCTCATTATACACTATTTTTTCTCCCTTGCGAAGACAAAAACTTTTGGGAAATCCCTTTACGAATTCTAAAAATCCAGTATATAATAAGAGGTAAACTGAAAAATGCAAAATGTAATTCCAAGAAAAGGAGAACAACAATGGGTGGTATATTTGGAGTAACTTCTAAGTCCAGCTGTACCTTGGACTTATTTTTCGGAACAGACTATCATTCTCACTTAGGTACCAGAAGAGGCGGTATGGCCGTATATGGAAAAAACGGCTTTGTACGCTCTATACATAACATTGAGAATACGCCGTTCCGTACTAAATTTGACGGAGACCTGGATGAACTGGAAGGTACATCAGGCATTGGATGTATCTCTGACAATGAGCCCCAGCCCCTTCTTGTACAATCTCATTTAGGCAGCTTTGCCGTGACTACAGTGGGTAAAATCAACAACATGGACGAGCTGGTAAGCCTTTCCTACAAAAACGGCTGCACTCATTTCCTGGAAATGAGCGGCGGAAGCATTAACCCTACGGAAATGGTAGCTTCCCTGATTAACCAGCAGGCCAGCATCACCGAAGGTATCCGCTATGCCCAGGAAAAAATTGACGGTTCCATGACCCTTCTGGTCCTGACCCCTAAGGGTATTTATGCAGCCAGAGACCGGATGGGAAGAACCCCGGTTATCATCGGAAAAAAAGAGGGCGCTCACTGTGCTTCCTTTGAAAGCTTTGCCTATCTGAATCTGGGCTATGAAACTCTGAGAGAACTGGGTCCCGGAGAAATTGCTTTCCTGACTCCGGAAAGTGTGGAAACTGTATCCCAGCCTTTGAATGAGATGAAAATCTGCTCCTTCCTCTGGGTTTATTACGGTTACCCCACCTCTACCTATGAGGGAGTAAACGTAGAAAATATGCGCTATGAATGCGGTAAGCGGCTGGCTCAGAGGGATTCCCAGAGAGAACATGTAAATCCGGATTTAGTGGCCGGAGTACCGGATTCCGGAATTGCCCATGCCATAGGCTATGCCAATGAATCCGGCATTCCATTTTCCCGCCCATTTATTAAATACACCCCAACCTGGCCCCGTTCCTTCATGCCTACCAGACAGGAGCAGAGAAACCTGATTGCCAGAATGAAACTGATTCCGGTGGAAGCTCTCATAAAGAATAAGAGCCTTCTGCTTATCGACGATTCTATTGTAAGAGGTACCCAGCTTCGTGAGACTACGGAATTTTTATATAACAGCGGCGCCAAAGAGGTACATATCCGCCCTGCATGCCCGCCCCTGCTCTTCGGCTGTCCATACCTGAACTTCTCCCGTTCCAAATCAGAGATGGATTTGATTACCAGAAGGATTATTGCCAAGAGAGAAGGAGAGAATGTAAGTGAGGAAGTCCTGGCTGATTACGCCAATCCGGATTCCCAGAACTATAAGGAAATGCTGGAAGAAATCGGCAAAGAATTAAACTTTACTACTCTCCATTTCCATCGTCTGGATGACTTGCTGGCCTCTATCAACATAGAGCCCTGTAAGGTATGTACCTACTGCTTTAACGGAAAGAAATAAGGTTTTCTGTAAAGAAATCCCGGATATTAAAGGAAGGGCGTGGACATTTTTCACACCCTGCACAAAAAGCCGGAGGGCTATTCCGAACACCAAAACGGAATAGCCCTCCGGGCTTTTGTATCCTTTTTCTATCTTCTTGTCTGTTTTCTGGTTACTAATAATTTTCCTTCTGATAAAATCTTCCCATAAGCATGTCTGTCTTAATAACATTGACAAAGGCCTTGGGGTCTGCAGTCATTACCCTTTGTATAAGAATCTTTGCCTCTGTACTGGAAACCACGGAATAAATCATTTTCCTGTCCTCATTGGCATACATTCCTGTGGCAGAAAACTCCGTGGCACTATGATTGGTAACCTCATAAATGGCTTCATACACTTCCTGGGGATGTTCTGTCACCACAAAAAGAGTCACCTTATTATAAGCCTGATACAGCAGATGAATGGTCTGAGTGGAGGTATACTGGAAAATAATGGAATACAAGGCTTTATCCCAGCCGAAAAGAATACCCGCCAGGACAAGCACCACTGCATTTCCCATTAAGATATAATTCCATACATCCTTGTTTCTTTTCTCCATAAAGTACACGGCAATAAAGTCTGTTCCCCCTGTGGAGGTTCCGCCGATAAGGGCCAGACTGATAGCCGCTCCGTTAATCAGTCCGCCGAAAATACTAATCAGCAGAATATCCTGGGTAATGGGTACCGCTGGCACCAGGTCCGTAAAAATACTGGTTACCACAATCATCAAACTGGTCACTAAAGTAAATCGTTTCCCGATAGCCTTAAAGCTGACAATAGCCGGAATAGCATTCAAAGCCAGGCTGATGGGGGAAAAGGGCAGTTCCAAGCCGAAAAACCGCTGGCACACAGTCTGAATCAGCAGCGTAACCCCGTTAAAGCCTCCCGGATACAGCCCTCCTGCACGGACAAAGGTCTTAATATTCGCCGCCATAATCAGGGCTCCAATAAGACCGAAAATCAGTCTCCGGGCTTCTCTTTTGGTATCAATTTTAGGATTCACGTTTTCCTCCTCTGCTTCTTACAGCATGTGAGCCCTCAATTCTTCCGGTGTCTTACTGCTTAAATAAGCCGGTGCAATGTCAAATACTGTCTTGCAGCCCCTCTGTCCTTCCTGGTTGAGACGGTATGCAGCCCTTGCATACGCAGCGATAACAGAGGATGTAAATTCCGGATTGGAATCCAGCTTTAAGCTGTACTCAATTACATGGTTATGCTCATTTTCCCATCCGGTCTTTCCGGTACGGATAACAAAACCTCCATGGGGAAGTCCCGCATGGTCTCTCTTCATTTCCTCCATGGTAATAAAGTGTACCGTGGTATCATACTCATCAAAGTAGTTTGGCATAGTTTTAATCTCATTTTCGATTTTGGCCTTGTCAGCGCCCTCCTCTGCCACTACGAATACTTCTCTTGTATGCTTCTCTCTGGTGGTAAGCTCCGGATTTTTTCCGCTTCTTACAGCTTCCAGGGCAGCGTCTACCGGAATGGTATACTGTCTTGCATCCACAACTCCCTGAATTCTTCTTACGGCATCAGAATGTCCCTGGCTCACGCCTTTGCCCCAGAAAGTATAGTCCTTTCCTTCCGGCATGATAGCATTAGCATAAAGACGGTTCAGAGAAAACATACCCGGGTCCCATCCTACAGAAATCAGCGCCACTTTTCCGCTTTTCTTTGCAGCAGCGTCCACGGCGGCAAAATGCTCCGGAATTCTGGCATGGGTGTCAAAGCTGTCCACCACATTGAAATACCGGGCGTACTCTGGTGTCTGCACAGGCAAATCTGTAGCGCTTCCTCCGCAGAGAATCAGCACGTCAATCTCATCCTTTTTTTCCACAGCCTGGTCCACATGGTATACCTTAGCGCCTTCTGTAAGAATTTTCACAGAATCCGGATTTCTTCTGGTAAACACAGCCACAAGTTCCAAATCCGGGTTATGCTTTACCGCACATTCTACACCTCTTCCCAGGTTGCCATATCCTAAAATACCGATTCTAATGCTCATATCTCAGTCTCCTATCTTCTTCTCTTAAAGTTTGGGCCTTTTGTTTGTCCGGCCTACCTAAAAAGTATACCAAATTGAACTTCAATGTCAATGGCAGATTTGGCCCTAGCCCCAGGTCCGGGACTTTTATAGAAAACGGACATGCCCGCTGACACTGGCATGTCCGTTTTCAAAAATAGCAGTTATTTTCTGCTGCTTACGCTTTCTCTTATCATTAGCTTGGTAGGCACGGATATATGTATGCTGATTTCTCTGTTGGAATGTATTCTCTCGGACAACAGGCCCACTGCCGTGTTGCCCATAAAATCCATGGGTACATGAACCGTAGTCAAAGGAGGTACCAGATATTTGGCCATGGATATATCATTAAACCCAATAATGCTGATGTCCTCCGGTATCCGCAGCCCGGCCTCCTGCACAGCTTTATAGCAGCCTACGGCCAGAGCGTCATTGGCAGTAAAAATAGCCGTTGGTCTTGTCTCCTTTTCCAGTAATTCTTTGCCCATTTTATACCCGTCTTTTGGGGTATAGCCTCTGATTTTAATATATTCTTCCCGCAGAATCCCTTTTTCTTTCATGTAAGAATTAAAAGCCAGCACCCGCAAATCCGGCACCTCTCTGCCATCCTTGTCTATATCTTTGCCGCCGATAAAAGCGATTTCCCGGTGTCCTTCCTGGATGAAATAATCCAAAACCTTTTTTACAGAATATTTTGTTTCCACCACTACAGAATCAAAGGCATCCAAATCCCCTGTTGCGTCAAGAAATATCGTAGGCTTCCCAAAGTCCTTTATTTTTTTTACCATTGACTCACTAAAGGTTCCAAGACAGATGATACCGTCCAGCGGGGCCACGGTTTCCCTATTATCCCGCTCTGTAACCTGATACTTTTTGAATCCGTCCTCTGCAATTCTTTTCTCCACGGCAATCCGCACAGTCAAATAAAAGGTATCCTCCAGCTCTTCCTCCATGGAATAAGAACACAGCAAACCGATTTTCAGCTTTTTCTTTCTTTTTTTCTTGCTTTTCACCTGGTATTCCAGCCTGTCCGCCGCCTCAAACACCCTTTTTTTTGTTTCATCCTGTACATTCAGAGTATCATCGAAATTCAGCACCCTGGATACCGTTGTCACAGAGACACCTGCAAGTTCTGCGATTTCTTTAATCGTTGCCATAATTATTTCCTTTTTTTATATTAGTTCCAGCATACATTGTATCACATCACATTTTTCACCGCAACTGCCATATTTTTCGTATCCAGAGATTCCTATGTTCACAAGTGACAATCCAACGAAGTGTGTTATCACTTATAAATACCCTCAGTGTACAGAGGGCCAAACGCCCCTTGTACACTGAGGGCAACGGAATTTTTGTCCAGAATTTTTTATCCCTCGTACTCTGCCAAAAACCTTGCAATCAGTTCAATACAGCCCTCCACGTCCCTTTCATCTGCCACTTCGCAGGGCATGTGCATATATCTCAAAGGAATAGAAACCAGTACCATAGGCACCCCTTTATTGGAAAAATGAATTTTGTCCCCATCCGTACAGGTCAGCCGGCTGGCTGCTTCCCACTGTACAGGCACTCCTATTTTTTCGGCACACTCTGCCAGCTTTTTATTCAGTTTTTTTACCACAATAGGGCTGTTGCACAGCACAGGCCCTTTTCCCAGCTCCACAGTTCCTGCGTCCGCCGGGTTCATCCCCAGACAGTCACTGGTATAAGTCACATCCACTACAATAGCCAGAGTGGGGGCAATCCTGGAACTGGTCCAGTAGGCTCCTGTCTTTGTGGTCTCTTCTCCGGTGGTGGAAGCGGCATACACTCCTGCCTTACATCCCATTTCTTTCGCCCGCTTCAGTGCCTCCATAATAATAAATACCCCCAGCCGGTCGTCCAGAGCCCTGGCAGAAAACCTGTGGTTGGCCAGACTGCGGATATGGGTATCCAGGGTAATGGGATCTCCTAAATCCACATGCCTCAGAGCATCCTCTCTGTTTACAGCACCTATATCAATGAGAAAATCTCTGGTTCCCAAATCTGTTTTTTTAAACAAATCCCGATAGGCCTCCACCACACCGTATACCAAGCCTCTTTTATTGTTTATACACACCTGCTGCCCCGGATAAGTCCCGGGCACAATGCCGCCCCTGTCAATCACCTGCAGTCTTCCTTCCTCCGTGATGTTAGAAATCATCAGCCCTATCTCATCTGCATGGGCCGAAAGCATAATCCGTGTTTTGCTCTCAGGGTTCAGGACACATACCAGATTTTCCATCTCATCCTTTTGTATTTCATCTGCGCATCCTGCCATTTCCTGTTCCACAACCTGCTGCACAGGCTCCTCATAGCCTGATACTGAAATACTTGTCAACAGTCCTTCTAAAAATTCTTTGTTCATATGTCCCTTTTCCTCCGTAATCTCATTTTTCCGGTAACGGATTCGCCCTAAAAGCAGGCTCCTTTTCCGAAATCTATTCTACCGCTTTTAACAGGTCTTGAAAAGTATCTAAATTATAGGTTCCAAGCCCGCTTAAAACTGCATCTCCAATAGCAGCACAATCCATTCCTCCTCCGATAGCCGCCTCAAGACCTGCCTTGGCGTCCTCCACAACAAGACAGTCTTCCGGCTTCTCTCCCAGGAAACCGGCAGCCTTTACAAAAACCTCAGGTTCTGGTTTGGATTTGGAAATATTGTTGCCGTCTGAGATAGCGTCAAAATATTCTCCCAGTCCTATCTGTCCCAGAATAAATCTGGCATTTTTGCTGGAAGAGCCGATGGCCAGCTTCAGCCCCTTCCCCCTCAGCCCCTCCAGGGTTTCTTTCACCTCTGAAGAAAGGTCTGCAGTACTCATATTCTTCAACAGCTCCTTATAAATATTATTCTTCTTTTCCGTATAAGCTGTCTTTTCTTCCTGGCTCATGGTTCCCTCATAGCGTTCCAGGATAATTTCAAAGCTCTCCATACGGCTGACGCCTCTTAAGCGGTTATTGATAACCTGGTCAAAATAAATCCCCAGTTCATCGGCCACTGCCTTCCAGGCCTGGTAATGATACTTGTCTGTATGACAGATAACGCCGTCTAAATCAAAAATGACTGCTCTGTATTTCATTTTTTCTTTCCTCCTGTTTCTCCTGCCCTTCCTGTGTTTCTGCAAGGTTAGAAATAATTACGGCTGTCAAAATCACCACGCAGCCGGCTACCATACGGGGAGTAATAATTTCATGCAGGATGATAATCGAAAATAAAGTTCCGAAAACAGATTCCATGGACAGGATGATAGCTGCTTTCGTCTCGTCCACATACTTTTGGCTGGCTGTCTGAAGCAGATAACACACCGTTGTGCTGACAGCCCCCAGATATAGGACGCTGAGCCAGCCCTGAGCCGTTACCTGGAAGTCTGTCTGCCCGGAAATCAACAGGCTGACAGCAGACAGTAAAAAAGCCGTAGCCATCTGCACAAAATTCAGGACAGTGGCCCTGTACCTCTTTACAAACTCACTGGTAAAGAAAATCTGGAAGGCAAAGCCCACGGCGCACAGCAGAGTAAGTCCGTCTCCCAGCCCTAAAGACAAATCTCCGTTCAGGGACAGCAGCGCCACTCCCAACACTGACATCACTGCTCCCAGGATTCCCTTTGCTCCGATTTTTTTCTTTAAAACCAGAAAAGCAATAAAAGGTACGATAACCACATTGAGGGCTGTCAAAAAAGCGTTTTTAGATGGGGTGGTGTACTGCAATCCTATAATCTGGAGAGAGAAAGCCGCAAAAAGAGCAATTCCCATAAGGCCTCCTGCCCGGACTTCCTCCCATTTTATCCCCTTTAAGGATTTAATGCTGATAAGCCCCATAAGCACGGCTGCCAGCAGGAACCGTACTGCCATTATCTGAAAGGGCAGCATACTCTCCAAAGCCATATCACTGGCAACAAAACCGCCGCCCCATATGATAGTCACTAATATCAGGCCTCCGATTGCAAGCCACTTTTTCATGCGTCTCTCCTCCTACTGCACTTCTGTTATAGTTCCGTTGATGTTTACTTTGGTATGCTCTCCTGCCAGAAGCTTTACCTGAGCCTGATTGTCTTCTGTCACAGAAATCTCAATCCAGGAGCCCAGATAATGGAGCCGGAAGGTAAGGCCCTTCCATTCTTTTGGCATATTGGGACGAATATGGAGTATTCCGTCTTCTTCCACAGACACACCTGCAAACCCAAACACCACAGTCTGCCATACGCCTCCTGTATTTGCAGCATGGATTCCTTCTCTTGTATTTTTCTGAAGATTCAGAAGGTCAATAAGAGCAGCCCTGCGCAGATAGCGGTAAGCCTTGGAGTCATCTCCCACTTTCAGGCCCATGACAGAATAAATACTGGGG
Organism: uncultured Blautia sp.; assembly: GCA_902476765.1. Taxonomy (GTDB): domain Bacteria; phylum Bacillota; class Clostridia; order Lachnospirales; family Lachnospiraceae; genus Blautia. The sequence continues at coordinate 16,137 of CABSEJ010000019.1, forward strand.
CTTAGAGAGGAACCGTGAAGGGTTCTCTTCTCATAATAGCTGTAATTCAGCCGAATCATTTCCGGGTCAAATTCTTCTCCCAGAAGGTGAAGCAGCATCACCACATCCGCCTGTTTGATAATCTGGGTCTGGCTCTTATTCATATGATTCAAAGCCTCCGGCCGCACCGGCCAGTCGTTTTTGTCATATTTTTCAATAATTACATTTTCCAAATCAAAGTAGCCCTCAAACTGCTCCAGCAGGTCTGTTCCTTCTTTTCTGGGGAGATACATCTTAGCCTGAACATGCTCCCATTTTTTCATTTCCTCTTTTGTGAGCCCTGTCTTTTCTATAAGCTTTCTGTATTCCTGGGGATGTTCCTTTTCCATACTGTGAATCAGAGACATTACATATCTCAGATTCCATCTGGCCAGATAATTGGTGTACAAATTGTTATTCACCGGCTCGTGCCATTCGTCAGGACCTGTTACCTGCCGGATTTCGTATCTGTCTTTTTCTTCCACCCATTCACAGCGGCTGGCCCAGAACCGGGCTGTCTCTGTAAGGATTTCTGCCCCCATTTTAAAGAGGAAGTCTGTATCCCTGGTAATCTTTACATAGTTGTAAATTCCGTAGGCCACGGCAGCCGTTACATGGTGTTCATACACTGCTACATAGCAGCGGTAGCAGGTTCCGTCCGGCTCAATGGTCCAATCCGGACACTGCTCTGTACCGTCATCTGCAGATTCCCATGGATACTGGGCCCCCCGGAACCCATTTTTCTTTGCGTTATCTCTGGCTGCATCCAGCATCCGGTAACGGTAAGTCTCCAGATTCTTTGCTGTCTTGGGGAAAATATAGGCAAAGAAAGGCAGCATAAACAACTCGGTATCCCAGAAAGCATGGCCTCCGTATTCCTCCCCGGAAAGAAGCTTTGCCCCTACGTTTACCCGGTTGTCGTGTTCATTTCCCGTACTCATAAGGTGGAAAATATTAAATCTTATGGCTCTGTCCAGCTGGAAATCTCCCTCAATCCGAATATCCGCTGCCTCCCACATGGTTTTATAAACCTGGCAGTGTGCCTCTAACTCTTTCTCAAATCCGGCTGCTTCAAAAGCATCAATCTCTTCCTTTACTTTGGAGTGAATGGCATAACGGGCACAGTCTCTCTCTGTGTACATAGAAGCATATTTCACTATCTCCACACACTGGCCTTCCTCTGCCCTAAAGTCTCCAAATTCTACCGCCTGTTCTCCAAAAGCATGGAACATTCTGTTTTTCAGCACAGGCTCCTTATCCTTGTAAGCCTGGATGCGGCAGCCCGTTCCCACATGGAGATGGTTGTCCCTTGTGGCCACCTCCACATATACACCTTCCTCATCCAGCTTTTCATTGGCTGTCAGATAGGTGTGCTTTACTTTAAAACGGGGAGCATCATAAAAGTTTATGATGCTTCCGTCAATGATATTTTCCACTTCAATAATGCCGCTATAGTTCAACGGCGTTACAAATAATTGTATTCCCATGCGATGGGTATTTTCACGGCTCACAAAGCGAACGCCTTCTACCAGAGTTTCTCTGCCTTTTTTGTCTCGTAAATGCAGGTGCTTTATCAGAGCCGCTCTCTTCATGTCAAGAACTCTGGAATATTCCAGGATTTCACAATTCTCCACTCCAATCAGCTCTTTTTCCACATAAAGACGGATTCCCAGCCAGTTGGGAAGAGTGGCCAGCTCTCTCATAAAAGTCTCTGACTTATCAAATACACCATTGATGTACAGATAGGGAAGGGTAATTTTCGTACCCTCCTCATGGCTTCCCCGGATACCCAGGTATCCGTTTGACAAGGCAAACAAGCTTTCAAATTTTAAGTTTTCCTCCGGCTCATAGGCCTCCTCTAAAATCAGCCAGTCGTCTGTGCTGAGCTGGCTTCTTAATTTTTCTGAAAATCTATCTCGAATCATCATTTTAAGCGGCTCCTTTTCAAAATTTTCTTAATCCAGGTATTTCTTTCTTGCTTTCTCAACTACGTCTTCTGTCTTTACAGCCTGGAAGGTAAACACCATAGCAAAATCCTGAAGCTTCACCTTGTATTCCTCCAGCTGCTCCTCGCCGCAGCTGTTGCTTCCCAATCCGGAGTGGAGATAATCCAGGTGGATGATAACATCTTCTGCTTTCTGAATTTCAAAAGGATGTTTTGCCAGCTCCAGGCTCTCATCTGTAGCATTAGAAAGATTCAATCCCAAAGGCTGCTCCATGGTACAGAGCAAGGAGTCCTCTCCCTTACCTATGGCAAACCATTTTACATTTTCCCGGTGTCCGTTTTCCTGTGGAAATACATACGGTGTGGCCATGTCATCCACGGTGCTGTGATAAATACCCATGAAGCTTGCGGACTTGCTGTCAGGATAGCTCTCTCCCGGCCCCAGTCCATACCATGCAGTATCCTGAAATTCTTTGTTTCCTCTCATGACAATTCCCAGCCTTGGCACAAAGCAGGGCTCTGCTTTACCCATCTGCAGAGTCTTGGCTTTTAAAGCAACCTTCAGCTGTCCGCAGGAATATACAGTATATTCATATACACAGTGAAAGCCCCAGGATTGGTTCAGGCAGCCGAAGTATTTTCCGATTGTCACTACAACCTTTCCTTCCTCTTCCCTGTATTCAAAAAATTCCGTCTGCTCGCTGGATTTCTGAATAAAATATTTATTCATCCAGTCATTCTTTTTGTACATATCATTATCAATGGTAGCTCTGTAAACCGTCATTTCCGGCCCTGCCGTAAGACAGGATTTTCCCTGGGCTTCCATGGACAGAAGCCTTCCGAATACCTGATGGAATTTCACAGAAATTTCCTTGTTTTCCACGGTCAGGATTCCTTCTGTCTCTGTCACAGTCAGCTTTTCTCCTGTTTCTCTCTCCTCTGCCCATACCTTGCAAACGTCCACAGGGAATTGGACAGAAGAAATCACATGGCCTTTTGTGGCAAAATTAGTATCCTCCTTTAAGCAGGCTGTCACCTTCAGGTAATAATCTGTATTTGCCTTTGGCTCAAATGGACGGAAGGGAATTTCTGCCTTCTCTTCTCCATGGGCCCTGGCAGATAAATGTTCCAGTATTCCCTCCTGGATAACCTCTCCTTCTTCCTCCAAATACCATTTCAGTACAATGGTCTCTAAAGACAGGAAATCATAGTAATTTTTCAGGCGGATAGCTCTGGGGCTTCCCTCATCCTTGGTAATCTCCACGGGAGCAATAATCTGCTTATACTCCAGAAGAGCCGGGGAGGGAGTTCTGTCCGGCATCAAAACACCGTCAATACAGAAGTTCTCGTTTGTAGGAAAATCTCCGTAATTCCCTCCGTATCGGTAATAGGTATGGCCATCTTCCTCTGTATAAATACCATGGTCGTACCATTCCCAGATAAAGCCGCCCTGAAGTCTCTTGTATTTCCGGAACATATCCTGGTAAGCCTTCAAGCCTCCCGGTCCGTTCCCCATGGCATGGCCATACTCACATATGATATGGGGCTTATTCCCCTTCATCTCTGTCTCGGCAATTTCCTTCATGCCTTTCAGTCTGGTGTACATAGTGGAATATACATCTGTAACCTCTGCCTCAAAATCGCCTTCATAGTGAATAAGTCTGGTATTGTCCAGAGCCCGGATTTCCTGAGCTGCGCTTCTGAAATTACATCCAAAACTGGATTCATTTCCCATGGACCACATAATGATACAGGGGTGATTCCTGTCTCTTTTTACCATCCGCAGGCTTCTTTCCACATAGGCAGTTCTCCAGGACGGGTCGTCTGAAATCCATTTATAGTTTTCTGTCCATTCAAAACCATGACATTCTAAATCTGCTTCATCAATTACGTACAGGCCATATTCATCACACAAATCATAGAAATACTCATTGGCCGGATAATGGGAGCAGCGCACACCGTTTATGTTATGCTGCTTCATCAGCAGAATATCTTCCTTCATCTTTTTGTAGGAAACTGCTCTGCCCTCCATAGGGTCATAATCGTGGTGATTGGCTCCGTTTAGCAGAATAATCTGGTTATTCACATAGAAATTATTATTTTTCAGCTCAATCCTGCGAAAGCCCACTCTCACCTGAATCTCATGTCCCTCCACAGATACTGTCAGCACATAAAGCTCCGGTGTTTCAGCTGTCCAGGCTTTCACGTCCTTTACCAGTCCCTCTATATGGGCATTTCCGTCTGCAGCCTGAAACACTCCGGAAAGAATTTGTTCTCCTTTATATTCCAGTCTCCAGCTTCCCTGTCCCTGACTGTCTTTTAAAGTAATATCTGCTGTCAGCAATCCGTCTTTGTAAGTGTCATCTAAGCTTCCGTTTACCCTGCAGTCTAATATTCCCTTCTTAGGCTCCCGGATAAGCTCTACATCTCTGTAAATACCGGAAAACCACCACATATCCTGGTCTTCCAGATAAGTGCCATCCGACCATTTATATACTCTCACCACAATATGGTTTTCGCCTTCTGTCACCAAATCTGTAATATCGAATTCACTGCAAATCCGGCTTACTTTGCTGAAACCCGCATGGACTCCGTTTACCCATACATCAAAAGCGCTGTCCACGCCGTGGAATTTCAAAATGGTATCCTCAGACAGCCATTCTCTATCCAGATTTACATTTTTCTTATAGATTCCCGTAGGATTTTCTGACGGAACAAAGGGAGGATTGACAGGGAACAGATACAGTACGTCTGTATAATGCATTTTGTCATATCCTCTGCGCTGCCAAACAGAAGGAACATCTATGGTGTCCCAGTCCTCTCCTACTCCTGCATCCGCAAATCCTGCCGGAGATAATTCAGGGGCTTCCAGATATTTAAATTTCCAATCTCCGTTCAGGCTGATTCTGCTGGCAGAATCCTTATAAAAAGCCACCCTGGCTTCTCTTCTGTTAATGCCGGAAAGAGTCTGGTCTTCCCATCTTTTTTTTATTCTCCTTGTTGTCATATCCATTCTCCTTCTTTACCCATTGGATGAAATACAGCCAGACAGAATACAGACTGCCTTTGCATCTGAAATACTATCTGGCTGCTTATTCCAACCTCTTATTTCCTGTTATTTAATAGAACCGCTAGTTCCTTCTATTATGTATTTCTGTGCGATAATGAAAATAATGATTGGCGGTATAATCATAATTACCGTGATACACAGCATAGGAATAATCTGCGTATCGTGAACGCCCTTAAAGGAGGCCAGGCCCAGAGCAAGGGTATACTTGCTTCTGTCCTGAAGGAAAATCAACGGACCCAGGTAATCGTTCCATACGGTCAGCATATTCAGAACCCCTACCAGAATCAACGAGGGTTTCAGAATCGGCATAAAGATTTTCCAGTAAATTTGGAAGGCGTTAGCTCCGTCAATGCGGGCCGCTTCCTCAAAGTCCTTGGGCACACCCATCAGGAACTGCCGCATCAGGAATATATAGTAGGCAGAACCGAACCAAGCCGGCACAATCAGCGGCTTCAGGGTGTTAATCCAGCCAAACAGATTAAATTCCATGTACTGGGGAATCATCGTTACGTCCCAGGGAATCATCATAGTAGCCAGAAGAATCATAAACAAAACATTTTTGCCTTTAAAATTGTATCTGGCAAATCCATAAGCTACCAGAGAACAGGAAAGAATCTGTCCTGCAGTTGTCATAACCGTAACAATAACGGAATTCATCAGATAAGTTCCGAAAGGCTGAGACTCCCATGCATTCTTAAAGTTTTCCCAGTTCCATTCTGAAGGGAACAGCTTGGGAGGGTAGGCAATAGCCTCTGCCTCTGTCTTAAAGGCTGACAGGAACATATAAATAAAAGGTGCAAGGAAGTAAATAGCAACCGCTGTCAGCAGAATGTAAATCACTGCTTTTGATTTTCTGGACAATTTCATTTGGTTTTACCTCCTTTTCTTTTTTTCTTCTTAGCTCCGCTGTTTTTGGCTTCTGTCTCATAGAACACCCAGGCAGAGGAAGATTTAAATACCAGTGCTGTCAGCAAAAGAATGATTACAAACATTACCCAGGCATTGGCGCTGGCATATCCCATTTTATGGTGCTTAAAGGCGTTATTGTAAGTATACAGCCCGTAGAAATAGGTGGATTTCAGCGGGCCGCCGCCTGTCAGCAGCATAACCAGAGTTACCTGCTGGAAAGAGTTAATAATGGAAGTAATCAGGTTAAACAGCAATGTAGGTGTAATCATAGGCAATGTAATGCTGAAAAACTGTCTGGCCGGGCTTGCTCCGTCCAAAGAAGCAGCTTCATACACGTCCACCGGAATGTTTTTAATATCCGTATAGAAAATCAGCATCATCGTACCAACACCGAAAGCGCTGGCAATAATAACGGCCATCAGCGCCCAGGAGGGGTCTACCAGCCATTTTGGCCCTTCGATTCCTAAAAGGGACAGCAGATAATTTAAAATGCCGTAGTCGCTGTTTAAAATCCATCCCCAGATAATCGATACCGCTACACCGGAGATAACTGCCGGAATGTAGAAGATAGTACGGTAAATCTTAACGCCTTTTACGGGCTGCGTAATCAGCATAGCCAGGAACAGCGCCAGAATCAGGTTTAAGGGTACGAAGATTGCAGCGTATTTCAAGCTGATAACCAATGATTTCCAGAACTGGTCATCTTCTGTAAACATCTCAATGTAGTTTCCCAAACCGATAAATGTGTGGCTTGAGGTCAGCGGCCAGTCAAAAAAGCTCATAATGAGTGAGAAAATAAGCGGGCCTATTGTAAATACCAAAAATCCGATAATCCACGGAAGTATAAAGATATAGGGAGTCGCTGTTTTGAGAAATTTCTTACGATTCATATAATCCTCTCCTACTAATACGTTTCCTTGGGCAGCTTACTGCACAGAGCTTTCCAGCACCTCTTTTACATCCAGCAATGTACTTGGGTTAAAGGCTTCTTCAAAGGCTAAAGAAAGGTCCTCAGAAACCTCTGACCAGCTTTCCATGATAAAGCTTGCAGGTGTATATCCGTCACTCTGCTCCAGCATTTCATAAAATGGAGCATATTCTGCCTGTTCCATAATCTTCTCAGATTCTACAACGCTGTTCAGCACCGGAAGTTCCAGACCGATACGTTCTTTGTTACATTCCTCGTTTGTCCAGAATTTGATAAACTCCCAGGCAGCCTCTTTGTTTTCGCTGTCTTTAGACATGGACACACCGGAGGAGCTTAAAATGCTTACGGAAGGCTGGCTGCCGAAAGAAGGAATCTTTGTTACGCCGTAATTCATACCATCCTCATTTAAAGTGTTGATTGACCAGGAGCCATACACATACATAGCCACCTGTCCCGCACGAAATTCGTCAGTACCATTCTTTTCTGTTGCAATAGCATAGCCGTCCTTTTCCATATCCTGGAACATCTGGAATACTTCCTCAGATTCTGCAGAGTTAATGTATCCGTCCATATTTCCTTCTTCATCGCAGTAAGCAGTTCCGTTGCTCCACAGATACATTTCAAAGTCGTAAGGGTCTGGTTTCATAGAAAAAGCGAAGCCCTTTGCATCCGTTTTTTCAGAAATGGTTTTAGCTGCTGTCTGTAAGTCATCCCAAGTCCAGTCTCCTGTAGGCTCTTCTATACCGGCCTCTGTAAAAAGGTCTTTGTTATAGAACAGCGCATGGGTGGTAAATCCTACCGGAACACCGTAAATCTGTCCGTCAATGGAATTGTAGTTCCACAGAGTATCATAGAAATTTGTCTTGTACTCTTCTCCCTCGTTCTCTATGTACTCATCCAGAGGCTCCAGCCCTTCATAATAAGCAGGATAGTTCCACATATACATAACATCCGGTGTGTCCCCTGAGCCCATACCAGCGCTGATTTTTGTATCAAAATCACTTCCATAGGCTTCCAGTGTTACCTCGATGTCATCGTGAGACTCGTTAAATTTGTCAACAATGGCCTGCTGGCGGTCTACATCCTCTGCCACGTCCCAGGATGCAAAACGGATTTTTGTTTTACCGCCCTCTGAGGTGCCGCCTTCGCTGTCTCCACCTCCGCCGCAGCCGCTTAATACTGTCATTGCAGATAACATCAATACACAACCTAATGCTACTTTTCTCTTCATAATATTTTTCCTCCTAAATATTTTAGTAAAATTACTATATCATTTTACTTACTAAATATCAATACTTTCATTTCTATTATTGTAACTTTCTATGTTTTTCACATTTTATAAATCATATTTTTGTACAAAATATATAATATTTTTGGATTTTCGACAAAAAACTCACTACTTCCATTTGTATCATTCTTCTTTTCACATTATGTGCAGTCTATTATTTCACTTTTTTCATGCAGATAAACATCATTATTTTTACTAAATTTAATATCATTGTATTTACTTTCATACATAAAATTCCCCCGTATTGACAAATACCTCCGTCTATCAGAAAAACAGGACATAAAAATACCCTGGAATGCAAAAGCAGATTTACTTTTGTCACTCCAGGGTAGACTGTGCATACACAACCAATTGAATTGTTTTTATGTAATTTCTTTATCTCCGCTGAACCAGCGATATTATATTTTATGTATTCTGAATTATTTGTCAATCGTGAATCTTAATCACGGCTTTCACGATGTCAGCCTTATTCTTCACAGAATCCTCCATAGCCACATCCGCCTTATCCAGAGGATAAACCTCTGTAACAATTCCTTTGAGATTTACCTTTCCGTCAGCCACGGCCTGAATAGCCATTGGATAAATGTTCCGGTAGCGGAATACTGTCTTAAAGGTCAGTTCTTTGTTCAGAGCAACACTCATAGGCAGTGTCACTTCACCGCTCTTGCTGTATCCTACAAAGACAATGGTAGAGCCGTTTTTGGCAATTTCTATAGCCTGTCTGGAGGTAATTTCAGAACCGGCAGTTTCAATAACTAAATCTGTGCCCTTACCTCCGGTCAGTTCTCTCACCTTGGCAACCACGTCTTCCTTCATGCCGTTGATAACACCTGTAGCACCCAGCTCCAGAGCCTTGTCCAGACGTTTATCCATGACGTCCACCACATAGACCTCGCTGACGCCTCTGGCCTTTAAAGCCATCATAGAAACCAGACCGATACAGCCGGCTCCCATAACAACAGCCTTTTGTCCCAGATGGGCATCTCCCTGGATAGCCGCATGGAAGCCTACTGCTAAAGGCTCAATCAAAGCGCCTTCCATGGTGCTTACATTTTCCGGAAGCTTGAAGCACAGAGCAGCCTCATGGGCCACATATTCCTGGAATACACCGTCAACCGGCGGTGTGGCAAAGAAAATAACGTCCGGACACAGGTTGTATTTACCTTCTTTGCAGAATTCGCAATGTCCGCAGGTCTTTCCCGGTTCCAGAGCCACTCTGTCTCCTACCTGTAAATGCTTTACATTTTCCCCAACCTCTACTACCACGCCTCCCGGCTCATGGCCCAGAACAAAAGGCGGTTCCACTACAAAATCCCCTATGGCACCAGTCTCATAGTAATGTAAATCTGAGCCGCATATTCCCACATAATCCAGCTTTACCAAAACCTCGTCTGCCTTTGGAACCGGAATAGACCTTTCCTCAAACTCAATTTTACGAATGTCTGTCATTACTGCTACCTTCATGTTGCCTTCCATAAAAAATACCTCCTAAATTTTCTGTCAATCAGTTAGCTTCATTATAAGCCTGCCCCCACAGGCTCTGCAAGTAAATTTCTTTACCTTTTTATTTAAAAAACTTACTATTACTGCTTTCCTCCTTCCGGCTCTGCACAATTCTCTCCGCCAGGCCGGAAGTTTTTCTTATATTTTAGTGATGGAACAGACGAATTCCGGTAAAGGCCATTACCATGTTATATTTATTGCAGGTATCAATAACTGCATCGTCTCTCACAGAACCACCTGGCTGGGCTATGTAGCAAACACCGCTCTTTCTGGCTCTCTCTATATTATCAGAGAAGGGGAAGAAAGCGTCAGAGCCTAAAGTTACTTCGGTCAGTTTATCCAGCCATTCTCTTTTTTCCTCTCTGGTAAATATCTCCGGCTTCTGGGTAAATGTCTTCTCCCAAGCACCCTCAGCCAGTACGTCCATGTATTCTTCGCCGATATAAACGTCAATGGCATTATCCCTTTCCGCACGGCTAATGTCCTCTTTAAAAGGCAGGTTCAGAACCTTAGGGCACTGTCTCAGCCACCAGTTGTCTGCTTTCTGTCCGGCCAGACGGGTGCAGTGTACCCTGGACTGCTGTCCGGCGCCTACTCCAATGGCCTGTCCGTCCTTTACAAAGCAAACAGAATTAGACTGGGTGTATTTTAAAATAATCAGAGAAATTTTCAAATCCCTTTTAGCCTCTTCGGTAAGATTCTTGTTCTCTGTCACCAGATTGGAAATCAAGGCGTCGTCAATGGCCAGCTCCTGACGTCCCTGCTCAAAAGTAATACCGTAAACCTCTTTATGCTCCAGAGGCGCCGGAACATAGTCCGGGTCAATCTCAATTACATTATAATTGCCCTTTTTCTTCAGCTTCAGAATCTCCAGGGCCTCCTCTGTATAGCCGGGAGCAATAACACCGTCAGAAACCTCTCTTTTAATCAGCAGAGCTGTATCTCTGTCACACACATCGGAAAGAGAAATAAAATCTCCGAAAGAAGACATACGGTCAGCTCCTCTTGCTCTGGCATATGCGCAGGCCAGAGGAGAAAAGTTTCTCCAGTCCATATCGTCTACCCAGTAGATTTTTGCCAAAGTTTCCGTAAGAGGCAATCCCACGGAAGCACCTGCCGGAGACACATGTTTAAAAGAAGTTGCCGCCGGAAGTCCGGTTGCTTTCTTTAAATCCCTTACAAGCTGCCAGCCGTTAAAAGCATCCAAAAAGTTAATGTATCCCGGCTTTCCGGACAATACTTTAATAGGCAGCGCCTCTCCGTTTCCCATATAGATTCTGGAAGGTTTCTGATTTGGATTACATCCGTACTTCAATGCTAATTCTTTCATTGCAATTCTTCCTTTCTGCTGAATTATTTATTTTTATTTACAATTCTGGTCTCATAAGCCCCTGTTTCAATATCGATGAAACGGACAAAAAGGGAAACCTTGTTTTCTTCATTTAAGCCCTCCCAAACCTCCTGGGTAAATCCGTCAATATCTCCGGAGATTCCCACCAGCTTAGGCTCTCCCTCAAAGCTTGGCAGAGGATTTCCGTCATGCATGTAAGTATGGATGAAACGACCCTCTCCTGCCTTTGGATTTTCATAAGCAAAGGTATAACGGTTGCAGGAATCCGCATCGCCGTTATTGCTCTTTAAAATAGACATGGCATAATTATATTTTCCCGCCTCTAAATGCATGATTCCTGAAATTCTCGGAGTATAGTTAGGGCCGTCCGGCTCAAATTCTCTGCTTCTTAAAGCCTGCTCAAATGTCATCTGCTTGTCCATGCCATCGTAGATAGTGTCGGTCTGGTCTCCGTTTGTGACAATGGTTTTATTCCCCAGCACACGCACCGGTGCATAGATAATCAGGCTTGGGTCTACCAGCTTTGAAGGGTCAAAAGCCTGGGTGCGGATTCCCTCTCCCTCTTCTACAAAAATACGGTTTCTGCTGTTCTCGCTTCTGCCCATGATAAAGTAAGCAGCCACTGCTTTTTTTCCGTCTTCCGTCTTTCCCAGTACGATTCCTCTTCCTGGATAGGCATTATTCTTCAGTTCCTCTGACAATGATAACATTTTCATGAATTTCTCTCCTTTGCATCTTCCTGTCCCTAAGGGTAACAAAAAAGCCCACTATCCGAGCATTTCGCCCAGACGGTCGGCTTCTCTGGCTTATACTTCCCGTGGTCATTTCCACTTCCGTCAGTCATATAAGCAATTACAACATAACATCTCTCAAAAGAATTGTCAACGATTTTCTTTACATCTCCTCACAGACCTGGAAAATATAAAATTTCAGGTAATAGGACTCCTCCGCAGCCCACAAAATAGGATGGTCCGCAGCCTGTGTCCTGTATTCTACCTGCCGCAGCCTCTTATGGACGTTTCTGGCTGCCTGGTGGATAGTCTGGGGAAAAAGAGCATAATCCATAAAATGGGAACAGGAGCAGGTGGCCAGAAAGCCTCCGTCCTTTACCAGCTTCATGGCTCTCAGATTGATTTCCCGATAACCCTTTACTGCATTTTTAATGGAATTTCTGGATTTTGTAAAAGCAGGAGGGTCCAGTATCACCACGTCGAATTTCTCCCCTTTTCTTTCCAGTTCCGGCAGCAGCTCAAACACATCCCGGCAAAGGAATTTCACTCTGTCCTCTAATCCGTTAAGTCTTGCATTTTCCTCTGCCTGGCTCACTGCCAGCTCTGAAGCATCCACGCCCAGAACGCTATTTGCCCCTGCGATTCCTGCATTTAAGGCAAAAGAGCCGGTATGGGTAAAGCAGTCCAGAACCCTGGCATCTTTGCACAGCTTTTGTATAGCCAGACGGTTGTATTTCTGGTCCAGAAAAAATCCTGTTTTCTGTCCGTCTTTTACATCAACCTGATAGCGGACACCGTTTTCCTCAATCTCCACTAAAGGTTCAAAAGGCTCTCCCATAAACCCTTTGACACGCTCCATTCCTTCCTGGCTTCTGACCTTAGCATCGCTTCTCTCATAAACGCCCCGAATAAGGATACCGTCCTCTGCCAGTGTCTCCTTTAAAAGCTCTACCAGAACTTCCTTCCACCTGTCAATGCCCAGAGCCAGAGACTGGATAACCAGCACATCCGAAAACTTGTCCTCCACAAAGCCAGGGAGAAAATCTGCTTCCCCGAAAATTATCCTGCAGCTTCCGGTGTCCACGGTTTTCTTCCTATATTCCCAAGCGTCTTTTACCCGTTTTTTCAGAAACTCTCGGTTAATCTCCACATCTGTCCTGCGGCTCATCATACGGATTCGAATCTTAGAATTTTGGTTGATAAAGCCTTGTCCCAATGGATAACCGTCAAAGTCATGAACCAGCACTATATCCCCGTTCTCAAAGCTTCCTAAAATACTGGCTACCTCATTATCATAAATCCAGGGTCCTCCTGCTTTTAAAGACCGCCCTTCTCCTTTTTTCAGCGTTACAATTGCCATTGACATGTTTTTGTCATTCCTCCTATATTCCGTTTAATTCCTTTCTCACTCTGGGCCACTCCGGAAAAAACCTGTCCATGTACTTCCAAAACTCTGGTCCGTGGCCAGGCACCAAAAAATGTACCAGTTCATGGACCACCACATACTCCAGACATTCCTCCGGATAAAGAGCCAGACGCAGGTTCAGCCAGATTCTCTTTTTTGCCGGCACACAGGTGCCCCATCTGGTTTTCATATCCCGCAGCTTCCATTCAAGGGCGTGAAGACCGGTAAGTCTCTCCCACTTTTGGATTATCCGTGGCAGGCGGGCCAGCATGATTTTCCGGCACTCCTCTTTTCTGGCTTCCTGCTGCCCGGGACTTAACCCTTTTTCCCAGCCAGGTGCCTCTGTTTCTCTTTTGGCCTTCTGCCTCTCCCTGGCTTTTTCAATCCAATTCCATTTCTCCAGGACAAATTCCTCCACCCTTTTATCTGATACAGACAGAGGTGCGGAAATGCGAATTTCTCCCTCAGACCCCACACGGAGATACATATTTTTTATCTGCTTTTTTTCAATCTGAATCTGCTGGCCCTTCAGTTCCAGAAAACAGGTTTTCTTTATCCTTCTGTTTTTCATTTTTCTTTACATCTTTCTCTTATTTCTTTTATCTCCCAGAGCAATTCTTGAGGCCAATGGCGGGGTTCTGCCTGAAGCTGTATTTTCGCTCCGGTAAAGGGCTGGTAAAATACTGCCCGGAAGCAGTGAAGCCCCAGTCCCGGAAATAAGGGATTTTTCCCATCTCCGTAAAGCTTGTCTCCCAGCAGCGTATGTCCCTTCCAGGCCATATGAACCCGTATCTGATGAGTTCTCCCTGTGAATATCCGGCATAGAACAAGGGAAACCTCCCTATCAAAGGCCTCCCGGTCAAAAAAAATTTTCTGGCTTTGATACCAGGTAACTGCCGGCTTCCCCCGGAGACTGACCTGCATTTTCTGTTTTTCGCCCAAAGCCTTTCCTATGGGTTCCCGGATAAAACCTTCCCCTTCTAACCTGCCTTGAATCAGAGTCAGGTAGTCTTTCTCATACCTGCCCTCTTCCTTTTGCCGGGCCAATCTGGCTGCTGCTGCCTGGTTTTTACCGAAGACCAGAACACCTGATGTATCCCTGTCCAGCCGGCCTACGGCCCGCACCAGACAGGGGGACTCTTTTTCTTGGTAATACCCGGCTATCAAATTAGCCAGCGAGTCCTTATAATGGCCTCTTCCCGGATGCGTAGGCATACCCGGAGGCTTGTTGACTGCAAAAATATCCTGGTCCTCATAGAGAATCTCAAGGCTTCCCTTTACGGGAGCTACCCGGCCTGTATCCGGTCTGTCTTCCTCCAGGCATACGGACAGCACCTGCCCCGGCCGTCCCACATAAGAAACTCTCTGCTGACATCCGTCTATACAGATACCTTGTTCCCGAAACTTGGCCTGGCTTATCTGCCGTCTGGTCAACCCCAGCTTTTGGCGCAGTATATACTCCAGAGTATGATTTCCTGTATTTTCATCTAAGCAAATTTCCAATACCTTCATGCTAGTAGGCGATAACCTCACAGCCATTTTCGGTAACCAAGACCATAATCTCCCACTGGGCAGAGGGCTGTCCGTCCTCGGTATACACGGTCCAGCCGTCGCTGTCATCCACGAAAATTTCATGACTTCCCATATTTATCATGGGCTCAATGGTAAACATCATTCCCGGCGCCAGCAGCATACCGGTTCCTGCCTTTCCGATATAGCCCACCCATGGCTCTTCATGGAATTCCAGCCCTACGCCGTGGCCTCCAATCTCACGAACCACGGAATAACCGTTTTTATGGGCATGTTCATAGACAGCCTGGCTCATATCTCCCAGAAATCCCCAGGGTTTAACCTGCTCCAGCCCCTTTTGTACGCATTCTTTTGTCACCTGCACCAGACGCTGCTTCTCCTCTCCCACATCCCCGATGCAGAACATTCTGGAGGAATCAGAAAAATAGCCGTCCAGGATAGTGGAAACATCCACGTTTACAATGTCTCCTTCCTTTAAAACCACATCTTCTGAAGGAATTCCATGGCAAACCTGATGGTTTACAGAGGTGCAGACGCTTTTGGGATACCCCTCATAGTTCAAGGGGGCAGGAACAGCTCCCGCTTCTGTGGTGATTTTATAAACCCAGTCGTCGATTTCCTGGGTAGTGATACCCTCTTTTATATGCTCTGCCACATAATCCAACACAGCAATGTTAATTTTTGCACTTTCTCTGATTTTCTCAATCTGGTACGGGGTTTTTATCAAATCCCGGGAAGGAATCAAAATTCCTTTGTTTTCATACATCTTTAATTTTTCATCAAAAGCCTCATGGCATTTTTTATATTTTTTCCCGCTGCCGCACCAGCAGGGGGCGTTTCTCTCCAACAATTCCATTCTTCTTACTCCTTCTGATAAGCAATCCTCAGGCTTTTATCCTCCACACGGATAATTCCGCACCGTTTAAATCCATTTTTCTCAAAAACATTTTGCATCACATAATTATCCGGGTGGGTATCTCCCTTCAGGTTTCTGCACTGATTATAGCACCATTCCAGGCAAAAGGCAGATACACCCCGTATTTTCCCAGCGGAAGCCATGCGGTGCATGGTACCGTAGGGCCTGTCATTCAGCCAGCTTCCCTCCCAGATTTCCCGGTAATTAGGCTCCGGCTCCTGATAAAACATAAATACCCCTACAATCTCTTTATCCTGCATACACACATAGAGCCAGCCCTTGTCTAAATCCCTTTTCACTAATTCTCTTTGAGGATAACCATTTACCCATTGATTGGGATTTCCATGGTCTGCCATAAATGTTCTAGCCTTATCATAAATCTCCATAATCCGCTCTAACTGGCCGGATTTTGCTCTTCTTATTTCCATAAAACACCGCTTTCTTCTGTACCAAAGTTTCCTCTGTTACTATAGCACGATTTATTTTTTATTTCTACCCTCAGTGTACAAGGGCACAAACAGTAGGAATGCCTCTGTTACTGTTCACACAGCAGCCCGACACTTGCTGCCGGGCTGCGTAAGAATATGATTCCGGTGTGAGCA
>CABSEJ010000020.1 GCA_902476765.1 uncultured Blautia sp.
TGGCTATGCTGCGGGAAATACAGGAAACAGAAGGCTGCATTCCCGGGGAGATACAGCGGGAAGCAGCAGACAGACTGGGAGTCAAGGAAAGCGTTCTGGCCTGTCTGGTGAAGCTATATCCTACCCTGAAGCCAGCGCCTTATTGCCATGAACTGGTTCTCTGCACCGGCGAAAGATGTGGGAAAAAGGACAGCCTGGAAATCCTCCATGCAGTGAAAAAACGACTGAAGCCAGGGAAGAACGGCATTTCCGCAGACCAGACCACTCTTCTGGTCACCAGGAATTGTCTGAAACACTGTTCCACATCCCCAAATCTGCTGCTGGACGGAGTTCTTCATACCCATATGACGAAAGAGAAGACACTGTCCCTGGTAGAAAAAATTTTGGAAGAAAAAGGAGAAAACACATGAGATATGAGGCCATCTTATTCGACCTGGACGGCACATTGACAGCCTCTGGGGAGGGAATCACTAAGTCTGTACAATACGCCCTGAAAAAAATGGGAAAAGAAGAGCAGGGACAGGATTTGAAGCAACTGGAAGTATTTGTAGGCCCTCCTTTGCTGGAACAATTTATGAAATTTTGTGGGATTTCCCAGGAGGAAGCCAAAAAGGCAGTGGATTATTACAGAGAACGTTACAATGTAACAGGAGTTTATGAAAATCAGCCTTATAAGGGTATCCCGGAGCTGCTAGAAGCACTGAAGAAGAAGGGCTATCGTTTAGCAGTTGCCTCCTCAAAGCCGGATAAAATGGTACATGTTGTGACGGATTATTTTCAGCTTACCTCATTTTTTGAGGTGATTCTGGGAAGCGATATAGAGCGCCCTAAAATGACAAAAGCAGAAGTGATTGAACAGGTTCTGGAGACCATGGAGCTTACGGAAAAAAGAGACCGGGTTTTGATGATAGGAGACAGGTTCCACGATGTAGAAGGTGCGGCAAAGGCCGGGCTTTCCTGTCTGGGAGTGACCTATGGCTATGGAAGCCCCAGGGAGCTTTTGGAGGCCGGAGCCATGGGAATCATAGATTATCCAGGGGAACTGGAGACCCTGCTGGACTCTATGGAGGAGCAAAAAGAGACGGTGGTTCCGGGGAATGAAATCTTTCCGGTGAAGGGGTCTTTACGACTCCTGGACATTGGAAAAGAATTGTTTTCCACTCCTGTGTATCCCGGAGACCCGGCGCCAGAGAAGCAGCCCTTTTTTCAGATAGAAAAGGGGGATGACTGTAATCTTACGGTGCTTACCATGGGCAGCCATAACGGAACCCATCTGGATGCTCCTAAGCATTTCTGCCAAGGGCGGGGAGGAGTGGAAAGTATACCTCTGGAAAAATGTATGGGAATCTGCAAGGTGGTTTCTCTGACAGGGGAAATCACAGCCTCTGTTATGGAAAAGCTGCTGCAGGACGGAACGAAAAAATTACTTATCCGAGGAGAAATCCTTCTTACTCCGGAAGCTGCTCAGGTGATGGCCGCTTGTCCTATAGATTTAGTGGGCGTGGAAAGCCAGACCGTGGGGGAAGGAGAAGGACAGAAGGAAGTACATAAGATTCTTTTGGGAAAAGATGTGGTAATCCTGGAAGGCCTGGTGCTGAAACAGGTGCTTCCGGGCACTTATTTTCTGGCAGCCCAGCCCCCGAAAATGGAAGGGCTGGACGGCTCTCCTGTAAGGCCGGTTCTGATTCCGCTGGATTAAAATAAGGCGGAATCCGGATAGGCAGCCTTAGGGATGAGAACTTTGTTCTTATGAATTTTCCTTTGACGGAGATAACTGGGCCAGCAAAATTGCGCCGAACATAAGGACGCAGCCCAGGATTTCCCGGGGAGTCAGGCTCTGGCCAAGAAGTAACCATCCGGCCAGAACAGAAACAACAGATTCCAGGCTTAAAATCAGAGACGCTACGGTAGGGTCCGTACCTCTCTGGCCGATTATCTGGAAGGTGTAGGCCACACCGCAGGAAAATACGCCTGCATAGAAAATGGGAAGCCATGCAGTCAAAATACCGGCCCAGGTAGGGGTTTCAAAGAGAAACATCAGCACAGAAGACAGGATTCCTGTAATGAAGAACTGAATGCAGGATAACTTTACTCCGCTGACCCGCTGTGTGAAATAGTCGATTACCAGAATATGCAGGGCAAAGCACAGGGAGCATAGAAGAACCAGAAAATCTCCCTTTCCCAAAGAAAAGCTTCCTTTCATGCATAGCAGGTATAGTCCGGCCAGAGCAATGACTACGCTAATCCATACTTTCAGGCCGATTTTTTTCTTTATAAAAATTCCCAGGACAGGTACCAGAACAATGTACAGAGCCGTAATAAAACCGGCTTTTGCCACAGTGGTGTACTGGATTCCCACCTGCTGCAGGGTGGTGGAGATGAAAAGCATAAGACCGCAGAGTCCTCCTCCTATTACCAGGTCTCTGGGTCTGTCCAGAGTCTTTTCTCTCTCTTTTGCAGAAGATTTGGGGCGGCAGAACATAAAGATACAAGGGATAAGCACAATGCCTCCCAAAAAAGAGCGGACGGCGTTAAAGGTATAAGGGCCTACATAGTCCATGCCCACGCTCTGGGCCACAAAAGCTACGCCCCAGATAATTGCAGTAAAAAAAAGAAGAATAAAATTTTTTGAGTGCTTTGATGTCATTTGTAATCTCCTTAAAGAAGGCCTGCCGCACCAGTTACTGGTTCATTGCGGCAGCCCCTTTGCTTTGTTTTATTAGTTTTCTAACATTTCATGGTATTCCTGAAGGGATTTCAGAGAAGCAGCCTCCTTATTCAGCACGGCATGAATACCTTTGGCGCTGGCCAGTGCAGCGGACATGGTGGTGATATAAGGAATCTTTTTGTTGATGGCAGTTTTTCTTAAATAAGAATCATCATACTTGCTCTGCTTTCCGGCAGGAGTGTTTACAATCAAATCTATCTTACCGTTTACCATGGCATCGTAAATATTAGGACGGCCCTCCTGA
This sequence comes from uncultured Blautia sp., assembly GCA_902476765.1. Classification (GTDB taxonomy): domain Bacteria; phylum Bacillota; class Clostridia; order Lachnospirales; family Lachnospiraceae; genus Blautia. Next base: position 2,973 of record CABSEJ010000020.1, read on the forward strand.
AGCTTCTTCAATGTCTGGCAGGGAACCCCGTTTTCATTAAAGTAGGCAGAGCAGCCTTCTGTGGAAACAAGGTCAAAGCCCAGCTGGTGAAGCTGTTTTGCCACTTCCAGAGCTTCCGGACGGTCATTTTTATTTACGCTTACCAGAGCAGTTCCGGACAGAGGAAGCTTAGAACCAGTAGCCTCTTCTGCCTTATAGTAAGCCATGCCGAAAGATTCTGCCAGGCCCAGCACCTCGCCGGTGGAGCGCATTTCCGGTCCCAGAAGCGGGTCAACCTCAGGGAACATATTGAAGGGAAAGACTGCTTCCTTCACACCGTAGTAAGGATGTTTTTTCTCGGTAAAGCTGGTCACATCCGGTTTCTCACCGGTAAGCTCATAGGTCATCAATTTGGTGGCAATATTAGCCATGTTGATATTGCAAACCTTAGAAACCAGAGGCACGGTACGGGAAGCTCTGGGGTTAGCCTCCAGCACATAAACCTTTCCTTCACAGATAGCGTACTGCATATTCATCAATCCTACAACACCCATTTCACAGGCAATGGCTGTGGTATACTTCCGAATCAATGCTTTATGTTCCTCGGAGATTTCCACGGAAGGAATCACACAGGCAGAGTCACCGGAGTGGATACCAGCCTGCTCAATATGCTGCATAACTGTAGGTACAAAGGCATTGGAGCCGTCGGAAATAGCGTCGGTCTCACATTCCAGAGCATGCTGGAGGAAACGGTCCATAAGGATGGGGCGCTCCGGTGTTACGTTAATAGCTGCTGCCATATAATCTCTCAGCATATCATCGTCATACACCACTTCCATACCACGGCCGCCCAGTACATAGGAAGGACGAACCATCACAGGATAGCCGATACGGTGGGCGATTTCCAAAGCTTCCTCTACGTTTACCGCCATACCGGATTCCGGCATTGGGATTTCCAGCTTCCGCATCATTTCATTGAACTGGTCTCTGTCCTCTGCCATATCAATAACAGCGGGAGAGGTTCCCAGGATATGAGCTCCTCTGCGTTCCAGCTCTGCAGCAATATTCAGAGGTGTCTGCCCGCCGAACTGAACAATAATACCCAGTGGCTTCTCCTTTTCATAGATGGACATAACGTCCTCCACGGTCAGAGGCTCGAAATACAGCTTGTCGGAGGTATCATAGTCAGTGGAAACGGTTTCCGGATTGCAGTTTACCATGATAGTCTCAAAGCCCAGCTCTCTTAACGTAAAGGCAGCATGTACGCAGCAGTAGTCAAATTCAATACCCTGTCCGATACGGTTGGGGCCTCCTCCCAGTACCATAACCTTGCGGCCGTTGGATACAGGAGTTTTATCTTCTCCGATGTAAGTGGAGTAATAGTAAGCAGCAGGCTCTTTTACGCCGCTTACAGGCACAGCGTCCCAGCGCTCCTGCATGCCCAGTGTTTCTCTGCGCTTAAACAATTCCCATTCATCCACATCCAGAAGCTGTGACAGATACTTGTCGGAAAATCCGTCCTTTTTAGCTTGGATGAGAAGCTGCTCCGGAAGTTCTGTTCCTTTATAGGAAAGGATTTCTTCCTCTAAATCCACCAGCTCTTTCATCTGCTCCAGGAACCACATTTTTATGTGTGTCATTTCATGAAGCTTAGTAAGGGAAGCACCCTTGCGGATGGCTTCATAGAGAATAAACTGCCGTTCGCTGGTAGGCTCTGCCAGCTTCAAGTATAATTCATCCAGAGAAAGGCTGTTAAAATCAGCGGCAAAGCCTAAGCCGTATCTGCCCTTTTCCAGGGAGCGGATGGCCTTCTGAAGGGCTTCTTTGTAATTTTTGCCGATGGACATAACCTCGCCCACAGCCTTCATCTGAGTGCCCAGCTTATCCTGAGATCCTTTGAATTTTTCGAAAGCCCAGCGGGCAAATTTAACTACCACATAATCTCCGGAGGGTTTGTATTTATCCAGGGTGCCTTCCTTCCAGTAAGGAATCTCATCCAGAGTCAGACCTGCAGCCAGAAGAGCGGATACATAGGCGATAGGGAAACCTGTGGCCTTGCTGGCCAGAGCTGAAGAACGGGAGGTTCTGGGGTTGATTTCGATAATAATGATACGGTCTGTCTTAGGGTCATGGGCAAACTGAACGTTGGTTCCGCCGATAACGCCGATGGATTCCACAATAGCGTGAGCCTGCTGTTCCAGCTTATCCTGTACCTCCTGGGAGATAGTCAGCATAGGAGCGGAGCAGAAGGAGTCGCCGGTATGTACCCCCATGGGGTCGATATTTTCAATGAAGCAGATGGAAATTTTCTTTCCTTTGGCATCACGCACCACTTCCACTTCCAGCTCTTCCCATCCGATAACTGATTCCTCAATCAGAATCTGATGTACCAGGGAGGCTGCAAGTCCTCTCTGGGATACCTTCCTTAATTCCTCTTCATTATAGACAATACCGCCGCCGGTACCGCCCATGGTGTAGGCAGGACGGATAACACAGGGATAACCCAGCTCTCCTGCAATTTTCACGGCTTCCTCCACAGAGTAAGCAGGGGCGCTTCTGGCCATCTCGATACCCAGCTTATTCATAGCGTTTTTGAATTCGATACGGTCTTCGCCCCGGCTGATGGCATCTACCTGAACGCCGATAACTTCCACATTATATTTGTCCAGGACACCTGCATGGTATAATTCCTCACACAGATTCAAACCGGACTGGCCTCCCAGATTGGGGAGCAGAGCGTCCGGTCTTTCCTTGGCAATAATCTCTGTAAGACGTTCTACATTTAAAGGTTCAATGTAGGTTACATCTGCGGTAGAAGGGTCGGTCATAATCGTAGCTGGGTTGGAATTTACCAGTACGATTTCATAGCCCAGGCTTTTCAGAGCCTTGCAGGCCTGTGTACCGGAATAATCAAACTCACAGGCCTGTCCGATAATGATGGGACCAGACCCGATAATGAGAACTTTATGAATATCATTTCTCTTTGGCATAGCAATACCTCCATATTTTTGCCTGTACAACAGACAATCCTTTGAAAATTTCCCATCTGCCATACAGGTTGCTAGAGACAGTATACCATAGCTGAAGATTGAGAAGCAATAAAGAAGAAAGAAAAAAATACCAGACGGGTTTTTCTTTACCTGGTATACGTTATCTGTTATACTTTTGAAAAATATGAATTTTCCGAAAATATTTTTTAAGCAGGTCAATAGACAAAAGGGGAAGAACGCAGAAGTTCCAGTCTGTTGGCCGTGATACTAAAGGAGGTAAATATGATTGAGGTAAAGAATCTGACAAAACGCTACAAAGGCAGCTCTAAGCTTGCAGTGGACGATGTGTCTCTGACTGCAGAGCCGGGGAAAATAACCGTGCTTCTGGGGCCAAACGGGGCAGGCAAATCCACCACCATCAAAAGTATTGTGAACCTGCTGGGATATAAAGGGGAAATTTTAATCTGCGGCCATCCCAATACCAGCGTGGAGGCCAAGAAGTCTTTCGGATACATACCGGAGGTGCCTATGCTTTATGACCTTCTCACCGTGGATGAAACCATAGAATTTATCGGAAAGGCCTACCGTCTTCCGGATTATAAGAAAACAGGAGAGCAGTATCTGGAACTGTTTCAGTTAAAGGAGCAGAGGAAAAAAATGGCCAAGGAGCTGAGCAAAGGTATGCGTCAGAAGCTGAGTATGGTGCTGGCTCTTTTGGTGGAGCCTAAGGCTCTTCTGGTGGACGAGCCTATGGTGGGCCTGGACCCTGCCAGCATAGAAGAGGTGCTGAAGCTGTTTGTGGAGCTGAAAAACCAGGGAACTTCTATTCTTATCAGTACCCACATCATTGATGTGATAAATGAAATTTGGGATTGTGCCTACATTATGGACCAGGGAAAGATTGTCCGCCGAATCTTGAGAGGAGAAGAGGGAAGTGAGACACTGAAACAGATATTCTTTGAGGCCACAACGGCAGAGGAGGAGTCATGAATTCATTACTTTACTTAGCATTTTTAAAAGTCAAGGGCCTGGTGCGGAACCAGTTCCGCACCCCGGGGTCCGCCATTATATCGGTTTTAATGATTTTGCTCTATGGCGGTCTGGTATTCATGTCCTTCTTTTTTTCTTCGGACCAGATTCCCCAGGAGATGCTGCTGGATACCAATGGGGCTATTCTGGCAGGCATTGGAATGACGGCCCTTTTGTCTGTAACCCTGCTGCTGAATAAGCGAAAAGCCCTGGTCTATGACACAGATGCCTACTATCTTTTTGCAGGGCCTTATACCAGAAAACAGGTGAATATGTATATTCTGCTCCAGTCCTTTACCCAGGGAGCCTTGTACAGCCTGCTGGGCTGTTTTATGACCGCTATGTTTTCCATGGGAGGATACTTTACCCTACCCTTTTTCTTGGTGTTATTTTTGTCCCTGGCTCTGATGCTGATATTTTTCCTGACGCTGACAGATTATATCTATATGTGGAGCCTTTTAGAACCTCGGCATAAAAAATGGTATGTGGTTCCTGTGCTTCTTCTGCTGGTACCCACGGCGGCTATATTTCTCTATGAAGTATGGAGATCTGACTTTGTGCTAAAGGGCGGATTTATGAACTTTGCCCTCAGCAAGGAGTTTTATCTGGTGCCCTTTATGGGCTGGGCTAAATTAGCCATGAACAGCTTTATGGAAGGGGAATATCTTTATACTCTTCTGAGTCTCCTGCTGCTTTTGGCCTGCTGCCTGGTGATGGCAGGTCTGTTCCTGCGGTTCCGGGGTGAAATCACAGAGCAGGCTGTGGAGGATGCCCAGGAGGTCACAGCCTATGTGAAAAGAGCCAAGGCCAACGGAGGCCGGGCCAGAGTGGAGGACGGCAAGGTAAAGAATGTAAAAGGGGAATTTGCCTGGGGCGCCAGGGCTGTGCTTTCCAAAAATCTGCTGCTGATGCGGAAAACAGGAAATTTCCTGAGAAAGCAGGATATTGGCATTATTGTGTTTTATTTTGCCTTAAGCTGGCTGATATTACCAGAGAATACTTTTTATATGTTTTGCTATATGCTGCTGATTTGGATGTTTACCTTAATCAATGACTCTGACCTTTTGCGGGATTTAAAAAATTACCAGATATATCTGATTCCCGACAGTGCCTTTAAAAAATTGGTATACGCTATGCTTCCTGCTTATCTGAAAATCGGTTTGATTGCAGGAGCGTCCATTATTTTTGCAGGAATTCTTACCAGAATGTCTCCTGGAGCTGTGATACAATACCTGGTGATGGTTTTAGGCTACAGTATGATTTTTGTGGCGGGAACTGTACTGTCCGTACGGATTTTAGGCAGCAGAACCAATATCATGCTGGAATCCTTCCTGCGGATGGTGATTGTGCTGGTATCGGCTATTCCCTCTGCAGCAGCAGGAATCTTTCTGTTTGTTTTCCTGCGGGTTTTCCAGATTGGAATTTCCGTTATGACTTTAGTTTCGCTGATTACACTGGTGATGAATTTCCTGGTTTCTCTGTTGATTATCGTAGCCTGCAAGGGTATGATGAACGGTAGAGAATTATAGAAAGGAAATACAGATGATAAACGCAAAAGAAGAAATCAAGATTGGGCAGGCCATTGTACATATTTTAGATTCCAGTCTGGGGATGCCGGTGCTGTCCGATACCCTGCTGGATATTGGCTCAGATTTTTCGGATTTTCTGAAAGCCCACATTTTTCGTATTGATACCAGCGACGAGGTGAAAAGCTGTACCTTCCAGGAGGATTCCCCTGTGTTTTCCCTGGTGGAACAGTGGAATTCAGAACAGTTTGTGGAGCTGTCTCAGAAACTGGCCGTCCAGCTTTATGAGATTATGAATCAAAATATAGACATTCCTCCGGCGGATTTGCTGGTGGTAGAATATGAAGTGGAAAAGCGGAAATACCTGGCTCTTTTAAAGATGAATTACAAGGCATCCTATACCCATATGACAAATTCTGACCCCTGGGGCAACAGTAATGATATTGTTAGGCAGAAGGCCATCCTGCCCGGAGAGAGTCAGAAACTGTCCGAGGCGGCTCTTCTGGACTTTGAGGCCCTCGGTTATGTGCGGCTGGTGGAAAAGAAATATGAGGTCAACGGGGTAAAGACCAATTATTTTTCCAAGCTGTTTTTGAAGTGCAGCGGCTCCCTGTCCTCCAAAGCCAAGCTGGATATTGTGAATAAAGCAGTGGCCCAGGTGCAGAAAAAATATTTTAATGAGTCGGAGCAGTTCGAGGTGCAGATGGAGACAAAGAGCATTCTGAATCAGGAGCTGGAGCAGCAGGGAGGTTTTGAGGTGCCTGCAGTGATAGATAAGATTTTCCGGGAACACCCCCAGATGAAGGAAGAGGTCCGGGAAAAGCTGGAAAAATATAATCTGACTGAGGCCACGGTGGAACCCCAGAATCCGGCTACTACCAGAAAATTTACGAAGCAGCATCTGCTGACGGATACGGGAATTGAACTGAAGATTCCCATGGAAGAATACAATAACAAGGACCGGATAGAGTTTATTACCAATCCGGACGGAACCATTTCTCTGCTGATTAAAAATATCGGCAGTATAGAAAGTAAATAGAGGCAGAAAGCAGAAAAATCCAAGATATAAAAACAGAGAAGGATAAAACCAAAAAATTATCATGAGAGGGGCATGTAAACGAAAAGAGTGAACAGCCCCTCTTTTCCTTCTGCTTCCATAGTACCGCCGTATTTTTCGGCGGTTTCTTTTATGCTTTTAAGCCCCAGGCCATGATTTCCTTTCTCTTTTTTGCTGGTTCCGGGAAGAGGACCTTGGGAGGAAAAGACCAGGGAAGATGGGTTTGTTACTTTTAATACCAGCATACCTTTAGCAGCCTTTGTGAAAAGGGTGATTTTTCGCTCTTTGGGCGGAAGCAAAAGGCAGGCCTCCCTGGCGTTGTCCAGGGCATTGCAGAACAGGGCGCATAAATCTGCAGGTTCAAAGGGGAGGGGTTCCGGTATTTCTGCCTGAACATGAAAAAGAATCTCGTCCCCGGAAAAAATTTCTTCTTTCTGGCTGAGCAGGATGTTTATGGTATGGTCCTTGCAGTAAGTAAAGCTGCGGGATAGGGCAGCGCTGTCTATGAGGCTGCGGATATAGGCCTCTCTTTTTTCCTCCTGTAAAGAGAGGAGCAGAGACAGGTGGTTGGACATATCATGCCTAAGCCTGAGTATTTGGAAATTCTGTTCCCTTAGATTTTCATAGTAGGCCTGGTTCAGTTGAGCCAGGTGATTCTCCTGTCGGATTCTTTCCTGTTGGGCCAGAACAATGACAGTGCCCAAAAGCCCTGCAAAGGAAAAGAGAGCCAGAGAAAGAAGAAAAACATCCAGATAAGGAAACCACACCGGAGAGAAATAACGGTGGAAATCCAGCACCACCACTCCCAGAACAATTCCCATAGGCGTCAGAGCCAGAAGCAGAAGAAGTCCCCACAAGGCAGGGGCAAGGGTATATGGCCTTTGAGGCGCCAGCCTTTTTACAGAAAGGAAGAAAAGACAGGCAAAGACTGCCCGGCCATAGTGATAGGCAGGAAAGCCCACAGAAAGAAAATTGTCGTTTATAGCGCTGAAGGAATAAATCGTACTCCCTATCAAAAATCCCAGAGCTGTTTTCTGGGGGATGGTTTCTTCACAGGAAATAAGGAGGCAGCCCAGAAAAAAAGCCAGACTAAGGAGAATGTTCACCTTGTCTCCCACATAAATCACCGTGTTTTCTGTAATTATGCAGGCGAAAAACAGAAGACAGCGGAAATACCAGGCCTTTTTGGGACACAGAAACAAAAGGACAATTTTGTAGAGAAGGAAGGAGGAAAGTAAGCCGCACAGGAATGCAATCATTACTCTATCCCTCCTTCTGCTATGGCCTTTGTAAGAGCCATCAGAGCCTTATCCTTCAGACTGCGGCTGATGGGAAGCTCTTTGTCCAAAATTTTTACACTGTTTCTTCCAATGAATTCTACATAAGCGGGATTTACCAGATAGCGCTGGTGAATCCGCACAAAGGAATCTCCCAGTGTTTTTTCTACCTGGTCCAACTTTTCGTAGAAGGAATATTCCCGGTTTTTGGCAGATACCACTACCTTTCGGCCCTGACTGTAAAAAAGAACAATATCTTCCAGAGAAAAGCGGAAAATCCCGTCCATGTTTTTAAAGACAAAATAGCGCTCCCGTTCTTTTTCCAGCCGACTGCGGGCCCGGTCTAAAACAGCGGCCAGCCGTTCCATATCCACAGGCTTTAAAAGGTAATCCATAGCCTCTGCCTGGTAACCTTCAAAAACATAATCCTCATAGCCAGTGACAAAGGCCAGCATAAGATTCCGGTCAAATTCCCGGATGGCCTGGGCGGTCTGGATGCCGTTTAAATCTTTCATTTCCATATCCAAAAACAGCAAGTCAATCTCTCCGGGATGATTCTCCAGCCATCTGACGGCTTTCTGCCCGGAAGAAAATTCATAGACCAGCCTGTCCGAAGTGTCTTCTGTTAATTTTTCCAATGCAAAACCCAGAGTTTCCCTGGCTTCTCGCTCATCATCACATATGGCAATTTTCAGCATAGCTCTTTTTCCTCCTGGTGGTCCTAAATGTCCTTTTCAGTATAGCACAAGGGTGGGAGAGGAAGAAGGATTAAAAAAGTTTTGACTGCAAAACTTTACATACAGGCTGCCAAATATAACATTTTCTGCAGGCCTTTGCAAAATTTTACAGAAAAGCCGTCCTTGTATAACAGAGAAAAAAATATCCCTTTTTCATCTGTGCTAAGCTGAAAGAAAAAGAAAGTCAGGTGAAGCTTATGTTATATGTAAATGATTTGTGGAAATCTTACACCGTAGGAAAAAAAGAGTATCCTGTATTAAAGGGAGTCAGCCTGGAGGTTGCCCAGGGAGAATTTGTGGCAGTCATGGGGCCTTCTGGCTCCGGAAAAAGCACTCTTTTAAATTGTATTTCCTGTTATATCCCCTTTGAAAAAGGAAAAATCACCTTGGGAGGCATGGAATTAAAAGGAATGGAGGAACAGGAGCTGGCCAGAGTGAGAAACCAAAAGCTGGGGTTTGTGTTTCAGGATTTTATGCTTTTAGACGGGCTTACCGTGAGAGAAAATGTACTGGTTCCCAGAATCATCCAGGGCAAAGTGGATAGAGAGACGGAAAACCGCTGCAGCCGCCTTCTGGAACTTTTCGGTATCCGGGAAATCGGGGATAAGTATCCGGTGGAGATTTCAGGAGGAGAGAAGCAAAGGGCGGCAGTAGCCAGGAGTCTTATCAACAACCCTTTGATGATACTGGCAGACGAGCCCACGGGAAATCTGGACAGTAAGTCCAGCAGGAGAGTGATTGAATCCTTTATAAGCGCCCAGGAGCAGATGTCCGCCACGATTTTCATGGTGACTCATGACAGCTTTGCGGCTTCTTTTTGCGACAGGGTCATTCTTCTGAAAGACGGAAAGATATACCGGCAGATGGAAAAAATGGGAGACCGGACGGCTTTTTTGGATGAGCTTTTGGCGGCGATTAAAGAAATGAGTGGTGACGAAGTATGAAAACAAGGAAAGAATTAGAAAGAAAGCTAAGGAGAAAAGACAGAAAACAGGGAACCCTTTATGTGTTTTGTAATTTTATTTCTCTGATGCTGATTACAGCTTATTCGGCTATGATGGTATCTCCTACCGTACAGAATGTATTTCCTCAGGGAGGGGACAGCCGAAAGCAGATGAATATGGTATTTGTCCTGGCTGTGGCCGGCTGTGTGGTGTTTACGGTTTATGCCTCCAGCCTGTTCTTCCGGCAGAAGTCCAGACAGATAGGAATCCTGATGGCCCTGGGGGCTTCCAGAAAAAGGCTGGCTCCGGGGATGTTTGCAGAGGTGGGAATTTTAAGTGGAGTTTCTGCAGTGGCAGGAATTCTGGCAGGAGTGCCTTTTGACATGATGATATGGGGGATTTTTTGCCTGTTTGTTTCCACAGAAGAGATGGAGCTTTCCTTTGCGCCGGATTTTCTGGTATTTTCCCTGGCCTTTTTGGTACTGGTAGTGGCCTGTGCTTGTCTGATGGCCTTCCGATATCTGAGGAAAACCAATATCATGGATGTGGTCCATGAAGAGCATAAAAACGAACCGGTTAAGGAGCTGGGCGGCTGGTGCGGACCTGTAGGAATCCTGCTGGCTGTAGTGGGAGCTGCAGCAGGATATTTTGCCCCCAGTATCTACATGAATATTGCCCAGAAATATTCCCCAGCCTGGGTAAATCTGGCTTATGCACCTGCTTTTGCAGGCGTCTATTTGATCATGCTTCATACGGTAGTCCATGGATGGGGCAGACACAAAAAAAATCCCTACAAAAACATTATAGCCAGAAGCATGATGAAATTTCAGGGCAGGCAGACCGTAAACAGTCTGCTGGTGATTACAGCTCTTATGGCAGGGGGATTTTTTGCCAGCTTTTATATGCCTACTCTTTTAACCGGCATGTCTGCCCAGACCTCTTCCTGGTCTTACGATTACTGGATGTCTTATCCCAGCCAGAAAGAAATCCTGCCCCCAGAAGAGGTTCAGGAATTGGCTGATTCCTATCAGGTAAGCCTGAAGGACTGGAAAGAGCTGGAATATGTGATTCTGGCTATGGATGGCACATCTCAAAAGGAGAGAGAGGACGGTTCCTTTTACTATGAATATAAGGAGCTTCTGATGGAGGGGAGATTTTTGTCAGAAAGCAGTTTTCGGGAGTTTACAGGAAAAGACATAGACGTAAAACCGGGAACCTATCAGCCTGTTTCCAATGATGAGGAGACAGGAACCTATTACGCCTATGCCGGTTCTTCTGTTCTGACCAGTCTTCCGGGGGAGAAAAAGCTGTCCACTTCTTTTGGAGGCTATGCCCATGAAAATATGTTTGCAGGACATATTGCACATTATGTGCTGGATGACCGGGAGTATGCTGCCATAACCGCTGAGGTGGGAGAAGAATGGAAGGGCTGTATCCGGGCCTTCCGGGCTGACAATGACAGCTATGAATTTGCTGCCGAACTTTATGAAAAATACATCAAATGCTTCTCCCGGGAGGAAGGGATTTCTTTTGCCTATGATAAAGTAAGAGCATATACGGCAGCAAAAGAGGGAATAACCTATGATTCTGCGTACTATTATGTGGATTTATCCAAACCGGACTCAATGGATACCCGGTCTTCCTGGACATATATGCCTAAGTTCAGGGTTCTCAGTGAAAGAGATAACTTTAAAACCTACGGCGTGTTCCTTATGATGTTTTTGTTTATTTCCATCATATGTTTTGTAGCAGGGGTGATTATCTGTTATACCAGGTGCAGGACCATTGCCATGATTAACCGGTATATTTTTCAGGATTTGAAGAAGCTGGGAGCACCGCCCCGGTTTTTAAAGAAAGAGGTAGAGAGCCAGTGCAAGAAAATTTTCCGGATTCCCTGTTTGGCCGGGGCTTTGCTGATGTATTTGTTCTTCTTTATGATTCTCTTTGTCAATGACAATAAGCTGACCGCCTCTGAGATAAGGGCTCTGGGGGTCTGCCTGTTTATTTTGATTGCCATGGGTGTGATGGTATATGTGGTTTATCATGGTGTAGTGAGAAAAATACTCCAGGAATTACAGATTCATTCTGGGAAAAAATACGGAAAATAAGACAGCAGAAAACACAGACAAAAAGCCCTTCCGGTTAAAGGATTTTTTGCTTTTGCCTCTTTTTAGTCATGGATTTTTGTTATGGGCTAAAAGGATTGAGATTAAAGAAAAACCATGATATAATACCTTACATGTGCCGGGAAGTCGTTATATCTGTAAAATTAAGAAAGCTTTTCCGGCGGAAAAGAAAAAAGAAGAGGTATTGAAAAATGGAAAGAGAAAAATTTTCTTCCCGCCTTGGCTTTATCCTGATTTCTGCAGGATGCGCTATTGGTCTGGGAAACGTGTGGCGTTTCCCCTACATCACAGGTAAATACGGCGGGGCGGCCTTTGTGCTGATTTACCTGTTTTTCCTGGTTGTATTGGGACTTCCCATTATGGTCATGGAATTTTCCGTGGGACGTGCCAGCCAGAAAAGCATTGCAAGGTCCTTTAATGAGTTGGAGAAGAAGGGGACTAAGTGGCATCTTTACCGTTATGTGGGGATGGCGGGCAACTATCTTCTGATGATGTTTTACACCACCATCGGAGGCTGGATGCTGATTTACTTTTTCAAGATGGTGAAGGGTGATTTTGTGGGACTGGACGCAGATGGCGTGGCTCAGGCCTTTTCAACTCTTACCGGAGATTTGAAAACCATGGTTATCTGGATGCTGGTGATTGTAATCCTGGGCTTTCTGGTTTGCTCTATGGGTCTCCAAAGCGGTGTGGAACGCATCAATAAGACTATGATGGTGGTGCTGTTCCTTCTGATGGTGGTACTGGCTGTAAATTCCAGTCTGCTGCCGGGAGCTTCTGAGGGATTGAAATTTTATCTGCTGCCGGATTTTGGAAAACTGACGGAATACCCCATTTCCGAGGTTATCTTTGCTGCCATGGGACAGGCCTTCTTTACTTTAAGCTGTGGTATAGGCGCCTTGGCTATTTTCGGAAGCTACATAGGAAAAGAGAGAAAACTTACAGGAGAGGCTATCAACATTCTGGTGCTGGATACGGCGGTGGCTTTGATTGCCGGCCTGATTATCTTCCCGGCCTGCTTTGCCTATGGAATTGACCCGGGAGAGGGTCCCGGATTGATTTTTGTCACTCTTCCCAATGTATTTAATCATATGGCTATGGGAAGACTGTGGGGCTCCCTGTTTTTCCTGTTTATGACTTTTGCCGCTTTAACTACTATTATTGCGGTGTTCCAGAATATTATTTCCTGCGTCAGAGATTTATGGGGCTGGAGTCTGAAGAAAGCTTCTTTAATCAACGGCGTGCTGATTGCCGTGCTTTCCCTGCCCTGTATTTTCGGTATGACTATCTGGAGCGACTTCTCTTTTATCGGAAAGAGCGTTTTGGATTTAGAGGATTTCTTAGTAAGCAATAATATTCTTCCTCTGGGCTCTCTGGTTTACCTGCTGTTTTGCGTGAACCGCTACGGCTGGGGCTGGGAGAACTTTATCAAAGAAGCCAACACAGGAAGAGGTATTTCCTTCCCAAGTAAGCTGAGGGTATATTTTACTTATATCCTTCCAATCATAATCCTGTATATTTTCCTGCAGGGCTACTGGAGTCTTTTCCAGACTTTATAAGAAGTAAGGTACAGCCCTTTACAGGGAGGCCGGGATACGGAATGGTTTGCTGCCGTTCTGTTCCCGGCTTTTTCTATCCTCTTCTGCCAGCAGGCAGGCCGTAGATTTTCGGTGTTCCGGACCCCATGGCCGAATCGCTATAGGTGTTTTAATTTTTCAGAAAAATTTCTTGAAATTGTACACTTTTATAGGTATACTTAAGAAAAAGCGTCAGCTTTTGCCTTTACACCCGAAAGGATGGGGCGGATGACCAATAAGATAAAGGAGCTTGTAAGATGAAGAGAATATTGCTGAAATTAAGCGGAGAAGCCTTGGCCGGACCGAAGAAAACCGGTTTTGACGAGGATACAGTCATGGAGGTGGCTAACCAGGTAAAGGTTCTGGTAGACGAAGGGATTCAGGTTGGAATCGTTATCGGCGGCGGAAACTTCTGGAGAGGACGTACCAGCGAAAATATTGACCGCACCAAGGCGGACCAGATAGGTATGCTGGCTACAGTAATGAATTGTATCTATGTTTCCGAGATTTTCCGTGCAGCAGGCATGAAGACCAGTGTGCTGACACCTTTTACCTGCGGTTCCTTTACCAAGCTGTTTTCCAAGGACAGAGCCAATAAATATTTTGAGAAAGGAATGGTAGTCTTTATGGCGGGAGGCACGGGACATCCCTATTTCTCCACAGATACGGCTACCGTACTCAGAGCCATTGAAATCGAAGCGGATACTATTCTGCTGGCAAAGGCAGTGGACGGCGTCTATGACAGCGACCCGAAAATCAATCCTCAGGCTGTGAAATATGATGAGGTAAGTATTGAGGAAGTTATTGAGAAGAAGCTGGCAGTTATGGACTTAACGGCTTCCATTATGTGCATGGAAAATAAAATGCCTATGCTGGTGTTCGGATTGAATGAGGAAAACAGCATTGTGAATACAGTTCACGGCCGGTTTACCGGCACCCGGGTACTGGTGTAGAGGAAAGACAAGCCCGGTGATAGGTCTGGCACCTTAGGTGCAAAAGCTCATGGAAGAAAATCAGGAGGAAATATATTATGGCAACAGATGAGAGAATAAAAGTTTATGAAGGAAAAATGCAGAAAACTCTGGATGGTCTGGTAAAAGAATTTTCTACTATCCGTGCAGGCCGTGCCAATCCGCATATTCTGGATAAAATTACCGTAGATTATTATGGAAGCCCTACACCCCTTCAGCAGGTGGCTAACATCATGGTACCAGAGGCCAGAATGATTCAGATTCAGCCCTGGGAATCTTCTCTGATTAAGGACATTCAGAGAGCCATCCTGGCATCAGATTTAGGGCTGAATCCCAACAATGACGGAAAGGTGATTCGCCTGGTTCTCCCGGAACTGACAGAGGAGCGCAGAAAAGAGCTGGTGAAGGACGTGAAAAAGAAAGGGGAAGCTGCTAAGGTGGCGGTCCGCAACGTGCGCAGAGACGCCAACGATACCTTTAAAAAGCTGGCAAAGCAGGACGTTTCCGAGGATGAAATTAAGGAGTTGGAAGATAAAATTCAGAAAACAACGGATAAATTTGTAAAAGAGATTGACAAAGCTGTAGATGAAAAATCCAAAGAGATTTTGACTGTATAAGAGAACGTAAGAAGGGGCACATACAAGAAAAAGGTATTGTGCCTCTTTTATGCGCAGGAGGAAAATTATGGTAGTTCCAACACATGTAGCCATTATTCTGGACGGTAACGGGCGCTGGGCCAAAGCCAAAGGAATGCCCAGAAGCTACGGACACAAAAAGGGCTGTGACAACCTGGAAAAGATATGCACCATTGCCAAGGAGCTGGGCATCAAATATCTTACTGTATACGCTTTTTCCACGGAAAACTGGAAGCGTTCCAGGGAAGAAGTAGAGGGCCTTATGAGGCTGTTCCGCAATTATATGAAGAAATGCATCAAAATTTCCAGGGATAATAAGATGCGGGTGCGGGTAATCGGAGACCCTACAGCCTTTGACCAGGATTTGCAGCAGAAGATACAGGAGCTGGAGGAGTTTTCCAGCCAGTTTGATGAGCTGCATTTTCAGATTGCCTTAAACTACGGCAGCAGAGACGAAATAAGAAGGGCAGTGCAGAAAATTGCAGGGGAAGTGAAGGCGGGAAGACTGGAACCGGAAGCCATTACCGAGGATACCATTTCCGATTATCTGGATACCAGAGGCCTTCCAGAGCCGGATTTGCTTATCCGCACCAGCGGAGAGGAAAGGCTGTCTAATTTCCTGATGTGGCAGCTGGCCTACACGGAGTTTTATTTTACAGACGTGGCTTGGCCGGATTTTGATAAAGAAGAGTTTATAAAAGCTCTTGAAAAATACAATAAGCGGGACCGCAGATACGGCGGGGTAAAGGAGGACTAAATGTTCTGGACAAGACTTTTCAGCGGAATTATTCTTGTAATTATTGCCGCTGCGTCTATTGCAGCGGGAGGAGCGGTGCTGTTTACCGTGCTGCTGTGCGTTTCCCTTATCGGTATGAGTGAACTGTACCGGGCCATGGGAGTCCGGGAAAAAGGCTTCGGCCCTCTGGAAATCAGCGGCTATGTGGGGGCTGTGGGATATTATCTGTCTCTGTTATGGAAACAAACGGAAGAATTATCCATGGTAATCCTTCTTTTCGCCTTGGTGCTGATTCTCTGTGTCTATGTGTTTACTTATCCAAAATACAAGGCGGAGCAGATTATGGCGGCATTGTTCGCCATTGTCTATGTGGCGGTGATGCTGTCTTATATTTTTAAGACCAGAAACCTGGAGGGAGGAGCCTGGCTGGTAGGCCTGATTTTCCTAAGCTCCTGGGGCAGCGATACCTGCGCTTACTGCGTGGGCAGACTGATAGGAAAGCATAAAATGGCTCCGGTTTTAAGCCCCAAAAAGTCCATAGAGGGAGCTGTGGGAGGTGTAGCGGGGGCTGCTCTTTTGGGCTGCCTTTATGCCCTGCTGATTGGAAGTATAAATTCTGCCCAGGGACATACGCCGCTTCTATACGGGATAATCTGCGCCATTGGAGCGCTGATTTCCATGGTAGGAGACCTGGCTGCTTCCGCTATTAAGAGAAACAAGGAAATTAAGGATTATGGCCATCTCATCCCGGGACATGGAGGAATTCTGGACCGGTTTGACAGCGTGATTTTCACAGCCCCTTTTATTTATTTCCTTGCGACTGTACTGATTTAAAGGAGAGATAACATGACAAAGATTGCAGTATTGGGCTCCACCGGTTCTATAGGAACGCAGACCCTGGATATTGTAAGCAGAAACCAGGACCTTCAGGTAGTGGGACTGGGAGCCGGAAATAATATAGATTTGTTAGAAAAACAGATTCGCCGGTTTTCTCCTAAGCTGGCTGCAGTGGGGAATCCGGATAAGGCAAGAGAGCTGCAGGAGCGGGTGAAGGACACAGACTGCCGGGTTGTTGGTGGTATGGAAGGTCTGAGAGAGCTGGCCATTATGGAGGAATCTCAGATTTTGGTTACGGCTATTGTGGGCATGATTGGAATCCAGCCTACGGTAGACGCTATTCGGGCCGGAAAGGATATAGCCCTGGCAAATAAGGAAACCCTGGTGACAGCAGGACACATTATCATGCCTCTGGCTAAAGAGAAGGGTGTGGAGATTTATCCTGTGGACAGTGAACACAGTGCTATTTTCCAGTGCCTGAAAGGAGAAGAAGGAAAAACCATCCACAAGCTGCTTATCACAGCTTCCGGGGGTCCTTTCCGGGGAAAAAGAACAGAGAATCTGACAAACATACAGGTGGAAGACGCTCTGAAGCATCCCAACTGGGCCATGGGTCAGAAAATTACCATTGATTCTGCTACTCTGGTAAATAAGGGATTGGAGGTTATGGAGGCAAAATGGCTGTTTGGCGTGGATTTAGACAGAATCCAGGTGGTGGTCCAGCCCCAGAGTGTGATTCACTCCATGGTAGAATTTACAGACGGCAGTATCATAGCCCAGCTTGGCACACCGGATATGCGGCTGCCTATCCAGTATGCTCTGTACAGAGGAAAAAGAAAATTCCTGGAAGGGGAACGTTTGGATTTTACAAAGCTGGGAAGTATAACCTTTGAAGCTCCGGACATGGAAACCTTCAAGGGACTTCCTCTGGCTATGGAGGCCTCCAGGATTGGAGGTTCCATGCCAACGGTGTTTAATGCGGCCAATGAGAAGGCTGTGGCTTTGTTTTTGAACAGAAAAATAGGATTTTTGGACATTTACAGTATTATTGAGGAAGAGATGGAAAGACATAAAGTGGTTTCCAATCCAGATGTGGAAGAGATTTTAAGGATTCAGCAGGACGTATACAAAAGGATTGAAAGCAGGTGGTAGATTGAAATTTATTATAGCAATACTGGTATTTTCGGTGATTGTCATTTTTCATGAGCTGGGGCATTTTCTCCTGGCCAAGAGAAACGGCATAGAAGTGACAGAGTTTTCTCTGGGCATGGGGCCCAGACTTTTCTCGCTGGAAAGAGGGGGCACCAGATATTCCCTGAAGCTTTTTCCTATTGGCGGCTCCTGTATGATGCTGGGAGAGGATGACGAGGATAGCAGCGAGGGTTCCTTTAACCGGGCTTCAGTGTGGGCCAGAATATCAGTGATTGCGGCAGGTCCTATTTTTAATTTTATTCTGGCTTTTGTGTTTGCCATGATTATCACCAGTGTCATTGGCTATGACCCGGCGGAGGTTTTACTGGTTGAGGAAGATTCTCCGGCTTATCAGGCAGGACTGCGGGAGGGAGATGTAATAACAGAATTCCAGGGAAGGAACATTTCTATTGGCCGGGATTTAGAGCTTTATCTGACTCTCCATCCGCTGTCAGAGGAAGAGATTTCACTGACTGTGGAACGAGACGGCAAGAAGCAGAACATTTCCTATGAGGCGGACAGCCAGACCCAGTACCTTCTGGGATTTTATTATACCTCGGAGCCTCAGCAGGAGCCGGAGATTACTCAGGTTATGCTAAACAGCGCCATGCTGGACGCCGGGGTCCAGGCGGGTGATATTATCCGCCAGATTAATGGTGTGGATATAAACACCAGTCAGGAGCTTCAGGATTATCTTCAGGAGCATCCGCTGGACGGCTCGGAGATTACCTTGGGGATTGAGCGAAACGGCGATGTGCAGCAGATTACCGCAGCACCCCGTATGACAAAA
This sequence comes from uncultured Blautia sp., assembly GCA_902476765.1. GTDB lineage: Bacteria > Bacillota > Clostridia > Lachnospirales > Lachnospiraceae > Blautia. Next base: position 21,375 of record CABSEJ010000020.1, read on the forward strand.
CAGGTGAGTATGGGATTTGCTTATAACATTTACAGGGAGAAGACAAATTTCCTGGGGGTTCTGAAATACAGTGCCGTGGAGGTGAGATACTGGATTTCCAGCACCGTGGAGAGCCTTGTGATGCTGGTTAAAGGGCAGTTTACTGTCAACGACTTGTCTGGTCCGGTGGGAATCATTGACGTTATAGGTGATTCCTATGAGGAAGCCAAAACAGAAGGCACGGTGATGGTCTGGATGCAGATGCTTTATTGGGCTATTCTGCTGTCTGCCAATCTGGGCGTGATGAATCTGCTTCCTATTCCTGCCCTGGATGGAGGAAGACTGGTGTTCCTTCTGGTGGAAGCGGTCCGGAGAAAGAGAATGAATCCTAATGTAGAGGGCATGATACACTTTGCAGGTTTTGTGCTTCTTATGTTACTGATGGTTTTCGTTATGTTCAACGATATCCGGCGGCTGTAAAAAGCTTTTGTAGGCTTTTACCAGAATTTATTAGAATTTTCTGTAGAATCTGTGCATTGACGAAAACGGAGTATATAGATATAATGCTCCTATAAGAAAAGAGCGGACAATACAGGATAGTGTGTAACTGAAAAGGCATAAACTATCTGTTTTTGTTATATTCCCGAGAATATAACAGACAGAATGGTTTATGTCTTTTTCTTTTTCACAGCAGCAGGCACATATGCTTTGTTTCAGGGCCTGTATTTCCCTGCGAAAGGAGAAAAGGAATGAAAGACAAGATTTTTGGCGTATTGCAGAGAGTGGGCCGCAGCTTCATGCTTCCCATTGCGATTTTGCCGGTGGCGGGACTTCTTCTGGGAATCGGAAGTTCCCTGACCAATGCCACTACCATTGAAACATATGGCCTGGAGGGCGTCTTAGGGGACGGGACTTTGCTTAATGCCCTTTTGACCATCATGAGTAAGGCGGGAAGTGTTATTTTTGATAACCTGCCCTTGATTTTTGCTGTAGGTGTGGCTATCGGTATGGCTAAGAAGGAAAAAGAGGTAGCTGCTCTGTCTGCTATGATTTCCTTCTTTGTCATGCACACTACCATCAATGCTGTTTTGCAGGTACAGGGAAAGGTACTGGCAGACGGTACCATTGACTCTTCGGTACTGGACGGTACCATTGCTAATGTCTGCGGGATGCAGACCCTGCAGATGGGTGTATTTGGAGGTATTATTGTAGGCCTTGGAGTAGCGGCTCTTCACAACCGATTTTATAAAATCCAGCTGCCTAATGCCCTGTCCTTTTTCGGAGGTTCCAGATTCGTGCCTATTATTTCCACAGTGGTGTACCTGCTGGTGGGAATAGGTATGTATTTTGCCTGGCCGGTGGTTCAGAACGGTATTTACGCATTAGGAGGACTGGTAACAGGAACCGGATATGCGGGAACCCTGATTTTCGGTATTATCAAAAGAGCCCTGATACCTTTCGGACTCCATCATGTATTCTATCTGCCCTTCTGGCAGACGGCTGTGGGAGGAACCATGGAGGTAGGCGGCCAGTTGATTCAGGGCGGCCAGAATATTTTCTTTGCCCAGCTGGCAGATCCAAGCACCGTTCATTTCAGTGCAGATGCTACCCGGTATTTTTCCGGCGAGTTTATTTTTATGATTTTTGGTCTTCCGGGAGCAGCCCTGGCTATGTACCGCTGTGCGAAACCGGAGAAGAAGAAACAGGCAGGCGGATTGCTGCTTTCTGCAGCGCTTACCTGTATGCTGACAGGAATTACCGAGCCATTGGAATTTTCTTTCCTGTTTGTGGCGCCTATTCTTTTTGTGGTTCAGGTGATTTTAGCAGGAGCGGCTTACATGATTGCCCATATACTTAATGTGGCAGTAGGACTTACGTTTTCCGGTGGCTTTATTGATTTACTTATTTTCGGTATCTTACAGGGAAATGAAAAGACAAGCTGGCTGCGCATTATTCCGGCAGGAATTATTTATTTTATTCTTTACTATGTTATCTTTACGGTGCTGATTAAAAAGCTGAATCTGAAAACGCCGGGAAGAGAGGATACAGAGGAAACTAAGCTTTTCACAAAAGCTGACTATAAAGCCCGCCAGCAGGGAGGACAGCAGGAAGAAGCTGTAAATTCCGGAGATGAAAAGAGCCGTCTTATTGCCATGGGACTGGGCGGTAAGAATAATATTTCTGATGTGGACTGCTGTGCCACAAGGCTGAGATGCGGGGTTGTAAATCCGGATAAGGTTAACGAGGCCATTCTCAGGCAGACCGGTCCATCCGGTATTTTGCGGAAAGGAAAGAATATACAGGTTATTTACGGTCCGGCTGTTGCTGTAGTGAAATCTAATCTGGAGGAATACCTGGCTCATGCCCCCCAGGAGGAGACAGAGCCCCCTGCAGAAAATCAGGAAATTTCAGGTCCGGACGCTGCTGCAGAAGCAAAACCGGAAGCAGGACAGGGCAGCGTGACAGGTTTCGGAGCAGGGCAAAACACCGTAGCTGACAAGGCAGGTTCTGAAGCAGGACAGAGCGGCACAACCGGTGTATCTGACAGTGAAGCAGGACAGAGCAGCCGGCAGGGAGGCAGAAAGGTGAAGAAGGTTCTTTATTCACCCTTTAAGGGAAAAGCAGCCTCAATCACCGAAGCTCCAGATGAGGCCTTTGCGGAAAAAATGATGGGCGACGGTTATATGGTTATTCCGGAAGAGGGTGCAGCCTATGCGCCAGAGGACTGCCAGGTAAGCTTTGTATTTCCTACCAAGCATGCCATTGGCCTTCAGACGCCTGATGGAATGGAATATCTCCTGCATATCGGTGTGGATACGGTGAAGCTGGAAGGACAGGGCTTTAAAGTTTTTGTTCAGGACGGAGATATGGTAAAAAGGGGTGACAAGCTTATGGAGTTTGATATAGAATATATAAAAGAGCATGCCAAATCCCATGACTGTATCGGAGTTTTCACCAGCCTGGAAGAAGGAGAAGAGATTATAATGAAGGCTGAGGGGGAGATTTCCCCTCTGGAAGCAATTGCAGAGATTGTCAGCTATTCTTAAGGGGCTGCTGAAAGCATAAGACAAAAGAAGGACTGTTTGGCTTACTGCAGCCAGGGATAAAAGGCAGAAGCAACAAAGTAAGCAGATTGTATTTGGTTTGGCGGGAAAAGGGCCGGGCACCGAAAATAGGCCCGGCAAAGGAGGGGATGGAATGTACCGTATTATTAAGGTGCTGAACAATAACAGTATCCTGGTGCTGAGTAATGAGACAAAAAGGGAATATATTTTGATGGGAAACGGTATCGGATTCGGAAAGCGGCCAACTCAGCAGATTGAGCCGATAAAAGGAGCCAAGGTGTATTCTCTGGTTACCAGGAGAAAGCAGCAGTCTGCCTTAAAAGCGGTAAATTCCATTTCGCCTGTTTTTCTGGAAATTTCCGGCAAGATTATTGCTCTGGCCCAGGAGGAATTTTCTGCGGTAAATGCAGATATTCTTCTTCCTATGGCGGACCATATCGCTTTGGCTGCCAAACGTGCCAAGGAAAATATGCAGTTTTCCAATCCCTTTACCAAGGATATTCAAATGCTGTTTTCCAGAGAATATCAGGTGGCCCTGAAGGGCAAAGAGGTTATCAGGGATATGGCGGGATGCGAGATTTCTGACGACGAGGCAGGATTTATTGCCCTTCACATCCATGCCGGCCTTTCCGGGGAGCAGGTAGGAGAAACCCTGGAGACCACCCGAATCATTGATGAAAGCATTTCCATTATCGAAGGCTATTTTTCTATGAGGATTTCTAAAAACTCCCTGGCTTATGCCCGTATGATGAGCCATCTTTATTATATGGCTGCCAGAACCCGCAGGGAAGAGCCTTTAAAGGTGGATATGAATGATTATATCTACGAAAAATATCCCAAGGCCGGGGAAGCGGCAGAGGCTGTTTGCAGTTACATGGGAAAGCAGCTGAAAAAAGAAATTCAGAAGGAAGAGATAGGATTTCTGGCTATCCATATTCAGAGGATTTTATCGGAGGAATAGCACCCCGTTTTTAAGGCTTCCAAAAAAGACATGACCGGGAAAAGGATCATGTCTTTTTTGGAACCTTTAATTTTTTCTTTCATATACTACATTAAGGAAAAGCTTTGAGGTTTTCTATGAACATTATTTCAATGAAAGCCGCCCAGACGGACCACCCCGCTGAGGGAAAACTGCGCCTTCAGGTTCTGGCTGCTGACAGGAATCAGCCTGTGGAAGACGCTTCAGTAACTATTTCTTACACAGGAGACCCGGATTCCGTTATAGAGCGGGCCAATACAGATAAAAACGGACTGATACCGGAGTTGGAACTTCCCGCACCTCCTCTGGAATACAGTATGGCACCTTCGGAAAACCAACCCTATGCAGAGTATACCTTTCGTATTTCAAAGGAAGGTTATGAGAACCTGGATATATCCGGGGCAGAAATTCTGCCGGATGTGACGGCTGACCAGAGGGCTGTTTTGCAGCTGGCTACGCCGGGAGTGAATTTTCGGGATATTGTGATTCCGGCCCATACCTTGTTTGGCAATTATCCGGAAAAAATACCGGAAGACGAGATAAAACCTATGAATACCTCCGGAGAAATTGTCCTGAGCCGGGTAGTAGTGCCGGAATATGTGGTGGTCCACGACGGAACGCCGGATAATACTTCCGCACAAAATTATTATGTCCGATATCGGGATTATATTAAAAATGTGGCTTCCAGCGAGATTTATGCTACCTGGCCTACGGAAACCATTAAGGCCAATGTACTGGCCATTATGTCCTTTACCTTGAATCGGGTATATACAGAATGGTACCGAAACAAAGGCTATGACTTTACCATCACTTCTTCTACGGCTTTTGACCACAAATGGATATACGGCAGAAATATTTTCGACAGCATTTCTCAGGTGGTAGATGAGCTGTTTGATAATTATCTGTCCCGGCCCGGAGTACGTCAGCCTATTCTTACCCAATACTGCGACGGGCAGAGAGTGAAATGTCCGGGGTGGATGACACAGTGGGGGTCCAAATATCTGGGCGACCAGGGCTATTCAGCCATTGAAATTCTCAGGAATTTCTATGGCAGCAACATGTACATCAATGCTGCAGAGGAAATTTCCGGTATCCCGGCTTCCTGGCCAGGTTCACCTTTGGATATTGGCTCTTCCGGAGAAAAGGTACGGCAGCTGCAGGAGCAATTAAACGCTATAGCCAAATCATATCCGGCATTGCCGACCATAGCAGTAGACGGAGTCTACGGAGAATCTACCCAGAATGCGGTGCGGGAATTCCAGAAGGTATTTGACCTGCCGGTTACTGGTGTGGTAGATTATCCTACTTGGTACGAAATACAGGAAATATATGTGGGAGTTACCAGAATCGCAGAGCTGGTTTAGTTTTCTTACCTTTTGGTAATAAAACTCTGAACTCTGAAAATGCTGAATATAACATCCCCTCAGAATAAAAGGGATATTTGTCCCTTTATATTCTGAGGGGATATTTGGATTACTGTTGCGGCAGAGTAATATCATCCATGGGATAAGGCCTTCCTCTGCTAATCGTGTAAAACCTCTTCTTTATGATAAAAAATAAGCAGATAACGGGAATCGAACCCGCCTCTTCAGCTTGGGAAGCTGACGTTCTACCAATGAACTATATCTGCATGTCTTTAGTATAGCACTTTCCCTGAATTTTTCAAGAAAGAATTTGTGTTTTTCCTGAATGTTTTTACTATTCCTACCAGTTATCCCGGAATTTTATTCTATATTTTCCTCTGCATTCAATGGTTGAAAAAATTCTGAAATAGAGATAAAATAGCAGTAAGCAATAACGGGGGAAAAGAAAATATATAAGGCTGAGAGAAACGGAGACAGGCTGCCTATGAAAAGGGGAACTTTTTGGGCGGCTTTTCTTTATGATATAGGACTTTATAAAATTTTAGGAGGTACAGTATGGCAAAATATGTAATGGCATTGGATGCGGGGACAACCAGTAACAGATGTATTCTGTTTAACAAAAAGGGAGAAATCGTAAGCTCTGCCCAAAAAGAGTTTACTCAATATTTCCCCAAGCCTGGCTGGGTGGAACATGATGCCAATGAAATCTGGTCCAATCAGCTGGGAGTGGCTGTGGAGGCCATGCAGAAAGCAGGGGCCGAGGCAAAAGACATTGCGGCTATCGGCATTACCAATCAGAGAGAGACAGCTATTGTATGGGACAAAAACACGGGAGAGCCAATCTGCCATGCAATTGTATGGCAATGCAGAAGAACTTCGGAATACTGTGATTCTCTGAAGGAAAAAGGGCTGACAGAAATGTTCCGTTCTAAGACCGGGCTGATTATTGACGCTTATTTTTCCGGGACAAAGGTGAAATGGATTCTGGACCATATGCCCGGAGCAAGAGAAAGGGCCCAGAGAGGAGAACTGCTTTTCGGGACTGTGGAGACCTGGCTGATTTGGAAAATGACAAAGGGAACGGTTCATGTGACGGATTATTCCAATGCTTCCAGAACTCTGCTTTTTAATATCAATACTCTGGAGTGGGATCAGGAAATTTTAGAGGAGCTTCAGATTCCTGCCTGTATGCTCCCAAAGCCTGTGCCATCCAGCAGTGTGTACGGAATGACAGACAGCAGTTTTTTCGGCGGGCCGATTCCCATAGCCGGGGCAGCGGGAGACCAGCAGTCCGCTTTGTTCGGTCAGACCTGTTTTGAAAAGGGAGATGCCAAAAATACCTATGGAACCGGCTGTTTTCTGTTGATGAATACCGGAGAAACCCCGGTATTTTCCCAAAACGGTTTGGTGACGACTATTGCCTGGGGAATTGACGGGAAAGTAAATTATGCTCTGGAGGGCTCTGTTTTCGTGGCAGGAGCTGTAATCCAGTGGTTGAGAGACGAACTGCGGCTTATAGACAGTGCGGAGGATTCTGAATACATGGCAAAAAAAGTGAAGGATACCAACGGCTGTTATGTTGTTCCGGCCTTTACCGGACTTGGGGCTCCTTACTGGGACCAGTATGCCAGGGGAACTATTGTAGGTCTTACCAGAGGGGTGAATAAATGCCATATTATCCGGGCGTCTCTGGAATCCCTGGCTTATCAGGTCCATGACGTGATTGAAGCTATGGAAGCAGATTCCGGTATTAAGTTGAACTCCCTGAAGGTGGACGGAGGGGCCAGCGCAAATAATTTCCTCATGCAGACTCAGGCAGATATGATTCAGGTTCCGGTGAAACGTCCTGTGTGCGTGGAGACAACAGCCATGGGAGCAGCATATTTGGCAGGATTGGCTGTGGGTTACTGGAACAGCAGGGAAGAAATCGTAGAGAACTGGAATATCGACCGGATTTTCGCTCCTGAAATTTCAAAGGAAGAGCGGGATAAAAAGTCCAGAGGCTGGAAAAAAGCAGTGAAATGTGCCTATGGATGGGCCAAAGAAGAGTAGAGGACAAAGTATGGAAATCAGAAATATGAGAGTGAACCATCTGAAACAGCCTTTAGGCTGTCAGTGTCAGTATCCGGTGTTTTCCTGGGTGACCCAGGGCTGCCAGGGAAAGTTCCAGACAGGAGCCAGGCTGGAAATTGCACTGGATAAAAAGATGGATAAGGTGATTTATGACAGTGGATGGCAAAAAGAAATAGACAGTCTGGGCTTTTGTCCTAATGTACAGATTAGTCCCAGAACCAGGTATTACTGGAGAGTAAAGGTGCGTACAAGCAAAGGGGAGACTCTGGTTAGCCCGGCAGATTGGTTTGAGACAGGAAAAATGCAGGAGCTGTGGCTGGGAGATTGGATTGGCGCAGATTTTAATCGGGAAGATAAAGAAATCCACCCGCTGTTTCACAAGAAATTTCAGGTTCCAAAGGACCTTGCCTCCGCCAGGCTGTATATTTGCGGATTAGGACTTTTTGAAGCCAGGGTAAACGGAAGGCCGGTTTCCAGGGAATATCTGGCTCCCTTCTACACGGATTATGCTAATTGGATACAGTGCGTAACCTATGATATTACAGGTCTTTTAAATGCCGGCAAGGAAAATGCTTTGGGAGTCAGCCTGGGAAACGGCTGGTATAAAGGCAGGTTCAGCTATGAAAAGGATATGAGCTATCTTTATGGAGACCAGTTTCAGTTGATAAGTGAAATACGTATGGAAACCCGGAAGGGGAAAGAAATTACCGTTGTCTCTGATGAGAGCTGGCAGTGTGCTCCTTCTCCGGTGTTGGAAAGCAGTATCTATGACGGAGAGGTTTATGATGCCAGATTGGAACAGGAAGATTTTGGAACGGTCAGGGCCTCTTTTTCCGGTCAGGCTGTAAAGGTGGAAGGGCCAAAAGCCCCTGTACAGGACCGTTTAAGTCCGCCTTTGATAATAACCCAGAGGATAAAGCCAGTGGAAGTCATAAAAACTCCGGCAGGGGAAACTGTGTTAGATTTCGGACAGGAGATAACCGGATGGACAGAGTTTTTGTGCAGGGAAGAAGAAGGAAAGGAAATCCGCCTTCAGCATGGGGAGGTACTTCAGAAAGGAAACTTTTACCGGGATAATCTGCGAAGTGCCAAAGCGGAACTGCGGTACATTTCTAACGGAAAGGAAAAACTGGTTCGTCCCCATTTTACCTTTTTTGGCTTTCGCTATGTGAAGGTAGAGGGAATAGAAAGGGTATATCCTGAGGATTTTACGGCCTGTGTTCTTCATTCCAATCTTGCCAGAACAGGAAAAATACGGACATCCTCTAAAAAAGTAAATCGCCTGTTTGAAAATATAGTCTGGAGTCAGAGAGGGAATTTTTTGGATGTGCCTACGGATTGTCCCCAACGGGACGAGCGATTAGGCTGGACAGGAGATGCCCAGGCCTTTTGCAGTACGGCCTGTTATCACATGGAAAGCCCGGCTTTTTACCGGAAATATCTCTACGATATGAAACTGGACCAGTGGCAGTACGAGGGCGGCGTTCCCCATGTGGTTCCTGATGTGCTGGGCCAGGTGGAAAAAGTCAAAGCCAGGAGGGAAGGAAAAAAAGAGACGGAGCCGGGACAATGGACCACTTACGGTTCCTGTGCCTGGGGCGATGCAGCTTGTATCATCCCCTGGACCCTATACTGCTTTTACGGGGATGAAATTTTGCTGGCAGAACAGTATCCGGTTATGAGGGATTGGGTAGAATACATTCACCGTATAGACCAGAGTCAGTGTGAAGGAAGCCATATCTGGAAGGTAGGATTCCATTTTGCAGATTGGCTTTCTCTGGATAATCCGGATAAAGACAGCTGCTTTGGGGGAACAGATACCAGTTATGTGGCTACGGCTTTTTATTACCATTCTGTAACACTTACGGTCAAAGCGGCCAGGGTGTTGGGACTGGCTGAGGATGAGAGAACCTACAAAAGACTGGCCAGAGAAATTAAAAGCGCTTTCCGGAAGAATTACTTTACCCCAAGCGGCGAACCCAAGGAGAAAACCCAGACAGCTCTGGCTTTGGCTCTCTACTGGGGATTGGCACCCCGGTGCAGCAGGACAAGGTTGGCGGGGCTGCTAAAAAAAGCTCTTGAGGCTCAGGGCATGCATCTGACCACTGGTTTTGTAGGAACCTGCTATCTGTGTCCCGCACTTTCGGATAGCGGGCTTAATCAGGAGGCCTACAGCCTGCTTCTGCAGGAAAAGTATCCCGGCTGGCTTTACGAGGTGGATATGGGAGCTACTACAGTTTGGGAAAGATGGAATTCCATCCTGCCTGACGGAACAATCAGCGGAACCGGGATGAACAGCCTGAACCACTATGCCTATGGAGTAATTGCTCAGTGGATGTATCAGTATATGTGCGGCCTTAGACCTGTGGAAAGGAAACCAGGATTTCGCAGGGCACTTGTGGCGCCCATGCCGGATAAAAGGCTGCGCTATGCCCGCATGACTTATGACTCTGCCAGCGGCATATATGAAGCGGGATGGGAGTGGAGACGAGAAGGCATCTGCTTTTTCCTGACTGTTCCTTTTAATTCCGCTGCAAAATTCCGGCTGCCCTTCAGAGGAAAATCTGTGCGCATCAACGGCAGGAGAAGCCGGAGGCTGGAAAGGACAGGAGAGCTTGTGCTTCCCCAGGGAAACTATGAAATTCTGGTATCCGTAAAGTAACCTGGAAGATAAGAAAGAAGAGAGAGGAATGTTAGGAGAAAATCACGCCCATATTTTTATGAACGGGGTAAATTATAAACAGGCAGTAAAGGAACATGAAAAGGGACCGGAGGATAGGCTTATCCGGTCCCGTCTGAGGGCTTATCAGGAGAAAGGAGTCTCCTTTGTCAGAGACGGGGGAGACTATCTTCATGTATCTGAGAGAGCCAGAGAACTGGCGCCGGAATATGGAATCGACTATAGAACACCTTTGCCATACATAAGAAGGGCCATTACGGTGGAATCGTAGGCAGGAGCTTTGCTACCCTGAAGGAGTATGCCGCACTGGTAGATGAGGTAAAAAGGGCAAAGGGAGATTTTATCAAAATCATGACAACAGGAATTATGGATTTTGATACTGACGGTTCTATTACAGGTACAGATTTAAAAGCCCGGGAAGTTAAAGAAATGGTTCATATTGCCCATGAGGAGGGGT
>CABSEJ010000021.1 GCA_902476765.1 uncultured Blautia sp.
GAGTGGAAACGGGAGGTGAAAGCACAGGATTAAAAAATAGGAAAGCAGCAAAGGCGGCAATCATTTATATGGGGACTTTATCTGTCAGACAGCAGGTTGAATTCAGAGAAAAGCTGGCCCTGCTGGACAGCGATGCAAATGAGAAAAAGGTATTGGAGTTAATAGAACAAGAGGCAGAGCCGTCTTATAAAGAGGCTCTCATCTGCAGCATCAAAAACTATTTATAAGAAAATTTATAGGAGAAGGTAAACATAAAATGCGGCAGATTTACTGGCAGCATATCTATAGCAAAAGAAAGGAAAATTGGGAATGGGAAAACAGAAAGAAACAATTACACAGAACATCATAGGACTGTCGGCGGTAATTGTGGGAAGCATCGCAACAGTTATGAGAGTTTTTGACGGAGTAACTGACCCGCCTATCGGTGTTTTGATTGACCGTACAGATACCAGATTCGGGAAGTTCAGACCTTTTATGATGGCAGGATGCCTGATTGTGGCTGGAGCATTGATTGCAATTTTCCATTGTCCGGAAAATATCGGTGTGACAGGCGGATATATTTTTACAACTCTGTTTTATGCAATTTACGTTATCGGGTATACTTTTCATACTACATGTACCAGAGCTGCACAGGCAGTCTTGACCAAAAGTCCCAAGCAGAGGCCCCTTTTTGCCGTTTTTAACAGTGGCTTTAACGCTATTTTAAAATTTGATATTGTTCATAGAATGGCTTAGATACAGGAAAAATCCTCAAAAACCCTGTATTTAAGCCATTTTTTTGTTGTTTTTTATCAGCTTTTCTCAGGCCATTTTTTTAAAATTTTCGGTTCTATTTTCAACACATTTTCGACAAGGTATCTTTTCGATTTCTTTTCTCAGGTCTTCCACGGTCCGGTGCCCATAAATCCCATTGGTGACGTCCGCAAATTTATGTCCCAGCATTCTTTTTCGGTCATTCTCCTGCACCTTGTATTTCTCGCATAGAGCAGAAAAAGTATGACGGCAGTCATGGGCTGTATGCTTCCCTATACCTATAGATTTCAAATATTCCTCCAGATTGGACTGTATATATGCGTAAGATTCCGGCATAAGGCACCCATATTCCTTTAGTCGCTGTTCTACAATGCTAATAATCCCAGAATGGATAGGTACAATACGCTCTTTGCTGGTTCTGGTCTTCAATCCACCACTAAAAGATTTCTTCTTTAGGTCTGTACTTATTACCTTTAATTCTCCGATGCGGTATCCTGAGTAGCACATAATAAGCAGCAACTGGGCAATATTGTCCTCCTGGTGGCTCCATAGACATTCCAGGTCACAGCGGTTAAATGGCACACCATGCTCATCATCATCGGGAATATTTATTCTCAGTAGCTCTGTGGGATTCCGGTCTACGATATTCTGTGCCAAAGCATATTTATACATCTGCTTTAAGAGAGACACTATCAGCTCTAGGCTTGCGTGTCTAAGGCTAGAAGCGTCTACAATGCGCTGTAACTGCTCATAGGTAATATTCCCTGCCTTTTCCTCATGGATGGCCTTACAGTTCTTATATGCGGCTCTAGTGGAGTTTTTAGATTGCTCAGAATACTGCTTCTTGCCTTCGTATTTCCAAGTATAATATTTCTGGTACAGCTCTGTAAAAGTCATATCGCCCTTTTGTTTTGGCTCTGGCCGGACTGCTAGAGTATAATCGGCCAGAATACGCTTGGTAAATCCCTGCAAATCTCCATCATCCATGGCACGCATAACTTCCAGCTCTTTTTCCAGCCCAGGCTTATAAGTGCCAGCCTTATATGCTGTCAGGACTGCGAAACCAACATACCAATCTGAGACATAACATAAAGCTTTAGGTGTTACTGGCTTTCCGTCTTCGCCAAATTCTTTTACCGGAGGATGGACAGCATAGGGGTTAGTGCGGTTGCCGGATAGCTTGCGGATACTGCCAAAACCGTTTGGTAGGTTCGGGTGTTTCTTTCTTCCCATCAAATCATCTCCTTTTTGAGTATAAAAATAACAGCCAGCGAACTTTTGTTCTCTTGCGTGGCTGTCCCGAAGATGATACAATATTTTTGCTTAATTAGTGTATATCTTCGGATATATTCATGGCCGTCCTGGTGTTGGCGCACCGGGGCGGTTTTAGTTTATTGCGGTAAATTTGCTACTGCATAATCTGCTTCTTCCTGAGTAAATTTTTCACCGTATTCCGAAGAAAGTTGGTCTCTGATTGCCTCAGGTGACATACTCATTGATTCCTGGTAATTTTTGGCGGTTTCCAAGGCATTAGCGTTCCAGTCTGCTTTTATATTATCTATGGCATATTGTGCTTCTTCGGGAGTAAATTGTTCCCCATATTCTGAAGTTAGCTGGTCATAAATCCCTTGTTTGGACATATGCATTGAATCACTGTAGCTCTCAGCTGATGCCAAGGCATTAGCATTCCAATCTGCCTGAACGTTATCCACAGCGTACTGAGCAGCTTCTGCAGAGAATTGACCACCATATTCGGATACAAGCTGGTCGTAAATTCCCTGTTTGGACATATGCATAGAGCTACTATATGATTCTGCTTGCTTTAATGCTGATTTATATTCTGTAGGTATGCCATCGTCAGCCGCTGCATTGTCCGATGAGGTGTTTGTTTCAGTATTATCAGATTCTTCTTCCTCTGTATTTTTTTTCTCAGACGTGGCTATTTTAGTATTCTCTTCTTCACTATCCTTATTTTTAGAGGTACCACTGCCCCCTGCGATAGAGCCGATAACTCCTAAAACAACCAAAACTGCAAATACAATTAGTATGGTTTTTAAACAACTTCCTTTCTTTTTCTCTTTTCCTTCTTTCGCCATGTTGGCTTCCTCCTTAAAGTTTTTATTATTAAAACGCTGAAGCGAATTAACCACATGTAGAACATTTAATTTTTGAATGTCATTTTAACTGTGTGTAAAGTCATTTCTGTTGGCATAAAATTGGTTTTATATAGTAAAATATTAGTTTTTGTTTTGGCGATGAGATATAATGTCCAAGGCTGTTAAAATTTCATTTGCTTGATTTAAGACTTTCTTGTATTCTTTGCTATTTAGCTTCAATGGTTTTTGAATAACTTGAATAATTATAGATGGAGTATCAAAAGAATTAAGAGTTATTTTTATATTTAACTGTTTTATTTCTTTCTTTTCTTTTGAACCTAGTAATGAACCAGCTACTGCGCCGTGTATTCCAAACAAGGCACCTCCAACTAGAGCATGACCTACCCCTCCAGTGAGGACCATATCGGTATCTTCAATAAGTTCATAATTAACAAGATTATCAAAAGAAATCCAACTAGAATTTTTGATTCTATGTAGTTTTCCCTTTGATTCTGTAAAGCCATCTATTTTAAATACTTTATCTTCTTCATTTATTTTTAGTGGGCCGACCGTTTTAATTTTTTTGCATTTCTTCCATTTTGATTTTCGCCCGCTCTTTTATTGATAAACCTTCTTCAGGAGATTGGATAAATTCAGAAGAGATTATTGATTGCAATTCTGATACAGAATATCTTTTTATAGTAAGTAAATTTATGCCATGCTTAGACAATATATCTAAGCATTTCCTGCAAATATAACCATAAGGTGTTTTGTTTTTATCAAACCCGGTATCTTTATGACAAATAAAACACTCTTCATGTAAAGAAAAAAGACCCATTAAAATTCTCCCTTCTATACTCTATGAATCAAATTTTTTAAACTCCATAATCATTTCATTATATCCTGCCAGCCTCGCCAGCTGGCCTTTTGTGTATCCGGGATTTTCTAATATTAGTGAATCCGGGATGAGAAGTTCAGCCGCAAAGGTATTAGCCTCTTTTTCTATTTTGGCTGCCGATAGAAACGTCTTGTTTCTAATAAAATAACAGTTTTCTCTTCGGTGCAATATAGCGTGTCCAAGCTCATGGGCCATTACCATCTCCTTTTCAGGACTTTCAAGGCTTGAATCTAAGAATATGTATCTATGCTTCTTTAAGTACATATAACATCCTTCACAACCAATATTCCCAAATTGGTATAAAACTCCAAGATTATCAGCTATCTGAAAAGGATTTCTAGTCCCGAACCTCCTTACATAGTAAGCAACTAAGCGCTTTATATTTTTGTTCACCATATCACCTACTTTTTATTTTTGTTTGGGTTGTATTTTTCCTTGTTAATGATTTTCAGACGTTTTAATGCAAATTCTAATTCTTCTTTAAAAAGTTCCATAGATTCAAGAGATAAGTCTTCTCCATCAAAAGATGCAGGACCGTTTTCCTTATCGGAAAGCTTTTTCATTATGGATTCAATATCTTTTGTAATATCTTTTTCATCTTTTGGTGTTAATTTCGGTTTGGAAGGCATTTCTTCCTTTCCAGTTATTAAATAATCTACAGTTACCCCAAAATAGTCTGCAATTTTTTGAAGCTTATCTTGCTTAAAATTCCATTTACCTTGTTTCCACCCAGTAAACGAGGCTGTCGAGATTCCAGTTGCTTTAGCAACTTGATATGTAGTTACTCCATATTTTTTCAATAGAGATTCAAATATTTCATACATGTTTTAGTTTCCTTTCAAAAAAGACTATGAAAACTAAAATATGATGTTGACAAGCTTTGAAAACTAAGTTATAATAAATATAGCTTAGAAATCATAACTAAGTTAAACACATACTAAGTTTTCTTTTATAGTTTAGCTGGTAACTTAATTATATAAGAAAACTTAGTTAGTGTCAATATATTTTCGAAAGGAGGAGAAGATAATTTGTTTTCATATCAAAAATATGCTGAATTAAGGGATAAAAAGAAAATTACAGATTACGAAGTGTCAAAAAACACAGGAATCTCTACGTCAACATTATCTAATTGGAAAGCCGGGAAATATACACCTAAAGCAGATAAAATCAAAATACTTGCCGATTACTTTGGGGTATCAATTGAGTATTTTCTGGAATAGGAGGTGAAAAGAAATGACTTCGTTTGACTACGGAAATGGTGTCCATATATGCGAGAAAGACATCCATAAGGTAACGGAAAAAATTGTCCAGGTACTAAAAACTGAGCTTCCAGAAGAAGCCCAGTGCTATACAGTAATTGACTCTATTTTAGATGCTGCAAAACAAAGTATTAAATGCAAAAAGATTGTGCTATAGCATTTTTTCTGCAATGTCTTGTAAAGCAAATGAAATGGTTTTAACTTCTTGCCCTTTTGTGCTGGCACGAAGATGAAGAACATCAAAATGAGCAGCTAAATTTAAGGGGATTGAATCTTTATAGCTTTTAACAGAAGAATTATATTCTATAAGAAAATTTAGTTTATTGGCTTTGGGGTCATTAGATAGCTTTTGAATGTCTATTGGGTAAACTATTTTTTCTCCGGGAGATAGATTGCTTCCGATAATATGTGCAAAAGGAACAATATCGGAATTATGGGCACATTTCGATAGGTCGAAATCGCATGAAAAATCATTGATAATAGCTGAAGAAGTACCGTAGTTTTTTATGATTAGATAAGTGATGGTTTGCTGAAAGTATGTTTCTCCCAAATATATAGAAATATAAGGTCTTGTTGATTCTTCAATCATTTTAGAATTTTGACGCAAAGTAATAACTACTGTTACCACTGAAATTACGGCTAATACAAATGAAAGAATGCACAGAATAATATTGACAATTGTTGCAGTATCCATAATCCTTTTCCTCCTTTCTGTATACTCGGCTCTGCCAAGCCTGTAACTACAGTATAGGAGATTTGCTAGAAAAGCACAAGAAAGAAGGTGATTTTATGAAAAGAGATATATTAACGAAAGAGCAGGAAGAAAAAAGGCTTGAAGATTTTCGGGAAATCGCAGAGAACTGGGACAAACTCCCGGAACTAGTGCAGGGTAAGATTGACGGTGCTATATCTATGGCGGCCACTATCTTCCTGGGGCCATTAGAAAAAGATTCCACGAACAAAGGAGGGAGATAATAACTACGGAGCCAATAATCAGAAATGCCCAACAGGCGGCATACATACTAAACATCCCCCCACAGGCGTTCCGGGAACAAGCTAAGAGGGGGAAGAACAATTACAGCAGAGTAGTAAACACCAGCAAGAGGCGCCGGATATATGAGTTTTATCCATATTTGGCAGCAGAAGCACTAAAGGCGCCGCTGGAACTGCTGGAGCAAAGAAGCCTGGAATTTAAAAGGAGGGACAGCCATTGCACAGAACAACAATAACAGAGGCATTACTAGGAACAGTAGCATTATTTAAGACGGTGTTTACCATGCCAGAAGAATCAGGAATCTTCCAGATACTGGATTGGTTGCTGGTGTTTATAATCCTTATGGTCTGCATAGAGGCCGCCAGGGACTGGGAGAAAAGAACCAGAAGAAAGATTAGAAGGAGGAAGCAGGATGAAATGGGAAGACATATTCGAGATTGAGTTACAGCTCTATGATACCTGCAAAGACTATATAGAAGGAGGTAGCACTCCAAAAGATGAAGAAATGGAGGCCTGTTATAAAGCATTTGCAGCTGTACAGGACTACAGAAGTCTGGTTCAGGAAAAAGAAAAAGTCCGCCGGGCTGGCACCCAAAACGGACGAAAATAGTTTAGCAACCTCTATTATAGAGGAATAAAGGAGAAATTGCAATGAAAAAATTTGAATTAACCAGTGAATTTGTAACAAATATCTTCGGGACAAAGCTTTTTAGAATAAAGGCCTTAATCGCCTTCGGAAACGTTGAAGCCGGAGAACTGGGCGGATACATAGAGAAAGAAGAAAATCTTAGCCAGGACGGAAATGCCTGGGTCTGCGGAAATGCCTGGGTCTACGGAGATGCCTGGGTTTACGAAGATGCCAAGGTCTACGGAGATGCCAAGGTCTGCGGAAATGCCTGGGTCTACGGAGATGCCAAGGTCTACGGAGATGCCTGGGTCTACGGAAATGCCGAGGTCTACGAAGATGCCGAGGTCTACGGAAATGCCAAGGTTTACGGAGATGCCAAGGTCTACGAAGATGCCAAGGTCTGCAGAAATGCCTGGGTCTACGGAGATGCCTGGGTCTGCGGAGATGCCAAGGTCTACGGAGATGCCAAGGTCTACGGAGATGCCTGGGTCTACGGAAATGCCGAGGTCTACAGAGATGCCGAGGTCTACGGAGATGCCAAGGTCTACGGAGATGCCAAGGTCTACGGAAATGCCAAGGTCTGCGGAGATGCCGAGGTCTACGGAAATGCCGACTATGCAACCATACACGGCTTTGGCTCCTGTTACCGTACAACTACATTTTTCCGAGACAAGGATGGTGGTGTGTCTGTTCGGTGCGGCTGCTTTTACGGAGACCTAAATGAGTTCCGAGAGCAGGTAAAGAATACTAGAAGCGGAAAAATTTCCGAGGAATACCTGATGATTGCAGATTTGATGGAGCTGCACTTCAGAAAGGAGGGTGAATCGGATGTTTGAAAAAATGAGTGACGGCGATGTGATGGTCTTAGTAAGAAGCACTATGTTGATGTTATCCCAGCTGTCGCAAGAACGGAAAATTCCAATCTCGACGAGGTCAGATGTAGATGGATATTTCCGTGCAAGTATGGGAGATTACGAAGTATATCGCTTAGATAAAGAAGACCGGGAAAGATACGCATATGAACCATTAAGAAAGGGCGAGGAGTGGCTCTCCAATATATCGCCGCAAAGTATACGTTTCGGCCGGCCACCGAAGGAGGTATCTTGATGAAGACAGATACAACAACAATAAGCTCTAACCAATACGAAGAGCTGGTACGGGACTCTGAGAAGGTCAGAATCCTTACACAGGCAATGCAAGACGACTTGCTTCCGGGCGAAGTATGGATAAGATGCATACTCGGTATGCAGCAGGAAGAGGAGGAATAGAGATAAATGGCAACTTTATATGAAATCAACAATGAAATTTTAAACTGCGTAGATATGGAAACCGGAGAAATTGTGGATATGGAAAAGCTGGGGGAGCTGCAACTTGCCTTTGATGAGAAGGTGGAGGGGATTGCCTGCTGGATTAAAAACCTGTTGGCAGACGCAAAAGCAATTAAAGAAGAAAAAGACAATCTGGCGGCCAGGCAAAGAGCCTGTGAGAATAAAGCAGCGTCTTTAAAAGAATATCTTTCCAGTGCATTAGGAGGGCAGAAGTTTAAGACTCCAAAGGTAAGCATTTCTTACCGAAAATCAGAAGCTGTGGAAGTTGAAAACATTGGAGACGTGCCGGAGCAGTATCTGAAATATGCAGAACCGACAGTTGATAAGACGCTGGCAAAGCAAGAGTTAAAGGCTGGCTGCATGATTCCGGGCATTAAGCTGGTGGAAAAACAGAACTTGCAGATTAGATAGGAGGAAAACATGGCAAAAGTTATATGCATTGCCGGAGAATCAGGCTCAGGAAAAACCACAAGTATGAGAAATTTAAACCCTAAAACCACCTTATACATAGACTGCGATAAAAAAGGATTATCCTGGAAAGGCTGGAAGCAGCAGTACAATACTGCTAACAAGAACTATATCAAAACGGACTTCGTGCAGCAGGTTCTTATTGCACTAAAGAAGCTGGAAACAGATTGGAAGGACAAAAAGGTGGTTGTTATTGATACCCTTAACGGGCTCATGGTGGCGGATGAAATGCGCCGGAGTAAAGAGAAAGGTTATGATAAGTGGGTGGATTTGGCCGCTTGCGTATGGGACTTAGTGTGTTATGCGTATGAGTTAAGGGAGGATTTAACCGTAATCTTTACGGCCCACACCCAGACAGACCACGACGAAAACGGCTATATGTTCACACGCATTAAGACGTCCGGAAAAAAACTGGACAAGATTGTGCTGGAAAGCAAGTTTACCACGGTTCTCCTGTCTAAGTGCGTGGATGGGAAGTACCTCTTTGAGACCCAGGCGAAGAACAGCACAGCAAAAAGCCCTATGGGGGCCTTTGAAAGCTTCGAAATTGAAAATGACATTGTAAAAGTAATCAAAGCATTGGAGGAATTTTAAATGAAAAGACTGAATGGATATGAAACAGCCAAAGTATATTCTGAGCAGGAGCGGCTCCCTGTCGGCGGCTATGTCCTGAAAATCTTAGATGTAAAATACCAGGAAAACAGCTGGGGAGATGTAATCCTTCTTTCCTTTGACATAGCGGAGGGGGAACACAAAGACTTTTATGCTGCTAATTACAGGGCACAGGCCCAGGAAGACAAGAAGTGGAAGGGCACATACCGGCTCCGAGTCCCAAAGGATGACGGCTCTGAGCAGGACAACTGGACCATGCGGAGATTTAAGACGGTAATCTCCAACTTTGAGGAGTCCAACCAGGGATACCACTGGGATTGGGACGAGCAGAAACTGAAAGGAAAACTTATCGGAGCGCTATTTAACAACAAAGAATACCGGTTTAACGGCAGGGAAGGCTTCTTCACGAATTGTCATAGCCTAGTGACGGTAGAAAAAATCCGTTCCGGGAAGTTTGAAGTTCCGGCAGACACACTCCTGAAGGAAAAAGAAAGTAATGGTTATCCGGCTGGAAGCACGCCGGGACCGGATGGCTTCATGAACATTCCAGAGGGGATTGATGAAGAGCTGCCATTTAACTAGGGAGTGAGCAAATGACACCATTTGAATTAGACAAATGCCTGGACAGCATGGTCCTTTTGGTGGACACCAGGGAGCAGCCCACCGAGCGCCTAAAAAAAAGGATTGAGCTTACTGGACTGCCCCATGAGCGCAGAAAGCTGGAGCAGGGGGATTATTCCTGCAAATGCACGCTGCCTTCCGGGGAGGAATTAGACCTCTCCGGAAGAGTGGCAATAGAAAGGAAAATGAACCTGGATGAGCTCTGCCTGTGCTTCGGAAAGGAGCGTAAGCGCTTTGAAAGGGAGTTTGAACGGGCAAAAGAAGCCGGCTGCCGGATTTATCTCCTGGTGGAGGGAGGAAGCTGGGAAAAGGCTTATAACGGGAAATACCGGAGCCAGTACAACGAAAAGGCTCTGGTGGCAAGTATAGACGCTTTCCGGGCCAGATATGGAATGCAGCTGGATTTTTGTAAGGAAGAGACTACTAGCAAGCTGATAAGGGATATTTTGTACAGGGAGCTAAAAGAATATTTGCAGAGGGAAATGCTATGACGAAAGAAGAGATTAAAGCAGCGTTTTCCATGAAAGACATTGCTGGAAGATATGGGCTTTATCCCAACAGGGCAGGCTTTGTTTCCTGCCCCTTCCACAAAGGAGACCGGGAAGCCTCCATGAAGATTTATGACAAAGATTTCCATTGCTTTGGCTGCGGAGCAAGCGGAGACATTTTTGAGTTTGTCCAGCGCATGGAGGGTATAGGTTTTCGGGAAGCATTCCTGCTTTTGGGCGGAACTTATGAAAAGCCCACGTTTTCTTCCAAGCTGGCCGTGTATCGCTCCAAAAAAAGAGTGGAAATGCGGCGAAAAAAAGAATGGCGGATAGGACAGGAACGAGAATTGAATGCAAGGAAGATACATATTTTCCGAGAAGCGGTCAAAAATTCAGAGCCGCTAAGCGATGTCTGGTGTGATTGCTACAATGCCCTGCAAATAGAGCTTTACAGGCACGCAGAAATAAATGGATTAGAGAGCAGGTGGTGAAATGGTCCCTTTAAATGAGCTGACGGCCGAGACAATTTTATCAAAGTCAATCCTGGAAGAAGTGTTCGACCAGGAAGACGAACTATACAAGGCGGAGCTGCTGGCCTCGCTGGGGCTTAGAGCGTCAGAACTGCGGGTAAAAACGGAGTTTAAGGAGCTTGTTGCCGCCTATAAGCGTGTGGAAAAAGAAATAAAAAAACAGGAATCCGCAAAGAAAATACCATCATTACTGGAAAATTGGACAAATTTTTCCGGCCCTTATGACAACATGAAATGCAAATCCTGGATTGCCTCAGATAGCGGAATTTACCAATACAATCCTAATCCTGCGGCCCCAGACTTGTTAGCGTGTTATCATCCCGTCCTGCCGATAGAACGGTTGAAAAATCTGGAGACCGGAGAAGAACAGATAAAGCTTGCCTATAAACGTTCCGGCCGCTGGGAGGAGATTATAGTGCCAAAGACCCTGATAACCTCTGCAAACAAGATTGTGGCTCTTTCCGCAAGAGGAGTGGCCGTTACCAGCGAGAATGCAAAACACCTTGTAAGGTATCTGTCGGATGTGGAAAATTTGAATGACGAGAATATACAGGTGCAGTATTCAACTGGAAAACTGGGATGGATAAAAAACACTTTTGTCCCATATGACACGGACATCCTGTTTGACGGAGACAGCCGCTTTAAAAGTTTGTTTGACGCTGTTGCGGAACATGGGAACGAAGAAAAATGGCTGTCCCATGTGCGAAAGTTACGGGCAACCGGCAGAAAAGAAATAAAGTTCATGCTGGCGGCCTCCTTTGCAAGCGTCTTGGTTGGAATGCTTGGTGGACTTCCCTTTTTCGTCGACCTATGGGGCGAAACTGAAGGAGGAAAAACAGTCACCCTCATGGCTGCGGCTTCTGTGTGGGGGAATCCGGGAGAAAGCCAGTACATAGGAGATTTTAAGACAACAGACGTAGCCCTGGAGGCCAAGGCTGATATGCTTAACAACCTGCCTATGATTTTAGATGACACAAGCAAAACCTCCGCCAGAATCCGAGACAACTTCGAGGGGATTGTCTATGACCTTTGCTCAGGGAAGGGCAAGAGCCGTTCCAACAAGGAATTGGGAATCAACCGTGAAAACCGCTGGCAGAACTGCATTTTAACGAATGGGGAGCGCCCATTGAACAGCTATGTAAATCAGGGCGGAGCCATAAATCGTATCCTGGAGGTGGAGTGCGGAGAGAAAGTCTATGAGAACCCTCAGGAAACGGCAGACATCCTAAAGAAGAATTATGGTTTTGCCGGGAAAAGGTTTGTGGAAATCATTAAGGCTATGGGAATTGAAAAAATCAGGGAGATTCAAAAAAGCTTTCAAACAAGCCTTTTTGACACGGACAAAATGCAGAAGCAGGCAATATCCGTGTCCATAGTCCTGACAGCCGATAAAATAGCCACAGAATGGATTTTTAAGGACAGGAACTATATTTCCCTGGATGAAGCCAAAGAGGTCCTTATTGACCGGAATACGCTGTCTGACAATGAAAGATGTTACAGGTATTTGCTGGATAAAGTCGCCATGAACGAGCAGCGCTTTGAGTTCGGGGCGAACTGTGAGAAATGGGGAATGCTAGAAAAAGGATATGCTATCTTCTACGGCCAAGCCTTTGATGAGTTGTGCCGGGATGGCGGATTTTCTAAAAAATCGTTCCTTTCTTGGGCAGACCGGGAAGGATTGCTACAGACAGATGGAAAGAATCCTACCAAAAACAAGAAAATAAACGGGAGGAGCCAGCGGTGTGTTTTTCTTAAATTGGATAATGGCATAAAGACGGATAAGGATGGATTTATGGAGATAGACGAAAACATACAAGAAGAGCTGCCGTTTAAATAGCGGTTACAAAAGTTACAAGGTTACATTGCATTCCCTATATAGATATTTTTTTTATTCTATATTTTATGGATTGTATAAAAAATATTTCGCTATATGGAAAGTGGTTGTAACTTTTGTAACCTAGATAAAAAACAGTAAAAACACCAGTGTTTATCAATAGTTTGGCGGTTACAAGGGTGCTGTAACTGACGAGTAAACTATGTAACTAAGTGTAACCGAGAAAGGGAAATATGAATGATAAAAGGCTAAAACAATACTATAACCTGTTCACAGACGTGTGGAAACTGTTCCGCAAATACAGCAGCCCAGACGGCACAAGCGAGTTCTGGGCAAGTTATAAGGCGGATGTGGCAGAACTGGATAAGAAATACCAGAAATCCGATTTGTTACGGGCTCTGGTTTTAGCAGCAACAAGAGAAATATTAAGAATTGAGAAAAGGGGATGTACAAGACATGGATAAAAAAGAAACTAACACCCGGACACAAATACCTCCGACGCAGAGTAGCCACCTACGGAGGCTGAAAGGTAGGAGCGGAAAGCTGGATAGAGTGCGTGCAGATAACTCCGGCCGGGGCTACATTCTTCGGGGCAGCAGGGATAGAGGAATTGACGGACGAGCAGATTAGGGCGGAGATTATAAAGGAGGCTTTAAATTGAAGTGTGTGTTGAAATATCCAGGAGCAAAGAACCGTATCGCAGATTGGATTCTTCAGTATATACCGCCGCATGAGGTGTACCTTGAGCCTTATTTTGGGAGTGGGGCCGTATTTTTTTCAAAGCAGCCCAGCAGGATTGAGACTATAAATGATATGGACAAGGAAGTTATAAATTATTTCCGTGTAATAAGAGAGCAGCCGGAAAAACTGGTGGAAATTCTGAAAATGACACCATATGCCAGGGATGAATATTACAATGCCTGTGAGTACATAGAAACTGATACAGACTTAGAAAGAGCCAGGAAATTCGCCGTGAGGTGTTGGCAGGGATTTGGATGTAGCAACAGATACCGGAATGGATTTAGGAGCAGCCAGAGAAAAACAAGCCCACATACCACAAAAGAATGGAGAAGCATACCCGATAGGCTTTTGATAGCCGCAGAGCGGCTAAAAAATGCACAGATTGAAAACCTGCCAGCAGTAGAACTAATTAAACGTTATGACACGGAAGATGTCTTCATCTATGCAGACCCACCGTATCTGCATAGAACCAGAAAGAACTATCTGTATAATTACGAAATGGAAGACCATGAGCATGAGGAGCTTTTGGATATATTAGCAAAACACCCAGGAAAGGTTCTTTTGTCTGGATACGATAATGACCTGTACAATCATGCGCTTAAAGGATGGAAAAAAGTACAGAAAAGGACACAGGCAGAAGCCGGGATTCCAAGGATAGAAACACTTTGGATGAACTACGAGATTGGGCAGCAGGAACTAGAGTTTTATATGGAGGGCATAGAATGACACAAGAAACCTTAGAAATGTCCATGGACATTAAAAATCAGGAAGAGTCTGGTATCCGGATAGAGTATTACACTTTATCCGGAGAAAAACCAGAAATATACATGAGCCCCGGAGATTTGTGCGTACTCTGTAATGTACTGCATGACTATTCTTCCGCTCTGGAGGTATTTGCCAAAGAAAAAGAGGGATATGAGCAGGCCCTCTTTGAATACCAAGCAGAGCGTTGCCGAAAAATCCAAAAGCATTTAGAGAACTCCATGGGATACAATGTGGAGCAGGCCATCCGTAAATGCTTAAAAAAGAAGGACAGAGAAAAGGAAAATGATGTCGGAGAAGATGCCTTTGTGCTGGCAGTCAGGGCCAGAGGGAGAGCAAGGCAGGAAGAGGTACAGAAGCAAGCAGAGCAACCGAAAGAACTAAAGCATAGCGAATATATACTGGAAGGCCAGATGGATTTGAACGATTTTTTGGAGCCTGCCTAGAAACTATTGCATTTTTCAGGATGAATACCTAGATTGATTGCTATAAAAGGCGGTGATTTAAAGTGGAAGACAGATGTGCTTTCTGTGGGACTATAGTTCCAGAAGGAAGACAAATATGTAAAAACTGTGAGGTGAAAGCTATGAATAAAGAAGGATACCCAGACCCAACAGCGGAAGCAGCAGTACATAATGCCAGCAGAATCCCAAAGCATATCCGGAGCATATACCGAATGCTGAATGCGGCAGCAGGTGTTTCCGGTTTGGAGATTATAGGATTACGGGATAAAGAGACAGGAAAAGAATACAGGAGGTGATTCCATTGGCGAAAAAAAGACTCAGGGACATGACTTGGGAAGATTATGGAATATCGAAAAATCGGTATGATGAACTACGGGCTTTCTGTTTGCAGTACGAAGAAAAGAAATCTAAGATAAACAGGGGCATAAGTTCCATGAACTATGATGGTATGCTCAGAGGAAACTTTAAAGGGAATCCATTGGAAGGAATGGCAATTCGGAATGTTACATACCAAAAGGACTGCGAGATGATAGAACAGGCAGCTATAGCGGCATCCAGTGAATTTTATCCGTATATTCTAAAGAGCGTGATAAATGGATTACCATATAGGTTCATAGAGTATGATGAGAAGCTTGGGAAAATACCGATAGGAAAAACAGAATTTTATGCAATCAGGAGAGAATTTTATCATTTTCTTGATTTATTAAAAAGTGGGGACAAAATCGACCTGCTTTCGTGATATTATGGTACTAGGTTAATCCGAAAGAAACGGAGACCCTCCTTCATTATTTGAAAAAGCATCTGGCTTATGGGCTGGGTGCTTTTTGTACGATATAAAATAATACTGGCGGTGAGGTGATGGCTAACAATGAAAACTTAATCCCTTTTAGCAAACGAAGCGTGAGCGAAGCAAGAGAAATGGGAAGAAAAGGCGGTAAGGCAAGCGGCGAGGCGAGACGCAGAAAAGCGGATTTTAGGAAGACCTTGAACCTACTGCTTACCGCAGAAATAGACAATGAAGAATATAAGCCGGTTTTGGAGGCGCTTGGGTTAGAGTGTACTTTAGAATCGGCTCTTTTAATGGCCCAGATTAAGGAGGCCATGAAGGGCAACACAAAGGCTGCGTATTTTGTGGCACAGTATGCTGGACAGTCACCGGAACCAGAAGAGAACAGACGTAACCGGGAAGCGGATACAGAGCTGAAGCAGGCAAGGAAGCAGGCAGTAACCGGAGAGAACGAGACGGATGAGGCATTAGATAAGCTGGATGCTATTTTGAAGGAGATGCGTGACAATGCAGTTGAGCAAGAAGCAGAATGAATATATTGTTAATGCCACGCACCGCTGGAACATAAAATCTGGGGCTGTTCGTTCTGGTAAATCCTATGTAGACACAGCTTATGTTATACTCTTCAGAATCCGTGAAAGAGCCGGCCTTCCAGGGCTGAATGTAATCCTTGGAGTATCGAAAGAATCCATTGAAAGAAATGTGCTGCAGCCTATGAGGGAGATTTACACAGACAAGCTGATAGGCACGATTAACAGCCGGAATGTGGCAAGGATTTGCGGAGAGGATGTTTATTGCCTTGGTGCTGAGAAAATCAGCCAGGTGGCGAAAATACAGGGTTCTAGCATAAAATACTGTTATGGAGATGAGGTTGCCAAGTGGAACAAAGAAGTTTTCCAGATGTTAAAATCTCGTTTAGACAAACCGTATAGCTGTTTTGATGGTAGCTGCAATCCAGAACACCCTACACATTGGCTCAAAGAATTTTTGGACAGCGTTGAGCTGGACATTTATCTGCAAAGATACATGATTTTTGATAATCCTTTTTTAGCTCCTAATTTTGTAGAACAGCTTTGCAAGGAGTATGAAGGCACAATTTACTATGACCGTCTAATATTAGGACTCTGGAAGCGAGCTGAAGGAGCGATTTACAAACGATTTGCAAATAATCCAGAAGCATTTCGTTGTGTAGTAGTGGAAGCATTTTCCGACAAACCGCTATGCAAAGAGTTTCGAAAAGAAGACATTGTATCGATAGAAATAGGCCTTGATTTTGGCGGAAATCAATCCGGTCATTCTTTTGTTGCAAGAGGATACACGGATGATTACCGGGAAGTCATTGCCATTAAATCAAAGCGAATTGTCCAGAAGGATGAAGAAGAAGAAATAGACAGCAACCGACTGGATGAGCTGTTTTGTGAGTTTATTCAGGAAGTGCTTGACGAATATGCTGTGATTGTAAAGCATGGGGATTATGTGGAATATTGCAACGTAGAATCCGTATTTTATGATAACGCAGAAACTGTTCTGGGAAATTCTATTAGAAACGCAGTTGAGAAGCGTTTTCCATGGATTTCCGTGAAGCCAGCCCGAAAGAAAGTAATTACAGACCGTATCAGATGTACCGTCAAGCTTATGGGAGCTAGGCGGTTTTTTATTACAAAGGATTGCAAATCATTGGAAATGGCTTTTTCAGATGCGGTATGGGATAAAGACGTAAAAGACAAAGATGAGCGGCTGGATGATGGGAGCACAGATATTGACAGTCTGGACTCTTTTGAATACACGATAGAACGAGACATGAAATATCTGATTCAAGAGGTGTAAGATGTTTGATGGATTAAAAAGATTTTGGAAAGGGTTTATGAAAATGTTTGGTTATAGTGAATTAAAGAATATTGTTGGAAAAGACATTACTCTTTCCGATACTATGATAGAGGCTATAAAAGAATGGAAACAAATGCTGGCCGGACATGCTGATTGGTGCATGGATAGTTTTGTGGAATCACTTGGGATTGAAGCAGGCATATGCCGTGAATTTGCAGATGTAGTTTTGAATGAAATGGAAACCAACATTGACATAGAGCGTCTTGACAAGGTTTATCAAAAAAGCGTGGCAAAACTTAATGAAAATCTGCAGGAAGGTCTGGGTTTGGGGTCTTTTGTGTTAAAGCCTATAGGGCCAGATAAAGCGGAGTTCGTAACTGCGGACAAATTTGTTCCCATTGCTTTTGGGGATGATGGGAAGCCTCTTGACATAGGTTTCTTTACTGTAAGAAAGGCGGGAGAATCTGATTACTTTATCCGGTTCGAGCGCCACTATTTTGTGAACGGTAATCTTACAATCGAAAATAAGTGTTATCATTCGCAGAGTCGGGATAATATTGGAATTTCATGCAGTTTAGAGAATGTAGAAGAATGGAAAAATATTTCCCCTGGGCCTATCACCTATCCAGGCATGACAAGCATGGATTTTGGATACTACCGAAATCCTTTAAAAAACCAAGTAGATGGTTCTAACTGCGGTGTGTCTATTTTTGAAGCCGCTAAGGAAAGGATACGGAAAGCTGATATTCAGGGGGCGAGGTTAGACTGGGAATATGAGTCAGGAGAAAGAGCTGTTCACATAGACAACAGGGCTCTGCAGAAAGACAAAAGAACAGGGCGCTTTGGCATGGCAAAACTGAATAAACGGCTGTACCGTGGATTAAACATTGAGGATGGCAAAGACAGAGAACTTTTAAAAGAATATTCTCCAGAAATGCGAGACGAGGCCTATAAGCGTGGATTGGAAGAATATAAACGAGAAATTGAGTTTATCGTTGGCCTGGCCTATGGTGATTTGTCTGACGTACAGGAAGTGGAAAAAACAGCGGCAGAAATCAAAACTTCAAAGGCGAGGAAATATAACCGGGTTTCCGCCATTCAAGGAAACCTGCGTGAGTGCCTGGAAGATTTTGCGGCAGGCCTGGCTTTCTACAACGGAATGCTTAATTCAGGATACAATTTTTCCTGTAAATTCAATGACTCTATTCTGACAGATGAGGAAACGGAAAGGCAGCAGGATAGGCAGGATGTGAGCATGGGGGTAATGAGTTTAGCAGAATACCGGGCAAAGTGGTATAACGAGGATTTAGAGACGGCACAAGCAAACCTTCCGGAGCTGAATACCGTCATGGAGTGATTTTAAATGAACCGTGAGTACAAAGAAAAACTTTCCGGCCAGATAGAAAAACATTTTTCTGATTTGGAAATGCGTATCATGGAAGACATTGTAAGAAGAATCCAAAAAGCAGGAAAAATAACCAGTACAGCCGATTACCAGATAAACAGGCTGATGATTCTTGGGTATTCTTCAGCAGACATTGAAAAAATGTTGAAAGAGACGCTTAATGCATCCTATCCGGAAATATTTGAATTATATGACAAAGTTATAGACTGGGAATACGTGCGGAATAAGGACATTTATGAGCAGGTAAATGAGAAATTTATTCCGTATGAGGAAAATAAGGAGCTGCAGCAGATTGTTCATGCGCTGGTAGAACAGACCAATGACGAACTGAAAAACATCACCCAATCTCTAGGATTTTATCTTGATTACAATGGGAAGAAAGTGTTGACTCCATTAGCAGAAGTTTATCAGGGGTATTTAGATTCCGCTTGTATGGATATAGTGTTAGGTGCATTTGGTTACAATAGCGTTCTTCGCCGTGTTGTGAAGCAGCTCACAGACAGCGGGCTCAGGAAAATTGATTATTCGTCTGGATGGGCAAACCGTGTGGATGTGGCGGCCAGAAGGGCAGTTATGACAGGAATTACTCAATTAACAGGGCATATATCCGACTACAATGCTGAAAAACTCCATACGGATTTTTTTGAAGTGGCCTGGCATTCCGGGGCCCGGCCTGCTCATGCGGTATGGCAAGGTAAGGTTTGGAGCAAAAGTCAACTTGTAACAGTCTGTGGCCTTGGAACAGGGCCCGGCCTTTGTGGCTGGAACTGTTACCATGAATATTATCCATTTATCCCTGGAATATCAGAAAGAAATTGGACAGATAAGTGGCTGGAAGACCAGAACCGGAAAGAGAATGAACCAAAGAAGTTTAAGGGAAAAGAGTATACGCTTTATGAGGCTAAGCAGAAGCAAAGGCAGATGGAAACCGCCATGCGGGCGCAACGGGAGAAAGTTCGGCTTCTGGAGAAAGGCGGAGCTGACAAGGACGATATAATGCTTGCAAAGGCGAAATATCAAGGACAGTTGAATGAATATGCTGGATTTTCCAAGAAAATGGGACTGCAGCAGGAAAGAGAACGAGTTTACTATGACAGAAAAGGCAGGGTAGCCACTAATACGAAATACCAGAACGCCAAGTATACCCCGGAAATGATTCGCAATGCTGACAAGGATTCCAAGCAGTATGTCCGGTATAAAAATATAATCTCAGACAATATCGGAACCCTTGCAGACTTTAGACAAATGAAGTACAATAAGCCTGAGGAATTTGCCTTGTTAACAGATTATAAGAACTCAGTAGAAAGCGGCATGATTTCTCCGTTGTCAGGATTTAAAAATTACAGTAAAATTTATAACCAGATTGAGAAAAATGTTGTTGGAGTCTATACAGCAGAAGGGACAAAGGTTACAGGCCAAAGTAAACACTTTATGGAACGTGTAATTGGTACTATGTGTGACCCCGAAACGGGAAAATCACGTTCCGGTGCTTCTGTTGAAGATATATTGGAGTCACTGATAAATCCAATGAAAGTAAATACAGCCAGGGCCGGTAAAAACGGACAAAGAAGCCAAAAATATGTAGGTGAAAATGCAACGGTGACAATAAATCCCGATACGGGAATTTTGATTCAGTGCAATCCTACAGATAGTGATTTAATAAGGAGGTTGAGGAATGATACGCTTTAGTTTGACGGAAAAACAGGTTGCTTTTTTAAAAGAAATGTTCCCTAGTGAGGAGATTGTGCAAAGAGTGCTGCATAGCAAAAAGGGTGTGGATTTCCTTATTGATGTGGACACAAAAATTGATTTTATGGAGTTTTTGGAAGACGCTGCTGTGGATTTTATGGATGAAAATCAGGAGGCGACTTTGGAAACAAAGAAAATTGAGGAACTACGAGACAGTATATATTATCAAACGAATTAGTACCACCCATTCTTCGGAGTGAGTGGTATTTTTGTACCCATTTTTAGGGAGGAGGGAGGCATACGAAGTATGAATACAGGATAACAGAAGAAGCGGATATGCTGGCACCGAGATGGCTGGCAGACCGCATTAACTATACCACTATAAAATTTGTTTACTGTATCAGGGATGGAGCGGTAAAGCTGAAAGGGGTGAGGATAGGCAATGAAATGGCGAAGATTGGAGACCATGTGTTTTTTGATGGTAGACGGTTATCCATAGAAAAGAAGGCGCAGGATGAAGCGCCTTTTCTTATGTCAGCAGATAAGACGTAAAACAGTCTGAGATAACTTTGTTCAGAGGTGCAACCTCGTAAAAAGCGTAGAAGAAAGGAAGAAAATCATGAAACGTAAAGATTTAGAAGACTTAGGACTGGAAAAAGAAGCTATTGACAAAATTATGGGCTGGAATGGCACAGACATAGAGAATGAGAAAGCGAGAACAGCTTCTGCTGAAAGGGAAAGGGATAATTATAAGGCCCAGTTTGAAACTGCAACGGGAGAACTGGGCGAACTGAAAGGCTTAAAACCAGAAGAAATGCAGAACACTATCGCAAATCTGCAACAGGCTTTGAAAAACAAGGAAAAAGAGTATGAAGCTAGGGAGGCTGACCGTGTTTTTAATGACACTTTGAAGGAAGCCATTAAGTCAGCGGGAGGCCGTAATGAGAAAGCGGTTATGGCGCTTCTTGATTTGGATAGCCTTAAACAGTCTAAAAACCAAAGTGCTGACATTAAAAAGGCGCTTGACGCTGCCAAGGAATCAGATTCTTATTTGTTTGGAGCAAATGAGCCGATTAAAAACCCAGTAGGTCCCACTGGTGGCTCTGGAGAGGAAGGACTGGATAACTTAGCGGCAATCCGGGCAGCTATGGGCTTACCGGCTGAGAAAAAATAAAAAAGAGAGGTAAAGAAAAATGGCAAATACGATTGCATTAAGAAAACAGTATTCTACACTGTTAGATGAAATTTACAAACTGGCTTCCCTTACTTCGGTATTGGATGGCCCAAACGAATTGGTTAAGGAAGGAGCCAATGCGAATGAGATTTTAATTCCTAAAATTTCCATGCAGGGATTGGCGAACTACAATAAGCAGACAGGGTATGTTTCAGGGGACGTGACACTGGAATACGAAACCAAGAAATGCACCTATGACCGTGGCCGTATGTTTACGGTGGACGCAATGGACAACATTGAATCTGCAGGCATTGCGTTCGGACGATTATCAGGGGAGTTTTTGAGAACTAAGGTGGTGCCTGAATTAGATGCGTTTCGCTTAGCTGCTTATGCTTCCATTTCTGGCATAACAAAAGTCAGTGCAGCGCTTTCAGACGGCAAGGCAGCACTGGCGGCACTTAGAACGGCACGCAGCAAGATTGAGAATGCAGAAGCAAATCTTGAAACCTGCTATTTGTTTATAAATCCTACCGTATATGGGATGATTGAGGATTTAGACACAACTGCCTCCAAAAAAGCCATTGAGGGATTTGCAGGCATTGTGAAGGTGCCGGAAGGAAGATTCTACAGCTCCATCACTTTGACTGCATCAGGGGCAGGTGGATATGGAAAAGCCTCCGCCGGTCTTGCAATGAACTTTTTAATTGTGGACAAACAGGCAGCTATCCAGTATCAGAAACATACCGTATCTAAAATTATCACTCCAGAGGCAAACCAGGATGCAGACGCATGGAAATTTGGTTATCGCACTGTCGGAATTGCGGAGTGCAAAGATAATAAAAAAGACGGTATCTATGCTCATACTGTCGCTGCCTCTCTTTAAGTAGGAGGTGTTTTTATTGCAGGTAGACTATGGGTTTTATGTAAATTCCTATGGTGGGGCAAACCTGACAGAACAAAACTGGAAGCGCTTATCCCAGAAAGCAACACAGAGGCTTTTTCAGTTTACTTTTGGCCGCCTTCCCGAAAACTGGGAAGGTGAGCCATGGGAGAACCAGGCCAAATGCGCCGTGTGTGAAATGGCTGAATTTCTTGCAATTCAGGAGAAGGTGGGAGGAAAAAGCTCTGAAAATACAGACGGCTACTCTGTGTCTTATAATACCAGTAAAGACAGTGGTTTAAGGCAGAGCTTGTATGATATTGCCTGTGTGTATCTTGACAATTCGGGACTGATGGATTTGGAGGTTTAACGTATGCTAACCAATACGGATATAACTATTTATAACCGAAAATACGATACCGCTTCCAGGACTGACACCTGGGAACGGGTATATGTCCCGGAAGCATGGTGGTTCAAAGATGAACAATCCTCTATCACTACAGACGGAAGAAAAAATGCAGATGTTTATACAGTTCGCATTCCTGATACAAGCCTGGATTTAAAAAAGGACGATTATATCGTAAAAGGTAATTGTGGTGTGAAAATGCAGACAGTCAAAGATTTGGATGGGCTGGAAAAAACCAGGATAACTTCTGTAAACTACAATACATTTGGCGGAAATCCCCATATAAAGGCAGTCGGTGCGTAATGGCGAAGGGGAAGAAGAAATTTAAAATCAAAACTCCGAGAGGAGCTATCTATACACAGGCAGCAAATGGAGGAAAAGCAACTGCAAAATTAGAATGGAACTCTGCGTTCGCCCCTAAAAAGCAAGAAGATTTTTCTAAGGCCCAGGAATTTGTAGATTCTGAGTGTATCCGCAAAATGAATCCGGACACACCAAGAAAGACAGGGGTACTAATTAAGTCTGCCACTCTTGGTACTGTTATAGGCAGCGGAGAAATTAACCAGATTGCTCCTTATGCACGAAAACAGTATTATGAACATAAGGAAAAATCTTACTGGTTTGAGCGAATGAAAAACAGGGATAAAGGTTCCATATTGAAAGGGGCTGCAAAATATGTCAAATCTCATTAAGAGTATCCGGGATTTTATCCTGACCTGTGATTTTCTGGAAAATTGGAGGGTGAATGTGGATTATGTGGGGACTGCTATGGAATATTCTATAGACCCTCTTCCTTGCGACCCTATTATCCAGAAATACATGGATGGTGGAGCAAAAAAACAGTATCAATTTGCGTTTACTAGTCAGGAAGAATATGACCAGGATACAAGAATAAACATTGAAAATAGTGGATTTTACCAGACTTTCGAAGAATGGCTGGAAGAGAAGACGTTTAAAGAAGAATTTCCCGATTTAGGACAAGGAAAATACCCAGTAAAATTAGAAACTATGAACAGCGGCTATCTATATGATGTAGACGGGGAAAATGCCCGGTATCGTATAGAATGCCGCTTAATTTATGTACAGGAGGTAGTGTAATGGCAGGTACAGCAAAAAATATCGTGCAAAGGTCTAAAAGGGTGGCCTTCATGAGCACGAGTGAAGCAGAAGATTCGCCAAAGTTTGAAAGAATGACAAATTTCACAACTATGACAAGCAGCAAGAACCCTAAAGAGTATTCACGGCAGTATGTAGACGAAGACGCAGAGCGCTCTGATGTTGTCGGATATGCCCCGTCAATCGAGTTTTCGTATGACAGGCATACAAATACACCTGTGCATGAGAAACTCTCTAAAATCCACGATAAAGAGCTTTTGGGAAATGAAGCTCATGTGGAGATTATCAGCGTGGATTTGTTTGCAGAAGCGTCTGCTGATAAATATCCCGCCATTAAAAGAACTTATGCAGTAATCCCGGACACTGATGGAGATGGAACGGACGCTCTTATTTATTCTGGGACTTTTAAATCTGTGTCTGAATTAGAAGAGGGGTTCGCAACGTCTGCTGATGGATGGAAAACGGCAACATATGAAAAAAGTCTGAATAAAGGAGGAACTTGAAGTCATGAGTCTTTGGAAATGGAATGATGTGGAACTTGAAATTGATGTGGATGACGCAGATTTCATGGAAAGATTTGAAAAATCCTTTGAAGCACTGGAGAAAAAGGAGAATGCACTTAAAAAAAGCGGATTACAGTCTTCTATTTTAAAAGATTATTGCCAAATGTTTTATGACCTGTTTGACAATATTTTTGGCTGCAAAACGGCAGAAAAACTTTTTAACGGAAAGAAGAATGCCAAAATCTGTGAGGATTGTTATGAGTCATTTATTGATGAATGCAACAAGTGCGTGAATGAAGCGAATAAACGCAGGACATCCATGATTAACAAGTATAAACCAAATCGTGCTCAAAGACGGGCACAGAACAAAAGTGGGAAGTGAAATGATTGAACCTGTTTTATGAAGAATATCCCTGCAGTGTTACAGTCCATGGGAGAAATATTCCAATTATCACAGATTTTAGGGAATACATAAAGCTTCTTGATATGTTGAAAGACACGGAAATACCGGATTTGTGTAAAATGCAGTTTCTGACAGAGTATTTCTTGGCAGAGGTATCAGATTGGAAAGAGGCATTCGACCAATTAAGTATATTTGTGTCCATGGAGACTTTGGATAAAGCAGGGACAATAAGTGGCAAAGAAACAGAAGGTGAAGAAGATTTAAGGGCGGAGAAACCGCTCTTTTCTTTTTCTGTTGATTATCCTTATATACTTTCCGGATTTCTCAGGGATTACGGGATAGACCTTG
This sequence comes from uncultured Blautia sp., assembly GCA_902476765.1. Taxonomy (GTDB): domain Bacteria; phylum Bacillota; class Clostridia; order Lachnospirales; family Lachnospiraceae; genus Blautia. The sequence continues at coordinate 25,015 of CABSEJ010000021.1, forward strand.
AAACAGTAGATTATCTCCACTGGTGGAAGTTTCGTGCACTTTTTGACGGACTTTCAGAAGACACGGAAATCAAGCAGCGGATTATGTATCGCTCCATGGATTTGTCAGCGATTAAAGACAAGGAGGAAAGAAAGCGTATCCAAAAGATACAGAGGGCCATACAACTGCCGGCCGAAGCTCTGTCTGATTATGATATTGGAAATGCTTTTGCGTAATATGAAGAAAATTAACTATCCCTCTTTAAAACGGAGTTGGTACAGGTGCCCTGAATGCAGCACTAAATTGGTCCTGTATGACAATACAGCGGTGCTGTCTGGTGGAATATTTATTAAATGCAAAACGTGCAAGAATGAAATAGAGATTAAGAAATAAGCGCCTAAGTGAGCCTACGAGCCTGCGCTATTCACGAGAAAGGAAGTGGGGAGAGTGGGTTATGATGGTTCGTTAAAATTTGATACTTCTATTGATGAAAAAGGCTTTAACAGCGGTATCACGAAATTAGGCAGTATTGCAAAAGGGGGCCTAAAAGTAGTCGGTGCCGCAGTGGCCGGTGTCGCAACTGCATTTGCAGGAGTCTCTAAGGCAGCGCTGGATTCAGTGGCGAGTTTAGAGCAAAATATTGGCGGTGTAGAGACTCTTTTTAAGGATAGCGCAAAAACTGTTATTGACAATGCTAACAATGCATATATGACGGCTGGTGTCTCTGCGAACAAATATATGGAGACGGTAACAAGTTTCTCTGCCTCCCTTCTTCAGGGGCTGGGCGGAGATACGGCAGAGGCCGCCCGTATCGCAGACATGGCAATGGTGGACATGTCTGATAATGCAAACAAGTTCGGTACAAACATGGAAGACATCCAGAATGCGTACCAGGGCTTTGCAAAGCAAAACTACACCATGCTGGACAACTTAAAGCTAGGATATGGCGGAACTCAGGCTGAGATGGTCCGGCTTATCAATGACAGCGGAATCCTGAACGAGAAAATAGAAAATCTGGACAATGTGTCATTTTCCCAGATAATTCAGGCTATCCATAAAATTCAGGAAGATATGGGAGTCACTGGAACAACCAGTGCAGAAGCCCTAACTACAATAGAAGGCTCTGTGAATGCTGCGAAGGCGGCTTTTGACAACTTCTTAAATGGAAGCGGTTCGCCTGAAAAACTGGCAGAGTCAGTCATTACTGCTGGTAAGAATATCACGAACAATTTGCTGCAGATTGTTCCTCGCTTAGCCGAAGAACTTCCGAAAGTAGGAAGTCTTTTGATGGACAGCTTGTCAGAGTCATTAAATTCTGGGAAGTTAAATGAGCTAATGGCTGTCGGCGGACAGATTGTGTCAAGCCTTGCAATGGGAGTTATCCAGGCAATACCTGGAATTATCACAGCAGCGGCCCAAGTCATTACTTCTTTTGGAGACAATATAAACTCCTGCATTCCACAGCTGATAAGCCTTGGAGGAGAGATTCTGCAGGCGCTTTTTAATGGAATGCTACAGTTACTGCCTGTGGTAGGCTCGTTTGTTTTATCTTTGATAACAGAGCTATATAACCAACTTACTGCTCATGGGCCAGGATTACTCCAAAAAGGGTATGAACTGTTAAACAATCTAATTACAGGATTTGTTCAAGCCATACCGGAAGCCTTGCCGAAAATCCTTGACTTCATTCAGGGCATTGGAGACAAATTAGCGGAAGCGGCGCCTATCCTGATACAAAAAGGCTTTGAGCTGCTGGGCCAACTGGTTGAAGGAATCATATCGGCAATCCCGATTCTGATTGAACGAGTACCGGAAATTATATCTACTTTTGCCAATATTATCAATGATAATTTTCCAACCATACTGGCAAAGGGTGCAGAACTACTGGGGCAATTCCTTTTAGGAATTTTACAGGCGATTCCCACTCTGGTTGCAAATATTCCTAAGATTGTATCGGCTATCGTTGATGTGATTCAGGCTTTTAACTGGCTATCATTAGGCACGAAAATCATTACATTTTTTAAAGATGGCATTATGGGAATGGTTGGCGTTGTTAAGAACGCCGGAACTAGCGTATATAATGCTATCAAAAATGTGATAGCAAACCTTCCATCTAATCTTAAAAATATTGGAAAAAGTGCTATTTCTGATTTAGGCGGAGCAATACGGAGCGGATTGAGTGTGGTAAAAAATGCAGCTTCCAGTATTGTTTCCGGTATCGTGAACACAATTACATCATTACCGGGGAAAATGGTGTCTATTGGCAAAAACATCATCCGAGGCCTTTGGAACGGCATATCGGATATGACAGGATGGATTATCGACAAAATCGGTGGTTTTGCTGATAGTGTAGTTGATTCCATTTGCAGTTTTTTTGGCATACACTCTCCATCTACCCTGATGAAAAAGTTGGTAGGAAAGAACTTGGCCCTTGGTGTTGGTGTCGGATTTGAAGACAATATACCGGATGAGGAAATGACGTCAAGCCTATATGATTCTATGCGTAATATGCAAAAGAAGGTGTCTGGCATAACTTCAACTCCTGCTACAACTACAGGAAGAATTGTAAGTGGTGGCGGAAAACAACCCCCTGTATCTGGTGAAGGAACAGACATAGACTACGAACGCATAGGAAAAGAAACCGCAAAAGCCATGGAAGGCATGGGCGTATACCTAGACAAGAAACCCGTAGGAAAGATAATAGCACCAGAAGTAAACAACGAACTTGGCAAGTTGGAAAGGAGGAAAACCTGATGGGCAGTGGTGTGACATTTGCAGATAAGATACATACAGAACGGGACTGGGGACTAAAGCTGCTGAGCATTTACATCCCTATGCCAAAGCCTAAGACCCAACTGGTGGACATTCCCGGTGGAGACGGCAGCATAGACCTGACGGAGATAAACGGCCGGCCGGCATACAATGACCGGGATGGCATAGAGCTGGTCTTTGACTTAATGGACGGCGATTATAAGACTTGGTATTTAAAATATTCGGAGTTTGCGGATTCCGTCCACGGAAAAAGGGTCAAGATGGTTCTGGATGACGAGCCAGACCATTATTACATGGTCCGCTTGGAGCTGGATGGCAAGAAGACAAATCCGGTATATGGGACTATAACCATGACTGGAAGCGCAGAGCCGTTTAAATATGACCTGCTGGCCAGCAATGAGCCTTGGCAATGGGATTCTTTTAATTTTCGGACCGGTGTTATCCGCACCCTGATGGATATTGAGATAACCAGCGCAAATAAAAAAGTAACCATCCTTGGTGCCGGAATCGACAATCCTCCAGTGTTTGTGGTTACGCAGGCCAACAACTTAAAACTAACCTATGGGGGCCGGACATATACCCTGAAGGTCGGCAGGAACCGCTTCCCAGCTGTCAGGGTTGGCAAAGAAGATGTAACCCTGACATTTTCCGGCACCGGTAAGCTGTCTGTGGAATACAGGGGGAGGTATTTGTGATGTACCAGGTTCTAATTGATGGAAAAGACCTGTATTACCCAGGGGATTTGGAATACACAGTGTCGGATGCAGTTACCAAACTGCAGATGAACGATTCCGGCACGTTTGAATGTGATGTACCGGTAATAAACCCGGAATATGCCAACATAAAAAACAGAATCTCCATGATTCAGGTTCTGAAGAATGAAAAAGAAATATTTTACGGAGAAGTCCGGGAATCTGAGAAGGACTTTTACGGGACAAAGCAGGTTTACGCAGTCGGTGAGCTTGCTTTTTTGTTTGATTCTATCCAGCCCCAGGCGGTGTACCATGACAAGACTTCCAGGGAGCTGTTAGAAACCTGGCTGAATATCCATAACAGCCAGGTGGAGGATAAGAAAAAGTTTTATGTTGGCATTGTAACGGTCCATGACAGCAATGACAGCCTGTACCGGTTTACCAATCAAGAAACCACCCTGGACACTATCCGGGAAAAGCTTTGTGAACGTCTGGGCGGTTATCTTCGAATTCGCAAGGTAAACGGTAAGCGATACCTTGACCTTGTGACGCTGCAGGAATACGGGAAAATCTGTGAACAGCCCATAGAGTTCGGGGACAATCTCCTGGATTACTCAGAGAATGTGTCCGCCAGCGATTTGTACACCTGCGTAATCCCAAAGGGGGCCAGGCTGGAGGAAAGCCCCATAGAGGGCCTGGAAGCCTATGTGGACATAACCTCTGTAAACGGCGGCAAGGATTACCTGTACAGTGCAGACGCTGTGGCCCTTTATGGCTGGAACCGGTGCGTGGTGTCCTGGGATGATGTTACAGAACCGGAGAATTTAAAGAAGAAGGGCGAGGACTGGCTGAAAGACAACCAGTACGAAACTATGGTGCTGGAGCTTACCGCCGCAGATTTGTCTCTCCTGGACACAGACATAGAGAGCTTTGAGCTGGGAGACACTGTCCCGGTATATTCCAAGCCCCACGGCATGGACAGGACGTTTCCGGTGCAGAAACTAGAATTACACCTGCAAAACCCAGCAGAGGACAAGTTGCAGTTAGGCAACACCATGAAACTGTCCTATACGGAGCAAAACAAGGGCAACTACCAGTATATGAACCAGCAATTAGAAAACACCCGGCAGACAACCGCCTGGCTGCAGGCCGCCATAGATAATGCCACCGCTATGATGACAGGTTCCAGGGGCGGCTACAAAGTGTCCGAGTTTGACGAGGACGGCCGCTGGCTTAGGGACCTGTATATGGATGCTCCATCTAAAGAGCAAGCCAAACAAGTTATGCAGATAAATATGAATGGCATTGGTTTTTCTAGGAATGGGTTTAACGGACCGTATAAAAATGCATGGACCATAGACGGCGTTCTGCTGGGAGAATTTATCAAGGCCGGCTCCATAAGTGCTGAAAAGCTATCTGCTGAATACAAAGCGTCTGTGACAAATGAAATAAACACTACAGTAACGGCTAAGTTCCAGGTAGCCGAAGACCTTATCCAGGCCGAAGTTACCAGGGCCACAGGAGTGGAGGTAGAATTAGCTGCATCTCTAAAAGTTACCAGCGACCTTGTAGAAACCAAGGTAAGCAAAGGTGATTTTGGCTCTTACATGCAGCAGTATTATAACCGGGTGTTGATAGGTTTTAATAACAACAGCAAATATGTCCAGATAACGGCTGGGCAGATTGCAATATACGATAACGGCATCCAGGATAGCAAAAAACGTTCTGCTTTCGATGAGGCAGGTAGTCATTTTTACAGAGATGGTTACTATGTTGGTAAGATTGGCACGAATCAATGGGTTAAGAACAATGCACATAAAGGCCTGGTGTTTGACTTGGAATGCCAAGGTAAATACATGTCATGGTCTCAGGAGGAGTATGAAGGCGCACCAGAATATACGTCTATATTTGCTTACTCCAGGGAAGGTAGCATGTATGGTACGGAAGGGCTCCACGCAGGATGTAACCTTGATATGCATAACTGGACAATTAAAAACGCAAAAGTGGAAAACCTGATGGCTGGTGGATATAAAGGGTGGACAGGGACTATTCCAATCGTAACGGGAATAAGTGATAATGGCGATGGGACTATAAGCTGGACGTACAGCTCCATAGATGTAGCCACAGGCGTAATAACATCCGCTCCGAGATGAGAAAGGAAGGCAGAAATGATATTGAAAGAAGGCGGCCCAAGCATAAATAAGGGCGATAAAATCCAGAGAACAGGAAGCACGAAAGGAGCTTTATATGGAACAGAAAAAGAAAGACCAGAAACTGCAGAGGCCAGTAACAGTAAAGATTGAGGACTTTAAAAGGGACTTGCAGGAAATTGTTATGAAGTCGGAACTGCCGCCCTTTATGCTGGAAATGCTCTTGGGTGAGTATCTGGCAGGAGTAAGTGTGGTGGCAAAGCAGGAGTATACCCAAGGCCGGGCTGAGTGGGAAGCACAAAAGGCAGGTGGTGAGAAGCGTGGCTGATATTAGCAAAGAGATACAGAATTTTAAGACTGCTGTATACGGTGAAGATGTCCGGGGCAGCATGGTATCCCTGGCAGAAAAGGTTAATGATGAAGCAGAGAACAGCACACAGAAAGTTGCACAGTACGGCCAGGCGGAATCCCAGAGGGCGGCTGCGGAACAGCAGAGAACCAGCGAAAGACAGCAGAAACCAGCAGGGCGCAGGAATTTAAAACCTTAAAGCAGGAGAGCGAAGACGCTACAGAGGCAGCCAATACAGCCGCCCAAAATGCAAATGCCAAAGCCGTGCTGGCCGCTTTGGCCACAGAAACAGCTACAGGTGCTGCAAGTGCGGCCAATACTGCAGCAGGAAGCGTAGATGCAGTAAAACAAGCTGCGCAGGAAGCTACAGAGGCAGCCAATACAGCCGCCACAAACGCAAACAACAA
>CABSEJ010000022.1 GCA_902476765.1 uncultured Blautia sp.
GTCCGGCACCATGTCCTTAAAGGAATTGGTAACCTCCAGGTAATAACCGAAAACCTTATTGTATTTTACTTTCAGATTGCGGATTCCTGTCTTCTCTTTTTCTTCGGATTCCAGTTGGGCCAGCCAGTTTTTCCCTTCTGTCTTGGCGGAACGATAGTAATCAATCTGCTCATTGTAGCCTTCCTTGATAATGCCGCCTTCCTTCATCGCTAAAGGTGGGTCCTCCACAATGGCATCCTCCAGCACCCGGTACAAATCCTGCAAATCATCCATATCCTCATAGATCTGCTGCAGCTCCTGACAGGAAAACTGCTGCAGCAGCCGGCGGATATGAGGAATCATGGCAATGGAGGTTTTAAAAGAAATCATATCCCTGGGATTAGCGGACTGGTAGCTGACCCGGCTCATAAGACGCTCCAAATCATAGACCGGTCCCAGATATTCCCGAATCTCCTCCCTGTCCATTTCATGGCCGTTGATTTCCTCCACTGCATCCAGCCTGGCGTTGATTTCCTCCATATCAATCAAAGGCTGTTCTAAAAAAGAGCGGAGCATTCTGGCTCCCATGGCTGTTTTTGTCTTGTCCAACACCCAGAGCAGAGAGCCTCTTTTTGACTTCTCCCGCATGGTTTCTGTCAGCTCCAGGTTTCTTCTGGTAGAGCTGTCAATCAGCATGAATTTATCGGTGATATATGGAGTGATGGCCCGCATATGCTCCAGAGAAGTTTTCTGTGTTTCCAGAAGATAGGTGAATAAAGCCCCTGCGGCAATTACCGCACAGCTGTAATCCTTCAGGCCCAAACCTTCCAGGGTTCCCACATGAAAATGCTCCTTCAGCGTTCTGGCGCACAGCTCATCATCAAAATACCAGTTATCCAATGGAGAAAAGGACAAAGTCATTCTGTTTTTCAGCTCATCCACATCCACTCCGCTCATACAGAAAGCTTCGTTGCAGATAAGCTCTGAGGGAGAAAACTTGTAGATTTCATCCAGCAGACTTCTGATTTTTTCCACCTCTGTAACCATAAAGGCCCCTGTGCTTACATCTGCAATGGCAATACCGAAGCGGCTGGAAATATACACCACAGACATAATGTAGTTATTTTTAGATTCATCTAAAGCCTGAGCGTTTAAATTGGTTCCCGGTGTCACCACCCGGATAACCTCTCTCTTTACAATTCCTTTGGCCTGCTTGGGGTCCTCCATCTGCTCGCAGATAGCCACCTTATAGCCCTTGACCACCAGTCGGTTGATATATGTTTCCGCTGCATGAAAGGGGACGCCGCACATGGGCGCCCTCTCGTCCATACCGCAGTCTTTTCCCGTGAGAGTCAGCTCCAGCTCTCGGGATACCGTCTCTGCATCCTCGAAGAACATTTCATAAAAATCTCCCAAACGGTAAAATAAAATACAGTCTCTATATTCCTCTTTTGTTTTTACATAATGCTGCATCATCGGAGAAATCGATGACACATCCACATCCTTTATCGAAATTCCCATTCTGTCCTCTTATCCTATTCTCGTACCCATGTAATAAAAGCCTCTGCACTCATCCAGTTTTACCTTGCATATCTGTCCCAGAAGCGACGGTTCTCCCGGAAAATGCACCAGCAGGTTATTGGAGAGACGTCCTGTCATCAGACCTGAATCCTGACTGTTCTGCTCCTCCACCAGCACTTCCTGAACAGTACCTGTATCCCTGGCAGACATTTCCCGTCCGATTTCCTGTACTCTGGCCAAAAGACGGTCAAAGCGTTCCTTCACCACATCCTCCGGCACCTGGTTTTCCATGGCCGCTGCAGGCGTTCCTGTTCTCTTGGAGTAAATAAAGGTAAAGGCACTGTCATAGCGCACCTTTTCCACCACATCCACGGTTTCCAGGAAGTCCTCCTCCGTTTCCCCGGGGAAGCCTACAATAATATCTGTAGTAAGGGAAATATCCGGCATGGCCTCTCTTATTTTTCTTACTAAATCCAGATACCGCCCCTTGTCATAACGGCGGTTCATTTCCTTTAAAATACGGCTGCTGCCGGATTGCAGGGGAAGATGAAGGTGGCGGCATATTTTCTTACTGTTTTTCATCACTTCAATCAATTCATCCGACAAATCCTTGGGATGAGAGGTCATAAAGCGGATACGTTTCAATCCGTCAATCTTTTCAATCTCCTGCAAAAGCCGGGCAAAGCTCATAGGCTCTTCCAGGTTTCTACCGTAGGAATTTACATTCTGTCCCAGCAGCATAACCTCCACTACACCGTCAGCCACCAGCCGTTCTATTTCCCGTACAATATCTCTGGGATTCCGGCTCCTTTCCCGTCCTCTTACATAGGGAACTATACAGTAGCTGCAAAAATTGTTGCAGCCAAACATAATATTCACTCCGGATTTAAAGGGATATTTCCGGTCCACAGGTAAATCTTCCACAATCTTGTCTGTGTCCTTCCAGATGTCAATCACCATCCGCTGGGACAAAAGAGCGGAAACCATCAGCTCCCCAAACTTATAAATATTATGGGTGCCGAAAATAAGATTTACAAAAGAATAGCTTTTCTTCAGCTTTTCCACTACCTGAGGCTCCTGCATCATACAGCCGCAGAGGGCAATCATCATGTGAGGATTTTTTTTCTTCAGGCTGTGCAGATACCCCAGCCTTCCGTACACCCTCTGGTTGGCATTTTCCCGCACAGTACAGGTATTGTAAATAACGAAATCTGCATTTTCGTCTTCTGTCTCCTGGTACCCGATTCGCTCCAGAACTCCGGTAAGCTTTTCGGAATCTCTGGCATTCATCTGGCAGCCGAAGGTGACCGTGCAGGCGGTCAGAGGCCGCCCCAGCTCTTGGGAACGGGCCTTTACCAGCTCTCTGGCCTTTTTCATATACCAGTATTGCCGTTCCGGCTCCTGGCTGGGCGGCTCTTGTGTTAAATCCATGCTTTCTATCAATTCTTCAATGGTATCGTCAAAAATCAATTCTTTGTTATCCATGTAACTTTGTCCTTTCCGGGCATGCTTTCCTTATAAAAGCTTCCATCCTTTTCCTGCTTTGTTTTACAGGGAAAAGGTTCTCTTCTCTGTTATCACCATATCCGGAAACACATCCGTCTCCTCTGCGGGAATTTCCTCAACTATCTGAAAATCAAAGGCAATGGCCGCAGTTTTATGGTTTCTGTGTCTGCTTAAATATCTGTCATAAAAGCCCTGTCCGTACCCGGCTCTGTGACGGTTTTTATCAAAGGCCACGCCCGGGACTATGACAAAGGCGTCTTCTTCTGCTGCTTCCCTGCAGTTCTCCGGCTCCGGTATACCGAAATAGCCGGGCTTTAACTGCTCAAAGCTTTCCAGATAATAATATTTCATCTCATGGGGACCCGTAACCTTAGGCACGGCTACCCGTTTATTCTGCTCCCAGGCATACCGGATAATTTCTCTTGTGATGGCTTCCTTATTGTAATCCACATAAGCGTAGATACAGGAGGCCTGACAAAAGGCAGGAAGCTGTATGACCTTTTGATAAATACTCTGGCTGAAGGCCTCCGCCTGTTCCTGGGTAAGTTCCTTTCTTTTCTGAAAGATATATGCTCTAATTTCCTTTTTTGAGGCCATATTTATCTCCTAAATTAGTAATGCTTCCATCTTTTTCCTGTATATCAATGTTATCTAACTGAGCCCTGAGGTTCATCCGTATCACTGCTATGTACTCGGTCCGCAGTTTTTTCTGCTCCTCTTTTTCCTCGGCAGTCAGCCCTTCCGGGGTTTTGGCCTTTCTGGCCAGCTCGTTGATTCTGTCAATTTTCTTTTGCTCCATTTTGCAGCTCCTTTACCTCTTATTCTCCACTATTTTTCTCTATCTTTCTCTGATACCCTGTCTGTCAGGACCCTGTGTTTTCAGACCTACAGAGTTTCAAACATCCGTTTCATGGCCTCCTGCCCTTTCCTGTCAGCCAGAAACAGAGTCCCGTAATTTTTCCCCTGAATGATTTTATGTATCACATGGAAATCAGCTCCATTGGCAATCACCATATCCGCCCCTGCGCTGGTGGCAATCCGGGCGGCGGAAAGCTTGGTGGCCATTCCTCCGGTTCCCACTGTGCTTCCGGTGCTTCCCTTACCCATTTCCATCAGCCTTTCATCCAGGTGTTCTACCACATCGATAAATTTTGCCTGGGGATTTACATGAGGGTCATCAGTGAACAGACCGTCAATATCCGAGAGAAGTATCAGCATATCTGCATCCACTAAAGCCGCCACCAAAGCGGAAAGAGTGTCATTATCTCCGAAAGTATTAACAAATTTAATCTCGTCCGTGGATACCGTGTCATTTTCATTGACAACCGGAATAGCCCCCATATGCAGAAGACTCTGAAGAGTATTTCTGGCATTTGTCCTGGTATGGTCGTCAATCATGGTGTACTTAGTCAGCAGAACCTGGGCCGCTGTCTGGTTATACTCGGAAAATAATTTCTGATAAATCATCATCAGACGGGCCTGTCCGATAGCAGCACAGGCCTGCTTCTGGGCCAGGGCCGAAGGCTTCTCATGGATTCCCATAACCGCCCGCCCCACAGCAATGGCTCCGGAAGAAACCACAATCACATCTTTCCCCTGATTGTGCAAATCTGCCAGTTCCCGCACCAGGATTTCCATTTTAATCAAATCCAGTCTTCCTGTTTCCTTGTGGGTCAGGGAAGAGGAGCCGATTTTTATTACCACCCGTTTTTTATCCTTCAGTTTTTCTCTTATGTTCATGGGAATTTACCTCGTCGTTTGTTTTTCATATTTTTCTATATTACACTATTTTTTTTTCTTCGTCTAGTGTACTGGCACGTTCATTTTCAGCATAATGACGTAGAATGAATTTTCATTCTGCAAGGCGGAGGAATGAGGCGTAGCGGTGGCTACGTCGATTGACGACAACGCAGCAGATGGAAAGTCCGGCAAGTCATTTGTTGAAATGTGAACGTGTCAGCACACTAGTGTGCTGTCACATTCCTTTTGGAACTAAAGGCAAGGATTATCAGGTATTATCAGCTGGAATAATTTTCTAAAAAACTGTACAGCTCATCCTCGCCTTTTAAAGTCTTTCCCAAAAGTACCTCTCGTTTCATCTCTTCCGGCAGGGCGTCTAAAGGGATATTCGTATATTCATATACCTGACTGTCCTTCTTCGTATACACTGTAATATAGTCATTCTCCACTTTCAGGAGAAATTCTCCTTCTTCCTGTTCCTGTTGGCTTTCCTCCTGTCTCAGCACAATCCTGTCCTGGCTGTAGGCTGTGACAGAATACCGGTTTCTCAAACGCTGCCCGTCTTCATAGCTCTCAACTATATATTCCTGGTCTCTGGGGCTGCTCAATGCAGATACCTGCTGCATGGCCTGGGCGCTGCTCTCCTCCAGCTGGTTCATCCGCTCTTTCAGGCTGCTGATTTGGTAGCTCAAGAGAAATCCCGCACACAAAAAAAGTACGGCAAGAAAAAGGCCGACACCATAGATAATTCTTTTCATGAAAGAATCCTCCTTTCTCTGATTGCTTATTACAAGTATGTTCAGATATAGTATCGACCGATTTTTTCTTCCTATTCACTTCTTATCTGGTAATCCCCAGGCTTTCCAGGATTTCTTCCTGCTTTTTCTCCATGACCTTGGCCTCTTCCTCTGTCATATGGTCATAGCCCATTAAATGCAGCATACTGTGGGCAATTAAAAAAGCATATTCCCTTAGCTCCATATGCCCGTACTCTTTGGCCTGGGCCTTCATTCTGGGTACAGAAATCACAATATCTCCCAGCTCCAGCTCCCCGCTGTCCGGATTAAAGCAGGAGTCGTCCTCCTCGGCCAGGAAAAAATCCCCGGGCTGCTCATACTCCAGCATAGGAAAAGACAACACATCTGTGGCTCTGTCTATATTCCGGAATTGAAGATTCATCTTCTGTATCTCCTCATCTGTGGTGAGAAGCAGATTTATTTCCGCCTCATAGGGACAGTTCTCATAGGTGAGGGCTGCCTCAGCCACTTTTTCCGCAATGTCTTTACAATCAAATTCCAGAGAGCCTTCATACTCTTTTTCCAGGTTCAGGGTCATGTCTATCTCCTTCTCTCTTTTCTGGCATACTTTTCTTTTTTCTCCGGCTTGGCTTTTTTCTCATAATCATCATAGGCCTGTACAATCTGCTGTACCAGAGGATGGCGGACCACGTCTTTATTGGTCAGCTGGCAGAAAGCAATATCCTCCACCTTTTTCAGCACCTGAAGAGCCACATCCAGGCCGGAACGGGCACCGGAAGGTAAATCCTTCTGAGACAAGTCTCCGGTAACAATTACCTTGGACCCAAAACCGATTCTGGTAAGGAACATCTTCATCTGGGCCGGGGTGGTATTCTGGGCTTCATCCAGAATAATAAAGGCGTTATCCAAGGTACGGCCTCTCATATAAGCCAAAGGCGCTACCTCGATAAGCCCTTTCTCCATATTTTTTGCAAAGCTGTCCGCACCCATGATTTCATAAAGAGCGTCATACAGGGGGCGAAGATAGGGGTCTACCTTACTCTGCAAATCTCCGGGAAGAAAGCCCAGCTTTTCTCCTGCTTCAATGGCGGGCCTGGTAAGGATTATTCTGCCCACCTCGTCGTTTTTAAAGGCCGTAATGGCCATAGCCATGGCCAGATAAGTTTTTCCTGTTCCTGCAGGGCCAAGGCCGAAGACAATCATTTTCTTCCGTATTTCATCCACATAGGCCTTCTGGCCCAGAGTTTTAGGCTTAATGGGTCTGCCGCTCAAGGTGTGGCAAATACATTCTCTGTCTATCTCTGACATGGCGGAGGTCTTTTCCTCCGCCGCCAGGGCCAGGGCATAATTGATATTTTGTTCTGTAATGGTATTTCCCCTTCTGGACAATTCCAGAAGCTCCCCGAATATTTTTGCCGCCTGACGGCAGGATTTTTCCGGACCTAAAATTTTAAGCTGTCCGTCCCTGGAAATAACCGTAACCCCAAGGGCCCGCTCCAGTTTCTTTACATGCTGGTCAAACTGTCCGAACACATTCCGCTCATGCTGTGCAGGCATTTCCATTTTTTCTTCGCATATATTACTCATTGCTGTCTGTATTCCTTTCTGTTGGCTGAGGCAGAATTTCTGTCAAAGCCTTCTGTCCGATTTTTTCCACTACAGTCAAAGTCCCCTTTGCAGTGCAGACTTTGCCCTGTATTCCTATTTTAACATGATTCTCCTGAATTTGAACCCCCTTTTCCTCTAAAGTTTCCAAAAGAGCCTCCAACTGGCTCTGGGCCTTTTCCCGGGCCTCCTTCTCTGTATAAGTAAACATTCTTTTCTCATATTCATAATCCGTTATAGTCCCCAGATACAGAGGCAGCTTAAAGTTTTCTGTAAGCTTTAATTGTTTCATCTTAGTAACCGTATCATAGGTTTCCCATTTAGGTTTTCCTTTGAAGCGAAGATAATAGTTCCCGGCCTGAAGGATACAGCCCTCCTTTTTTTCTCCTGTGTACACCGGCTTTTCATCATTCATGGAAAATTCCTGATAATATTCCAGGTTATACTGTACATAAATATCTGCGTCAGCCTCTGTATACTCATAGCGCACCACCTCTTTGCTGTCGTTTAATATATCCAGTCTTCCGCTGACCAGAATTTCTCCGGCCTGGCACTGGTCTCCCTCCTGCTTTAAAGGAGTTCCCTTTCTGGTAATCATAGACACAATGGTTCCTGTTTTGTCTGCCACCAGGTCATAGGCTCCCTGCTGTTTTTCCTGGGCCTGATAAATATTTCCGTTTTCCTTTACCTCCAAAAGCAGCCGACTGCCGGATATTTTAGCCGACACCCAGGTAATGTCCGGAAATTCCTCCCGAAGCTGCTGGGCTATGTAGGCGCAATCCAGGTCTTTTTTCAGTACCCCATGGCGCACCTGGATTTTCTCCAGATATTCCAGAATGCTCTGGGTACTGTTGTACACATTCCCCTCCACATGAATATTCCAGATGTGCCTGGACATAGCCGCCAGAATACAAAAGGCCAGAAAAATACCGACAAAAAATGCCTTTCTTTTTTTGTTCCTGTAAAAAAAGAAGGGCAGTCCATATTTTCCTATGATTTTTACTCTCCCATGGGTTTTCCTGCAAATCCCCTGCAGCTTTCGAAAGCCTTGCACCGTCACATTCATCTCATAAAATCCTTCCCGGTTTACCAGATTCCACACAGGAATCTGGTGGTAAGCGCAGAGATTAAGAAAGCGCTCCGGATTTTCTCCTACGAGGCGTATCCGCACATAGCCATATCGATAAATTTTCCACCCGGGCAACCCCCTGCCTCCTTTACAAAAAAATAATCCGGCAAATTTTGCCTGTAATCTTCATTTCCACATCTGTGTAGTATACAATTTCCAGCCGGCTGCCCTCTATCTGAATCTTATTCTGTTTGGAAAGAAGCACAATACAGGTATCCTGGTATCTGCGGATACACTTGTAATTTTCAATAAACAATTCCCTGGAGCCGGTAAGGGTCAATACAGATTCCCGGTAAGATAAGTCCCTGGGAATCTGCAGTGAATCCCCGATTTTTCCTGTAAAATCTCCCAGCCTTCTTTTCACAATTCCGTCTCCTTGGCAAACTTTCCTTACCACAGCTTATGAAAAGTTTCCCTTAAAAATGCCCATTCCGGAAAACTACAGGAAAGAAAACCTGTGCCCAGTACACTAGGGCATACAAAAGCTTAAAATCAGGATTATTTTATAAATATCAGGCCAAACCATAAAATCTGGGTAGGACTCAGAGTAAAATCCAGACCGAATTTTTCTGTCAGCTCGTAGACCACGATTCCATGGCTTTCCACACAGGGGTGCATTCTTTTGGGAAATCTGCAGGGGCCCTGGGGAAAGGCACATTCCCGGCAGATGTCACAGGATTCTGTAGACAGCGCCATGCATGTACTGCCCTGCTGCCGGATAAATTCCTCGATAGAAGCCGTGATTTCTTCATGTTCTCTTCTGGTAGACAGCGTTTCCTGGAAATTGATAACGTCTGATACCTCCGCTACCGTGGAATAGAGAAAGCATTCCTTGTATTCCAGGCACCTCTTTCTGCATTCCTCCACAGTTCCTACTGCCGGAGGACAGGCCCAGGTCGTGTTGTATCTTTCACATTCATTTTCACAAATCCAACGGACCCGGTAAGAAAAGTCTATATCCTTGGGAGAAAAAAAGGCATATTGGTATACCGGATACTGACTGATAAATTCCTCTATCTTTTCATGACTTATCATGGATTTCCACCTGCCTGCTCCTGAGAATTTTTCGGCCGCCTTTCCTTCCCTGTAAGCCAGCCGACTTCTATACAGTATACATAGACAGCTTCTGTCATCTCTTTGGTAAAGTTCAGCTTTTTCCCCGACTCCATATGCTCCATGAGACAGGTCAGACCCCGAAGCTTTTCTTCTCCGTCTGTGACCAGGCGAATCTTTCCTCCTCCCATAATGCTCTGGAAGGCAAAGGAATAGCTGCAGGCATAATCCCCTTTGATTATGCCACCTTCCCGGTCAAGCTCAAAGGATACCTCTTCTCCGGCACAAAAAGCCCGGACCTTACGGCCTTCCCTGGCAGAGTGAACATAAAACCTGGGCAGCTCTCCCTCCTGCCATTCATACCCATAATTCATGGGAATGATATAGATGCCATCTTCATCCATAGTACCGATACGCAATACCCTGCACTCCTCTAAAATCTGCTGCAAGGTTTCTTTATCCTTTATTTCTCTCTTGGCCAGCCGCATTGGTTTCATCCTCTATTCCTCCTCAATCTGTATCTTACTTCCGCCTTCTCCCATTTGCGCCGGATTCACCAGCAGGCGCACCGGGATTCTGGACTTTATTTCTTCCACGTGGGAAATCACACCCACGCTTCTTCTTTTATTACGAATCCGTTCCAGGCATTCCATGACTACCTCCAGAGCCTGTCCGTCCAGGGTGCCAAACCCCTCATCCAGGAAAAACAGTTCCAGAGGTGCAGCCCCTTTCATCTGTATCTGGGAGGATAGGGCCAAAGCCAGGGCCAGGGAAGCCATGAATGTTTCTCCTCCTGACAAAGTGGAAGCCGGTCGGGAAACTCCGCCGTTTTTATAATCCCGAATGATAAACATTCCGCTGCTGTCTGTTTCCAATCCATAGCTGCTGCCTGTCATTTCCCGCAGCCGTTCATCTGCTTCTCTGGATACATACTCCAGATAATAGCGGGCAACATACTCTACAAAACGCTTTCCCTTAAACAGGTTATCCAGCTCCAGCAGTAAATCCAGCCTGTGGTCTGTAAGGGCCAGCTCCTTTTCTAATTTTTCTTTTTCCAAAAGAGCAGTGTCCAATTGCTCCAACTGCTTTTTCACTGCTCCCAGCTGCCGGCTGCTCTCCTGAATTCCTTCTTCCAGCTCTCTCACTTTGTCTTTTGTTTCCTCCACCTGCTCCCTGGTTACAGGGCTGTCCTTTAAGTTCTTTTTTACAGCGTCTGTCTGGGTCTTCAGCTGCAGCAGCTTATCCCGAAAGCTCTGTATCCTTTCTTTTCCCAGGTCTATTTCCTGTTTTTCTTTTCGGAAAGCCAGAATCCAGTCTTCTTCCTCTACCTGATACTCCTTCATTTTTTCCTGTAAAAGCCTTTGTTTTTCCTGCATTTTCTCTTCGCAGGAAAGCATACGGCCTTCCCAGAGAGCCTTTTCCTGGCGCCAAGTCTCCTCTTCCCTGGTGAAGGTATCCCACTTTTCTGCCAGCTCTTTTTCTGCTTTTTCCAAAGTCCTTTTCTCTTTCTCCAGTGCAGACTGATATTCTTTAAAATGTTCTAAGGTCATTTCCTGTTCCTGGAAATATTCCAAAGTTCTTACTTTTTCTGTCAGCTGCATTTCCTGGCTGCGGATATTTTCCAAAAGCTGAAGGAGCAGTCCGTCCAGTTTTGCTTTTTCCGCCGTTTTTTCCTGAATCAGAGCTATGCCCTTCTCCCGGTTTTCTCTTCTTTTATCCAATCCATCCCGGGTGCGGTTTAAAATATCCTGAAGCTCTTCCTGCTGCTTCAGCTTCTGCTGCACTTCCTGCTCTGCTATTCGGAAATCCTGTATCTGAAGCCTTTGTGCAGATTCTCTCCAGGCTTTTTCCAGGCTTTCCCGCTCTTCTCTATGCTGGATATATTCTTTCTCCCGCTCCTGTGCCTGAGATTGCAGACTCTTTCTCTGCTCCTCCCAGTACAGGCTCTGCTTTTGGGTTTCTTCCCATTTTTCCTGTGCCTGATTCTCCTGTTCTTCCAGCTCTTTTATGTATTCCTGAAAATCTTTCTGTTCCTTCCCGGAAGTATGGACCGGCTTTTGATGGTGGATACTGCCGCACACAGGGCAGGGTTCTCCCTCCTTTAAATCCTTGGCCAGCCAGGCCGCTACGTCAGCCCGGTACTCTGTTTCTGCCTGCTGCCGCTTTTCCCGAAGGGCCAGCCTTTCCTCCCGGACTTTTTTCTCTGCCCCAACCGCCTTTTCCCAGGATGTTTCTGCTTCCTTTTTCTGCTCCAGAAGCTGCTGCCATTTTTCTTTTGCCTCTTTCTCCCGGCTTTTGCTTTCTTCCAGTTTATCCTGTCTGCGTAATCCTTCCTGAATTCCCTGCTGAAGGGATAGAGGAACCGTAAGTTCTTTTATCCGGTTCTCCTGGGCCTCCTTAGCCAGATGAAATTCCCGGATTTTTTCTTCTAATCCGGTGAGTTTCTTTTTATCTGAAGATATTTTTTCTCCTAAGGCCTGAGATTGGGCTTTTTTCTCTCTGTACGCTTTTTCCTGTTTTTCTTTATTCTGGAAAAGTTCCTGGCTTTCCTGAAGTCTTGCCTGTTCTTCCTGGATTCTTGGCAGCCTTTCCCGGCTCCTGACCTCCTGCTTCTCTTTTTCCTGTTTCAAAAGCGCTAAAGCACTGTTTTTTTCCTGCCAGACCTGCAGCGCCTGGCCATATTTTCCCCGACTTTCCTTCTCACTCTCCCGGGCCCTGGAAAATTCCTGAAGGAAATCCCAGAGCAGACCTGCTGTCTCTGCTTTTTCCAGCTCTTTTTCTAAAGACTGGATTTCCTGTCTTTCTGCTTCCAGCTTTTCTCCTTCTCTTTGGAGCCTTTGGAATTCTTTCTGCTCCTTCAGATATCTCTGGCTCTCCTCTAACTTTTTTCTCTCCAGCTCCAGTATATGGCTCTGTTGCCGGGCCTTTTCTCTATATTCCTTTTCTTTTTGTTTCAACACTTTTCCCTGTTCCCGGTCTATGGCTTCATATCGGGACAAGGCGCCTTTCTGTTGGGCTTTTCTTTCCTTCCACAGGTCTTCCTCTTTTTTTATAAGAGACACAAGGTTTTCCCCATATTTCTCCAGATGAAAAAGCCGCTCCATCATTTTATTCCGCTCCATGCCCTCCAACCGGAGAAATTCTGAAAATTTCCCCTGGGGCAGCACAACAGTACGGAAAAAATCCTCTTTCGAAAGGCCAATGATTTCCCGGCATTTTTCATTCACCCCTCCTACCCGGTCTGCCAGAATGTTCTCTTCTTCTCCCAGAAGACTGGAAATCCGGGCTCCGTCGCTTCGGATTCCTCCTTCCTTGGAGCGTTTAAAGCTTCTGGACACCCGATAGGTCTTCACCTTTTTTTCCTGAACAGAAAAAATATATTCCACAGAGGCTCTGTCCGTGGCCACATGGATAAAATTTCCGCTGTTTCTGGCAGTAGTGCCGTAAAGAGCCAGAGTAATTCCATCTAAAATGCTGCTCTTTCCGCTTCCCGTAGGCCCGAAAATTCCGAAAAGGCCCTGACTGGTCAGCCTTTTAAAATCAATCTCCTGAGCCTCCAGAAAGCTGTTCAATCCTTTTATCTTCATCCAAATCGGCCGCATGTTCTTTCTCCTTTTCCAGAATTTCCCTTAATGTCTCTAAAACCTCCCCTGTAGGGGCAATGCCTTTCTTCTCCTCATAATAGCTGGCAAATAATTCCAGGAAATTTTTCTCCTGAGGCTTCTCCCATGTTTTTCCTTCCTCTTTGGAGGAAAACAGGGGAATCACCTCTAATATATCCTCTTTATAGCTTTTCAGTTCCTTTAACTGCTCCTCCCGGATAAAGCTGTCCGTATGTATCTGCAGGTACACATAACAGGAACGCTGTTGATTTTCCCTGCACTTTTCCAGAGCTTCCTCATAATCCTTGCATACCCATTTTTCTATAGGCTTGGGATTGTCAAAATAGAGTTCCTTCACCTTAGGCTCCCCACCGGGATGAAGGGTTACCAGATTACACTGCTTGGCCACCACTGTCTCCTGAAGCCGGTAGGGAAGAGGTGAACCACTGTAACGGATTCTCCCCTGGCTGCCAACAGCCTTCTGAGGCCTGTGGACATGGCCCAAAGCCACATATTGAGCCTCTTTTGGGAAAACCTCCAGAGGAAGCAGATAGCTGTTCCCCAGCATGGCTCCTTGCTCAGAGCCATCTTTTACACAGCCCAGGGTAAACACATGGCTCATCAGCAGATTCACTGTATCCTTCTGATACCATTTTGCCTTTCTGAAAAGAAGTTCCTTTACCTTGTTCCCATAATCCCAGGCTCTTTTCTCGTCTCCGTCCTCACCCTGGAAGAGAACCTGGTTCAGAGACTTTTCACTGGGATAAGGCAGACAGGCAATTACTGCTTTCTCTCCTTTTATGTCCACAGAAAAAACTCCTTCCTCCAGGGATTCTATCTGAAACTCTCCATACTGTCCGGAAGGAATTTTACTCCAGGGGGTTCCGTATATCACAATGCCATGCTCCCGTACCAAAGGCGTGATTGCTTCTAACCGGGAAGGCTGGTCATGGTTTCCTGCAATCATCACCACCAGCCTGCTTCCGTTCTGGCTTAAATCTTTTAATGTCTGGTATAAAAGAGCCTCCGCTGCCGCTGAGGGATGGCTGTTGTCAAAAACATCTCCTGCAATAAGGACTATATCCGCCTCCTGTTCTCTGGCCATAGAAACAAATTGGTCCAAAACCTGCTGCTGTTCCTCCAGCCGGCTCCTGCCCTCCAGAAGCTTTCCGATATGCCAGTCCCCGGTATGTAAAATTTTCATAACACCCTCTACCTCCTGTCTCTGTCACAACACAGATATGGTTCTATTGTATCATTGAACAGCAGAGAAAAAAAGTCCAAGATTAGCGGCTTTTTCTGGCAGATTTTTTCTGCGGGCCACCGGTAAAATTTCTCTTGTGGAAAAACCAAAAAAAAGATGATATAATGTCCGCAGTGCGGGCATTATACCTGCACAAGACCATAACATAAAACAGCCATGTCTGCCCAAGCAGCCATGGCCATACATGAAAGTGAGTGAGACAGATGAAGAATGAATTGTTTTCCCTGGGGCCATTTACCGTACATGGATACGGCCTTATGATTGCCTTAGGTATACTGGCCTGCATTGCCATGGGCATGTACCGGGCCAGAAAAAAAGGAATGAAAGATGAAGCGGTGCTGGATATTGCCATTATAGGCGTGATTTGCGGGTTTATAGGCGCCAAGCTTTTATATGTAATTGTAGAATTTGACCGTTTTCTGGACAAACCTCTGGCCGTCCTTGGCTCGGAAGGCTTTGTGGTATACGGAGGGATTATTACAGGCGTTTTATCTGCTATTCTTTACTGTAAGAAAAAAAATCTGGTGTTTCTGGATTATTTTGATTTACTCTCCCCCTCCATCGCCTTAGCTCAGGGCTTCGGACGAATCGGCTGTTTTCTGGCCGGCTGCTGCTACGGAAAAGAAACTCAGTGCTTTTTAGGTATAACCTTCCCTGAGGGAAGTCTTGCCCCTGCCGGAGTAAAGCTCCTTCCTACGCAGCTTATTTCTTCTGCCGGAGATTTTCTGATTATGGCTCTTTTGCTGCTCTACAGCCGTTATTCCAAAAAAAGAGGAAATGTAGGCGCTCTTTATATGGTATTGTATGGAGTAGGCCGTTTTCTGGTGGAATTTCTCCGTTCCGATGACAGAGGCAGTGTAGGTTTTCTATCTACTTCCCAGTTTATCTCCATCGGAATTGTTCTGGGAGGAATTCTTTTGTTCAACCGCAGGAATTTTTTCCCAGAAAAAGAAAAACCGGATACGCAGAGTTAATAGCGTTTAAAAGAAGGAACAGTCCCACGAAACGTTTCTCCGTTTCGCCGGGCTGTTCCTTTTTCCCTTTCAGAAAAAGTACCCTTCCGCCTTTTTCATTCTCTCTTCAAATTGGGGATAAAAGTCCCTGTCTCTCTGGTAAGGTTCCAAAAAGAAAGTCTTCAGAAGATACATGGTGCTGTTTTTCACTGACGCCTGCTCCTGAAAGCTTTTTAAAATTTTCTCCACACCCTTCAAGAAGGTGTGCCATTGATTGATATATGCTTCGTAAACCTTCAGGTTGGGAATTCCCAGCCATTTATTGATTTTTACTTTTGTCTTAGGCTGTTTCTTACATTCGTGGACTTGAAGGAAATAGGAAAATCCCCCTTCCCCGTAAATCCTCCCCAGAGGAAACATCCGGCAAAAGCCCGGCCGGAAACGGTGAATGCTGCACCGTTCTTCCTCATTTAAGAAAGGACAGGCTTCCTTTTCTCCCTGCATTTTCAGATTAGGAAGGATGATTCCGTCCACCAGATTCAGCTCTATGGCATATCCTAGCAATTGCTCAAAGCTCTGTTCCAGTCCGGCTGTCAGCATATAAATATCATAGGGGTCCAGAACAATAGAGCTGCCCATTCCCCTGCAGCAGGCCGAACATCCTTTACAGTCATCACAGCCTGCTTTTACCATATCTCTGGAGCTGTACAGTCTTCCGTCTGATACCTGGCTCATGTCTATATCTCGTAACATATGTAAAATCTCCTTGTCAGTATTCTGTTTTTAATTCTTCCGGTAAAATTCCATAAAGCTCCATAAAATCCTGAAGCTCCTTCTCTGAGTGAATACAGGATACTTCCTCAAATTTTCCCGTGTTTATATCCTTAAAACCGGCTGTCTTCTCCCCTGTACAAATACTGGAGCGAATTACCGGAACCTGCCGCTGCCTGTCATAAGACAGCTTCTGCTGCTTTTTCTTAAAAAACATTTCTTTCCCTCTCAGCCAATTCCAATTACCTTATTTACTATTTTTCTTTCAGTTCCCCCTCATACCCTGTATTTCCAGTAGTACAGCCCTTCTGTCTTTACAATATCATCCAGTAAAGCCCTCAGTGAATCGCTTTCATGGTATACGGCAATACTCAGTACACCGCCGGAAATACAGATAATAGAATCCTCCTGCCCCAGAAGAATATCAATCTGTCCCTTTTTCTTCAGGATTACCCGTTTTAAAATCTTTACAATAAGCTCACAGCGCTTGTCCTTCAGCCATCCTGTCCTTTTTCCTGTCAGAGGAGGGTATTCTTCCACATATATCTCAAAGGGGTAATAACAGAGAACCTTCAGTACAATGGCGATAGTCCGGTTGCAAAAATCCTCCAGCTGCTTATCCTGGAGAAAATATTCCTCTGCTTCCTCAAAAAAGTTGCTTCCTTTTTCCGATACTGCAAAGGGCAGAAAGTCAATGACCCGGTAGTCCTCGGCAAATAATGCGCTTAATTTTTCGTTTCTGGTTTTTCGGTTCATTTCGCAGCCTCCTCAATACTGGCAAAAAACATTTCATAAAAGTCATCCTCACCCTCCAGCATAGGAGAGTTTTCACCCCCTCCGTTGGTGCTTCTCTTCATCTGGGCATAAAATTCCTCTCCCTGAGCCACCAGCTCCATGGGATATATTTCATAGCCCAGCTCCCTGCATTTGCGGCAAAATGCCTCCAGGGGATTTTTCTCTTTTCTGGTAAGTAAAAGCTGGCTCCGAAGCTCCGGCTCCTCTAATGCTCTTCTCTGAAGCTCATCTATCATCTCTAAAGTATTCATAAAATGTCCTCCTTTCTTAAATGGCAGCGCAACAAAAATTTTACTCTTATTATAAACCAATATAGAAAAAATGCCTAGCCTAAACAGTGGGTTTTCCTCTGTTTTCGGCCAGGCATCTTCGCCTTGGCAAATCTCATACTTTAATAAAATCTCATACTTTAATACGTTCCGCAATTTCTTTTCCAATAGCCAGCCTGTGTTCACTGGCTTTGATAATCAGGCAGTCCTTGTAATTCTGCAGCACCTGAATCTGGCTGCCCTCCTGAATTTCATACCGTTCCATCAATTTCAGCACTTCCGGCAGTCCGAACATCCATTTAATGGTACAGATTTCGCCGGGCTTTGTCTGTGATAATGCCTGCATAAAAACACCTCCTGCGCTTCTCCTAATGCTGTTTTCTCTATTTTAGAATCCAGAAGCAGGGTTAGTCAACGGCAATATCTGTTAGGAAAAACATACTCTCTCTGAACCAGGGCATTTCATATTCCATGGGTTCTGCCTGTGGCTAGCGAAGGATATATTTGCCGAAGCTTCTTCTGGCTCCTACCCATAGTATGACAAAAAGCGGCAGATATATAAGGGGCGTATAGATAAAAGCCGGCAGCAGGAATCCGTTTATATTTAGCAGATAATCAGAAAACACAGAACTGACAGAGCCGAATATTACCGGAATTGCATTCCATACCATAGTGAAAATTCCCATATCCTGAAAGCGTTCTGCGGCTAAGAAATTGACCATCACCAGCAGTAGACCTATCACTACAGGGCCAAAGGCGGAAGTCATTTTAGAAGAGCAGAACATCACCACTGCAGCAAGCAAACATTCTGACAGCAGGCTGCAGCCCACAATAAGCAGGAGCATTTGCCCTACAGAGAAAGCATAGCTTACATGGGCCAGGTCCGGCAGAGTCTGCATCACTGCCTGCAAATCTCCCTGGCCATAAAGCAAAAACAGCTCTAAAAGCAGAGACAGATAGAAAAACAAGGAAACAACCAGGGAAAAAGAAAAGCCGGCCAGCAGTTTTGCCCTGCCTGTCTTTTCCTTTCCCAGCTTTGAAGTGAGCAGCAAAGCGTCTGCACCGCAGCTTCTTTCTTGAGCAAACAAAGGCGCTGTTCCAATCACAAGAACAATCCCTATGAAAAACAGGGTACTCTGCTGAAGAGCTAAAAATCTTTCGCAGCCGGAATTGGTCTGCCAGATATAGGTATCTTGTTTTTTCTCTTCCTGGATGTGCCAGTTTATTTCCTCCTGGGAAAGTCCTTTTTTCTCCAGTCTTTTCCTGAGATAGACCCGGTGACTTTCCCTTACATCCTCTACATTTTCTGCTCCCCCCAAGGCCTTCATAGACCAGAACTCCAGCAAAATGGAAGGAAGGTATTTCTCCTGCATTTCTTTATAATTTTCCGGCAAAAGAGTCGTTCCCAGCTCCAGAGCACTATATTCCCTAAAATCCTTTTTGTACTCCCTCAGCAAAGCAGCGTCCATAACTCTGCCCTCCAGCTCTTTGGAGGCTTCTGCTTCCATCTTGAGTCCTTCCTGCTTAGAATAGACCTTTTCCCCTTCTACATAGGTACTTCCGAAAAAGAATACGCTTCCCGAAAACAAAACTATCAGAAAGCAGCCCCAAAAACTAAGCCACAGACTTTTCCGCCTCAGCATTTTCCTATATTCATATCCTGTCAGGTATAGAAGCTGTCTCATCTTTGTTCCTCCTGTTCTCCGAAATAATACAAATACAAATCCTCCAGGCTAGGAGATAGGGGCCTGGCCTTTTCCATCGGTTTTTTCTCCCCTGCCAACCTTAAAAAAACCTGATTTCCCTGTTCCCGCAGATGAATTACCGTATAAGTCTGGCAAAGTCTTTTCGCCTCCTCATGGTCAGTACAGCACTCCCATATCCTTCCCTCCGCTGTCGGCAGAATTTCCTGTAAGGAACCTTTATGAAGGATTCTTCCTTTCTGCATAACGGCAATGGTGTCTGCTATATATTCTACATCAGATACAATATGGGTAGACAGCAGGATAATCCTGTTCTGCTTTAACTCAGAAATCATATTCCGGAACCGCACTCTTTCCTTTGGATCCAGTCCTGAAGTAGGCTCGTCCAGAATCAAAAGCTCAGGGTCGTTTAACAAGGCCTGGGCAATACCCAGTCTCTGCTTCATTCCTCCGGAAAGAGTCTTGATTTTCCTCTTTTCTAATTCTTTCAGCCCGGTCAGCTCTAATAACTCCTGTATTTTTACCTTAGCTCTTTCCCTGGAAATTCCTTTCAGAGCTGACAGATACAGAAGGAAATCCCAAACCGTAAAGCCTGGATAATAGCCGAAATCCTGAGGCAGATAGCCAAGCCTGGCCCGGTATTCTTCCCGCTCCGCCCACAGGCCGTCCAGGCTGACCGTACCGCTGTCCGGAGGCAGGATACCTGCCATCATACGCATAAGCGTAGTTTTTCCTGCACCGTTAGGCCCCAAAAGCCCATAAATACCCGGTTCCATTTCCAGAGAAATTCTGTCTACTGCAATCTTGTTTTTAAACTGTTTTGTCACTCTGTCAAGAATAAGCTTCATGATAGTCCTCCTCCATTCCGAAAAATTTGTGTATCTCATAAAAGGCTCCCAAGATAAGAAGAAAACACAGACCTATACAGATTAGGACAGACTGCTCTCCTTCCAGCCATAGTGTAATTTCTCCTTTTATTATCTGACAGCTGAAACTGATAAGCAGACTGACAAACAGACAGTACCACAAGGCATTTTCTCCCTTCACCCGCCTGACAATTTCCAGCAGACAGATTCCTGAGAGGAAATAGGGAACTGCTAAAAGGCAGAAGCTTTTCAAAAAGCCCAAATTCCCGTGTATTGCAGTAAACAAATAGGCCGGCAGAAACAAAACACTGTCAAAACCACCCAGAAGCAGCAGCCTGGCCATATAAATCTCCCTTTTTCCAAAACGGCAGCACTGCTCCAGTTCGCTCATTCTCCAGGTTTGGGATTTTATCAATTCTACAGCCAGCAGCAAGGCCCAAAAAGGCAGTACAGAGGCAAAGCCCCAGAGAACTTCTTCTGAGCGCTGCTGCCCTATCCACCATATTCCGCCAAAAAGTCCACAGCCAAAGGCCAAAACTGAAAGTATCCAGACTGGTTTGCTGATATATGCGGCCTGCACTTTAAAAAAATCTTTCCTGGAATACTCCAAAAGCCCCAGCTTCTTCAAAAATATTTCTTTTCTCTCGGGCTCCGGCCCCTGGAAAACTATTCTTAGTCCCTTTTTTATCTCATTCCTTTTGCTCAAAATTTCCCCTCCCTTCCAAAATTTCTTTCAGCTTCCCAATAGCTGCACGTTCTCTGCGATACACAGCAAATCTGGAAATTCCCAGTATTTTACCGGTTTCTTTTGCTGAATAATCCTCTCCATATCTAAGAAGAAGCAGTTCCTGGCTTTCCCTGTCTAAAAGTTTCACGGCTTCTCCTAAATCAGCCTGCTCTTCCACCGCTTCCATAGGATTATGAAAGGGCTCCTGCCAAAAAGGTTCTTCCTGCTTTCTGCGAAAATAATCGGCACATAAATTCCTGGCAATAGCATACAAATACGCCAGCTCTTTTCCTTTATCCAAATCAGGATTTCTGTGAAAATATCGTAGAAAAACCTCTTGGGTCAGGTCTTCCGCACTCACCGGGTCTCTGATATGGAAATAACAATAGCGGTACAGCTTCTCATAGTGTTCTTCTACTTTCATTCCTTCCGTAAACCTCCCTTTATAAGATATAACGGATAATCTCCTGATTTTGTGCGGGATTTTGATGAAAAAGAATCCTGCTTTGCAGGATTCTCCGCCTGGGTTGGGTCGCTTTAGCGACATAACTCCTCTCCAACCCAGTGTGCTCCTGCCCGGAGGGCTTTTTGTTCTATAGAACAAAAAATTTACAGGGACGGGAAACTGCTTTTTGCCGTCTCTCATCCCTGTATGTGAAAATCATTCTATTGTATACATGTACAGCTCATGAAGGGCTCTTGTGGCGCAAATGTATTCCGCCTGGATAAGAAGAGGTGTTTTTTCCTTTTTTCTGAGAACAAATACCTGGTCAAATTCCAGACCTTTTGCCAGATAAAAAGTTGTAACAACCAATCCTCGCTGAAAAGAACTGCTATTTCTGTCCAGATAGGAAAGATTTGAAATCTTATCCTTTAAAAGCCGGTACATGGATAAGGCCTCTGCCTCTGTCATGGCCAGCACAGCTCCTGTCTCAAAACCCTCCTCCTGAAGCCTTGTGTTTTTCTGTATTTCTTCTGCAGCCTCCTCCAAATCTTGAAAGGCTTTTTCTTCTACCTCTTTTCCGTGGCGCTCAAAAAGCTCTATATCCGGTATTCCTGCCATAGCGTTGGCATATCCGGCTATCTCCATGGTATTCCGGTAGCTTTTATTCATAACAATTTTCCGGATATGTTTTCCAAAAATGTCCGGAAGAAATTCCAGTACATCCTGCTGCCTTTCCTCCATCGTCTGGGCCCGGTCTCCCAGAATGGTCATTTTGCACCGGAACATCAGGCTCAGGAGAACATACTGTACATAGGAATAATCCTGCATTTCATCAATAACCAGATGCTTGATGTTTTTATGCTCCCTCACCTGATACAGCCTGTATTTAAAATACAGCAGCGGGTATACATCCTCATAGGCCAGCATCCGTTTTTCCTGGGAAACCTTAGGCAGGGTCTCATATCCATGTTCTTCCAGAAACCAATTGTAGATTTCATACAAATCCATGGTAAGATACATACTCCTGAATTTGCCCAAAATAGCTTCCTGTTCCTCCTCAGACAAGGTACAGTCATGAAGTGTCTCATATTCATCTACAAAATATTCCGCCACTGCATCCATTCTGGACAGCAGAGGAATATCCTGAAACTTAAAGTAAAAGAAATGAACCAGCTCCTGCTCTGTCTTTACCAGCCCCCGGAATTCCACATCCCGGAATTCCATAAGACTGTCTTCTAAAAGGGCCAGAAAACCTTCTGCCATAGACACAAAGTCTTTGGACTGCTTCTCTTCCATGGTCCTTTTCTCACAAGCCTCTATTCCTGCCAGTTCCTTCTCAATCTGGTCATACCGCTCCTCACAATCAGATACAATATCCCGCAGCTCCCGGTAAGCAAATAAGTCAAAGCTCATTTCCTGTATGTTTTCCTCTCCCAGCTCCGGAAGAATATGAGAAATATAATCCGAAAATACACCGTTGGGTGACAAAATCAAAACATTGGAGGAATTCATATTTATTCTGTCATGGTACAAAAGATATGCAATCCGGTGAAGGGCCACGGATGTCTTTCCACTTCCTGCGGCTCCCTGAATTACCATGATTTTGTCCTTTGTATTGCGGATAATAGCATTTTGCTCCTTCTGGATAGTACGGACAATATTTTTGAGCTGCACATCTCCGCTGCCGCCCAGTTCTGCCTTCAGGATTTCATCGTCAATCTTCACATCACTCTCAAACTCATAGACCAGTTTTCCCTTTTTTATTTTATACTGCCACTTAGAGGTCACCTCCCCGTTTATCATGCCTAAAGGAGCCTGATACTGGGCAGGCCCTTTGTCATAATCATAGAAAAGACCGCTTACCGGGGCTCTCCAGTCATAAATTAAAGGGACATGTCCCGCCTTTTGAGCGAAATTTCCGATTCCAATATAAAAAGTTTCCGGTTCTTCTTCCCCTTCATAGCGAAAATCCACCCGGCCGAAGAAGGGGGAATCCAGCATTTTTTCCAGTCTGTGAAGCAGAAAAGACTGCTCCTGGTTTGCGTTAACCTGGTGCAGAAGGGCTTGCTGGTTATCAAAATTCTCATATCCGTACTGGTCCATCTCTGTATAATTCTCCCAGTAATAAGTATGCATATCCTGAATTTCCTTCTGTCCTTCTGCAAGAGAAGCTTTCACCTCATGGATTCTGTCCTTCAGTTTTCCAGTTACAAAATCTAAATATTTTTTTCCTTCACACATGGTTCTCCATCCTTTTGTCTCAAATCAAGTGTTTCGCATATCTGAAAATTATAACATGCCCCTCTGGTCTTCACAAGGCAAAATCTCCGGCTGGTAAAATACTTGGCAAAATCTTTAGCAAAAGCCTTCCAAAAATTCCCGGCCAAAATCAGACAAGGAGCAGGAAAAGCCTTTTGGGGCTTATATCCTGCTCCCTGCTGAAATCCTAATATCATGATTCACGCCGGTTTTCTGTTATTAAGCTTTAATCCTCATAATCCAGGCAGGCCCTGTCTGTCACATAAGGCCGCACATATGTATCAGCCACTTTTACATGCTCTGGATGGGAGCCGTATACAGCCACATCCTCCGGCTTTTCCAGTGTAGTCACCAGCGCCATGTCATGGGTACTGGAAGGAATAGGTTTCTTGATAAATTCTACGGTAAGCAGCCCCGGTACTTTTCCCACAAGGCCTTTTAAATTCTCCTCCATTGCTTCTAAAAGCTCCGGTTTTCTGCTATCTTCAATCTCCTCTTTGAATCTCCACATAACAATATGATGTACCATAAGTTTTCTCTCCTTTTCTGTTGTTTTCGCTTTTACAAAGGCTTCTCCAAAATATATCTCTGGGGCTTCATTCCCAGGCTCTCATAAAGCTTTAGGGCATTCTGGTTAAATTCCCAGACCATCAGGTCCAGGCGGCCGGCGCCTCTGGCTTTTGCCTCCTGCTGAGCAGTCAGAAAAAGACGGCGGGCAATACCCTGTCCTCTTCGGCTCTCATCTACCACCAAGTCATCCATATAAGCAATCTTTACAAAAAGTCCTGCTTTTGGTTCTCTTATCGTCACAACACATAAACCTATGACAGCACTGTCTTCTTCTGCTGCCAAAAAAATCACCTGAGGGTTCTCCAGCATTTTTTCAAAATCTTCTTTGGTATAAGGATGTTCCATATGTATAAATATATCTGGCCTGCCCTGTACATGCTGTTGGTGAAGCTGTTGCATTAAATCATCAACCGCCAGGTAATCCTCTTTTTTTATCTGTCGAATTCTCATTGCTCCTGTCTTCCTGTCTTAAAAAAATGTTTTATAATCCTCATAATTTTTGGCTAAAAGCTCTGGGGTATTCAGTCCGTAAGGACATTTCTCCATACAATTTCCGCAATGCTTGCAATCCTGGATTTTCTCCATCTTCTCCTGCCATTCCGGGGAGAGCCAAGCCTTTTTTGGTGCCCTTCTCAGCATCAGGCTCATACGGGCGCAGTTATTGATTTCGATTCCGGCCGGACAAGGCATACAATAACCGCAGCCTCTGCAGAAATCCCCGGCCAGTTCTTGTTTATCCTTTGCCATCTCCTCCAGTCTCTCTGTGGTAAGCTCAGGAGGACAGACCTGATAAGATAAAAATTCATCCAATTCACTTTCCCTTTGAACGCCCCAGATAGGTGCCACATGGTCAAACTGAGGCTGGTTCATAAAAGCATATGCGCAGGCAGAATTGTGAATCAATCCTCCGGCCAGGCCCTTCATGGCTATAAAGCCCATATCAGCCTCTTTACAGGCCTCTACTATTTTCAAATCCGCCTCTGCCGCTAAATATGAAAAGGGAAACTGCAAAGTCTCATACAGACCGGAAGCAACAGCCTCCCGGGCAACAGCCAGTCTATGATTTGTTATACCGATATGGCGTATTTTTCCCTGCTCCTTGGCTTTTAAAGCTGCATCGTACAATCCGGATTCATCTCCCGGTTTTGGACAAAATGCAGGATTGTGGAATTGATATATATCAATATAATCTGTCTGAAGAGTTCTCAGACTTTCTTCCAGGTCCTTCCAGAACTCCTCCTGTGTCCCTGCTGCAGTCTTGGTACTGATAATAATTTTCTCCCTGGTATAGGAAAAAGCAGCTCCCATCTTTTCCTCACTGTCAGAATAAGCCCTGGCTGTGTCAAAATAGTTTATGCCATGATAAAAGGCCTTTTGAAGAAGATATACGGCCTCCTTTTTTGAAATTCTCTGAATTGGCAGCGCACCAAATCCGTTTTTGCTGACCTGCAGCTCTGTTTTTCCTAATCTCACTGTCTGCATTTCTTTACCTCCTGCTGTCTTTTCTTTCTATTCTGCCACTTTTTTCTAAAAATTTCAATTATATTTACCTGCTAACATCACATGGTTGCTGGCTCCCAGAATAGAAGGTTCTCTACATACACTGAAATGATACTGACACTCTGAACAACGGTATATTCAGTGTATCATACTCTTTTAGCCACGTCTACAAAGCATGCCGGAAAATAAATTCTTGTACATTATGCTGTTAGCAGCCATTTACAGCAGGCTGGGATTTATGCCCCAGGGTTTTCCTTACATAGGAAATATAAGGAAATTTCCTATGTAAAAATATTCCCTTCTGCAAAAACAAAAGGAATTTGCAGAAGGGAATATTTTTAAAATTTTTTCCAGGTATCTTTTACAAATAATAACAGCAGCGGGAATATCTCCAAACGTCCCGCCAACATATCAAAAATCAACACCAGCTTGGCCCCATTCGAAAAAATAGAAAAGTTCTGGGTAGGGCCTACCAGCTCCAAGCCGGGTCCGATATTATTAAGGGTAGCGGCCACACCGGTAAAGTTAGTTATCAAATCATAGCCGTCAAATCCTACCAGCAGCACAGAAAAAGTGAAAATCAATACATAGGCAATTAAAAATACATTGGTTGAACGAACAGTCTCATGTTCCAGGGGAGCTCCATCTAATTTTAATTTTCTCAGACTTCTGGGATGAAGCAGTGTATAAAGCTCCTTCTTAATGGTTTTTACAAGTATCACTAATCGGGATACCTTGATACCGCCTCCCGTGCTTCCCGCACAGGCTCCCACAAACATCAACAGCACTAAAATGGTTTTGGGAACCTCCGGCCAAAGATTAAAATCCGTAGTAGCATATCCGGTTGTGGTAATAATAGATGCTACCTGAAAAGCTGACTGCTGCAGTGCTTTACCAAAGGAGCCGTAAATATCTTTTACAATAACTGCAATGGTCAAAATAGATGCCAGAATAATCAGCAAATACCAGCGAACTTCCTCCATTCGGAAAGCCTGCTTTATTTTTCCTTTTAAAATCAAGTAATACGCCGCAAAGTTTACGCCGCAAAGAGTCATAAAAATTGTCACTACTACCTGCAGATAGGTAGAATAGCCTGCCATACTGTCATTTTTAATTCCAAAGCCTCCGGTTCCCGCAGTACCAAAGCTGATGGTTAGAGCATCAAACAAAGGCATATTCCCCAATAGAAGCAAAACAATTTCAATCACTGTCAGGCAGACATAAATTACATACAAAATTTTTGCAGTAGACTGTACTGTAGGGGCAAGCTTACTGACAGATGGACCGGGGCTTTCTGCCTTCATCAGATTCACATGGGAACCGCTTCCTTTCACATGAAGAAAGGAAAGGAGGAATACCAGTACACCCATACCTCCCACCCAGTGTGTAAAACTTCTCCAGAATAAGACACACTTAGAAAGTGCCTCTACGTCTTGCAGGATACTTGCACCAGTGGTAGTAAATCCGGAAACCGTTTCAAATAAAGCATCTACAGGATTGGTAATACTGCCTGTGATGAGAAAGGGCAAGCTTCCCATAATACTTATGACAATCCAGCTAAGAGCTACCGTTACAAAGCCTTCCTTCATATAAAAAATTTTGCTTTTGGGCTTTTTATGGAGAAGAAGAACGCCTAAAAGCATACAGAGTATTCCGGAAATCAGAAAGGCCCAACCCTCCTGCTCTTTATAAATCAAAGCAACCAGGCAGGGAAGAAGCATAAATCCTGCCTCAAAATTTAAAACACAGCCTATCACATATTTTACAATTGAATAATTCATGGTGTCTCCTACATCCCTACCTGTTCTTAAGTATATCTCTCAAGTCATTTAAACCTTTTATTGTGGTGACAACAATAACCGTATCTCCCAATCCTATCATATCCTGTCCTCTGGGAATTTTTACCTTTCCATTACGGTTAATACATGCAATAAGCAGATTACTTTTAAGCTCTAATTGAGCCAAAGGCACTCCTGTTACCTCCGATGCTTCTTTTACTGCAAATTCCAGGGCCTCAGCCTGGCCGTCTAAAATTTGATAGAGAGTTTCTACGTTACTACTGCTCAGAGAATTTCCCATGGCCCGCACATACTGAAGGATATAATCTGCTGTAATATACTTGGGATAAATCACACTGCCCAAATCCAATCCTTCTACAATATCGTCAAAAGCAAGACGGTTTACTTTAGTCACAAGTTTTGCAGATGAAATTTTCTTTGCAAAAAGGCTGAGAAGAATATTTTCCTCGTCTAAATTTGTAAGTGTGATAAAAGCCTCTGTCTGAACCAATCCTTCTTCCAGGAGAAGTTTTTTATCTGTACCATCTCCACAGATAATAGTAGCTTCCTGCAGCAGCTCACTTAATTCTTCACATCGCTCCCGTCTAGCTTCTATCAGACTGATTTTCATTTTCATATCAGACAGCAGTGTGGCTAAATAATAGCCAAGGGTTCCGCCGCCTACAATTAGAGCATTTTTCACCTGATGTGTATATACACCTATTTTTTTGAAAAACATAGCTGAATTTTTAGGTGAAGCGATGATAGAAACCAAGTCCTGATTTTTCAAGACAAAATTTCCGGAAGGAATAAATACTCCCTCCTCCCGCTCCACACCACACACCAGTATGTCGCATCTGAGACGTTCTACAATCTCCGCTACAGTCATGCCATCCAAGCCAAATTCCGGCAGCAGCTTGAATTTTAAAAGCTCTACTCTTCCCTTAGAAAATGTGTCCAACTTAATAGCAGAAGGAAAACGAAGCAATCTGGAAATTTCTATTGCAGCTGCATATTCAGGGTTAATAATCATGGAAATTCCCAAGCTTTTTTTGATAAAATGAAGTTCCTTATGATACACTGGGTTTCTTACACGGGCTATAGTATGACACTTGCTTACTTTTTTGGCAATCAGGCAACATAAAAGATTCAGCTCATCCGAGCCGGTAACAGAAATCAAAATATCTGCAGTTTCCACTCCTGCCGCCGACAGCACCTGAATACTGGAACCATTACCATTCATTCCCATAATATCCAGAGCTTCGGTAATCTGTTGAACCTTCTGGGGATTTTTATCAATTACCACCAGCTCATGGTCTTCATTACTTAGCTCTTCCGCCAGAGTGCTTCCGACCTTTCCGCACCCGATAATTATAATTTTCATATGTCCTCCACTGTAACTGTCTCTTAAAATTACATTAAAAAAACAAAATATGTATAAAGTTTTTATTAAAGTGCAAGGTCTATTATAGCACGTCTCTTTTTATATGCAAGTTAAATTTTAATACATATCAATATGCCCCATCTCTTCCTTCCTATTCCTTTTCGCCAAGTCAATTCCCCTCTTTTAATCTAATCGAGTAGGAGGCTAACCATTAGTTGATTAGCCGTCCTCTCACACCACCGTGC
>CABSEJ010000023.1 GCA_902476765.1 uncultured Blautia sp.
CCGTTCCGACCGTTTGGCCCCTTGTACACTGAAGGTAAGGTAATTTGGTAGAAATAATTGTTAGATGTGAAAAAAGATATTAAATATATTGAAGATACTTAAATATAATTATATAATATTATATGAATGAAAGGTGGTTATATATGAGAAAATATATTGGAAAAAATGAATTTAAAATATTAAATATTTTATGGGAAAGAAATCCATTATTAGTATCAGAAATTGTTGAGATGGATAAGAGCTTAACGATACCTACTGTCCAAAGACTTATAAATAAGCTTCAGAAAGAGGGAATTGTAGAAGTGGCAGATATTGTTCAGAGCGGTAAGGTTCTTGCAAGAAGATATAAACCAGTTCTGAAATCTGAAGACTATTTGATGGACGAACTTAAAGAAACATTTCCTATGGTAGAGAATAGGAATAGATTTTGTAAAAATATCGTAGGGGCTTTACTTAATGGTTCGGAGGACGCTAAGGAGATTATCGATGAACTTGAGGACTATTTAATAAAGAAAAAAGAAGAGATTGAAAAAAAATGAGTATACGGTTTTCATATGCAACCTTTTTGACATCCTTAATGGTATGTCTCATTATTTCTATATGCTCTGTAGTATATATGAAAAGCAAAAAAAGGTTATTTTCTAAATTTGAAGTATTATGTCTAATAGCTTGCTTTGGAGCCCTTAACATAAGATTGGTATTGCCATTTGAATATCCGTTTACTTATTCTGTGTATATACCTAATATATATTTTGAGGTATGTGGCTTTATCAGAAAAGATTTCTGGAGAAACGTTAGTATTTTTGATGCTTTTATTGTTATAACATTAATCGGAGCAATTTTAATAGGCTGTTATAAAATTATTTTATATTGCCAGTTCTGCAGATTAATGAGGGATTCCGAATATGTAAAAACGATAACATTAGATAATGGAAAGAAAATTCCAATCTTAAAAAATAAAATGGTTTATGAACCATTCATAGTTGGGATACAGCATACAAAAATAATACTTCCGGAGAAGGTCCCATATGATATTTCTTATGTGATTCAGCATGAGTTGCAACATTATAAGAATCATGACTTATGGCTTAAAGTGTTTTTTGAAGGAGTTGTTACTTTGTATTGGTGGAATCCTTTTGCTTATGTTATACGGAAATATATGTATAACATGCTTGAGCTGAGAAACGATTTCGAAATTACAGAGAAAAGCAATGAAGAAGAAAAGATTAATTATGCGAATACGTTGGTAGAAGCAGCAAAATTTAAACAAAAGATAAGATACGGAATAGGAATCAGTAGTAATGAAAGTTTTTTAAAGTACCGTATATATTCTATTTGCGAACATCGGGCCAATAAACGAAGTGTTTTTATCATACTACTTACTATATTTACGATAATAAGTTCATTTCTTGTTTTTGAGCCGATAAGTAAAGAAATGCCAGGGGGGACGTTTTCAATTAAGCAAAATGAATTGTATATTATTCATAATCAGCAGGGATATCATATTATTGTTGATGGTCAAGATGTTGGAGTTGTAGACGAAGTGCCAGATTCATTTAAGAATATAAAGATAATTAATGATATTGAATAAAGAGGTATAATAATATGAAGAAAAAGGTAATGATGATAGGTTTGATTTTATCACTTTTCTGTGGCTCTGGAAGTACTGTTATGGCTGCAGAAACTGTTAGTGGGTCATTAGGAGCTTATACTAACGAAAATTCAACTATGCGAGCAGACTATATAGAGTATGTATATAAAGTAATAGACGGTAAAGTGTATAAACGCCTTTATAATTTTACGCAGGAAAAATGGGTTGGAGATTGGATTTTGGTTAAGTAAAGTAATATTTGACAGTATTCGCATTAGATATATTAAAAGATGGAGTTGTGGAA
This sequence comes from uncultured Blautia sp., assembly GCA_902476765.1. Lineage (GTDB taxonomy): Bacteria > Bacillota > Clostridia > Lachnospirales > Lachnospiraceae > Blautia. Next base: position 1,896 of record CABSEJ010000023.1, read on the forward strand.
AAAAAGTTTGAATAGCATTGGATGAAAAAGAAGCCTTAGCCGCCGCTGCAGCGGCTATTGAAAGCGGTCTGGGAGAACTGGAGACAAAGGAAAATTTATGAAAAGGTGGAGCTGTGGTTTGATTCTGTACATGGAAGAACTGCGGCTCCATATTTTTGCTGTAAAATGAATGAGCGTGACTGAAATAATGAGTGATTGTGAATGATTACTAAAAATACAAGAGAAATATTGTGAAATAATATGATTGAAATTGAATGAGTTTGGTGTATAATAAAGACATAAAGGAGGAAGAAAGATGGTTTACACAGTTACTTTTAATCCTTCTCTGGATTATATCGTTTCCGTGGATGGGTTTCAGATTGGAAAGACCAACCGGACAGTAAAGGAGCAGATGCTTCCGGGAGGAAAGGGCATCAATGTTTCCACAGTGTTGAAAAATCTGGGGATTCCCAATACGGCCCTGGGATTTTCCGCAGGATTTACCGGAGAAGAAATTATCAGAAGGGTGGAGGAAATGGGCCTTGCGGCGGATTTTATCTCTCTTAAAAAGGGCTGTTCCAGAATCAATGTGAAAATGAAGGATTTTGACGGGACAGAGATTAACGGACAGGGACCGGATATCACCCGGGAAGAAATCCGGCAGCTTATGGAAAAACTGGAAAAGCTCCAGGAAGGAGATGTTCTGGTATTGGCCGGAAGTATTCCGAAGTCTATGCCGGATTCCATATACCGGGACATTTTAGAAGGGCTGAAAGGAAAAGGTATTCTGTTTGTTGTAGACGCCACAGGAGAACTTCTCCTGAATGTGCTGGAATACAGGCCTTTCCTGATTAAGCCCAACAATCATGAGCTGGGAGAAATCTTCCAGGTAAAACTGGAGACCAGAGAAGACGTAATCCCCTATGGAAGAAAGCTGCAGGAAAAAGGCGCCAGAAACGTGCTGGTTTCCATGGCCGGACAGGGAGCGGTGCTTCTTGATGAGACGGGACAGGTGCATATGCTGGCTGCCCCCAGGGGGAAACTGGTGAACGCTGTAGGAGCCGGGGACTCTATGGTAGCAGGTTTCCTGGCAGGATGGCTGACAAAAAAGGATTATGATTATGCCTTCTGTATGGGCATATCGGCAGGAAGCGCCAGTGCCTTTTCGGAAAATCTGGCAGAAAAAGAGGAAATAGAAAAGGTATACAGGCAGGTACAAGAGGATAAGGGAACTGTCTGACATACAGCAGAAAGGAGAAAATTATGAGAATCGTAGAGCTGTTAGATTCCAGAAGCATTTCTTTGACCGGGGCTCCGGCAACGAAAAAAGAGGTTCTGGACCAGATGATAGAACTGATGGTAAAAAGCGGAAAAATCCGTGATAAAGAGGCTTACCGTCAGCAGGTATATGCAAGAGAAGAGGAAAGTACCACAGGTGTGGGAGAGGGAATTGCCATTCCCCATGGAAAAGGAGACTGTGTCATTCGTCCGGGACTGGCCGCTATGGTGGTGAAGGATGGGGTGGATTTTGATTCTCTTGACGGAGAACCGGTCCATCTGATTTTTCTTATTGCTGCGCCGAATACCAAGGATAATGTTCACTTAGATGTGCTCAGTAAGCTGTCCACCCTTCTTATGGATGAGGATTTTGTAAAAAATCTTCAGAATGCGGTCACTGTAGAAGAGTTTCTTGAAATTATCGACCAGGCGGACCAGGAGAAACCGGACCTGGATGAGAAGCTGTCCTCTCAGTCATTAGAGGTAACTTCAGAGAAGGTCTGCCGGATTGTTGCCGTAACCTCCTGCCCTACAGGCATTGCCCATACTTATATGGCCGCAGAGGGGCTGGAAAAGGCTGCCAGGAAAATGGGCTGTCTGATTAAGGTAGAGACCAGAGGCTCAGGGGGCGCCAAAAATGTGCTGACAGATAAGGAAATCCAGGAGGCAGACTGCGTAATCATTGCGGCAGATGCAAATGTGCCTATGGAGAGATTTGACGGTAAGCATCTGATAGAATGTCCGGTTTCTGACGGAATCAGCAAAGGAGACCAGTTGATTGAGCGAGCCATGAAACAGGATGCGCCGGTTTATCATTCCGGCAGTCCTAAGACTGAGAAGAAATCCGGTTCTTCAGGAGGGGCAGGACACAAGGTATACACCCAGCTTATGAACGGTGTTTCTCATATGCTTCCCTTTGTTGTGGGCGGAGGAATTTTAATTGCCCTGGCCTTTCTGATTGACGGTCTTTCTGTGGATATGAACACCCTTTCCCAGGAGGCAAGAGCAAACTTTGGTACGATTACACCTTTTGCGGCCCAGCTGAAAGGAATCGGCGACGTGGCTTTCGGATTTATGCTCCCTGTACTGGCAGGCTTTATTGCCATGAGTATCGGTGACCGCCCAGGACTGGCTGTAGGCTTCGTCGGAGGAATGATTGCTGCCAATGGAAAATCAGGCTTTCTGGGCGCCCTGGCAGCAGGCTTTATCGCAGGTTACCTCATTGTCCTTTTGAGAAAGCTTTTTGACAAGCTTCCGGCTTCCATTGAAAAGATTGCTCCGGTGCTTTTATATCCTTTGTTTGGCATTTTGTTTATGGGACTGATTATGAATTTCCTGGTGGAGCCTCCAATCGGTGCCCTGAACACTGCCTTAAATACCGGACTGACCAATATGGGCGGAGGCAGCAAGATTCTTCTGGGAATTATTGTGGCCGGCATGATGTCCATTGATATGGGCGGCCCCTTCAATAAAGCGGCTTATGTATTCGGTACAGCCTCTATTGCAGCAGGAAACTATGATATTATGGCGGCAGTTATGATTGGCGGTATGGTTCCTCCCTGCGCCATTGCCCTGGCAACCCTGCTCTTTAAAGATAAGTTTACCAAAGAGGAGAGAGAATCCGGTCCTGTAAACTTTATTATGGGTCTGGCCTTTATTACAGAAGGAGCCATTCCCTTTGCCGCTTCAGACCCTCTTCACGTACTGCCTTCCTGTATTATCGGCTCAGCAGTTTCCGGCGCTTTATCCATGGCCTTTGGCTGTACCCTTATGGCGCCTCACGGCGGAATCTTCGTATTCCCGGTAGTGGAGAATCCTCTCATGTACCTGGTATCCCTGATTTTGGGAACAGTTATCGGAGCAGTGCTTCTGGGAGTATTCAAGAAAAAGGCAGAGGCTTAGTGCCATTCACTTTAAATATCCTCACGTTTCACTGGCCTGCTTTTCCGATAGCACAGTTGTAAAAGCCTCAGCGTAGCCCGCTACGCCTGCGTTTTTACAACTGCACTCTCAAAAAAGCATTCTCAGTGAAACGGTAAGGCATTTAAAGTGGATGGCACTAGTGTACTGGCCTTAGGAAATCTGGGAAAGTGGTTGCCCCTGAAAAGAAAGTTGTGTAGAATAAGAGAAGACAGAAGAAAGAACCGTATTTTCAGGGGGTATATCATATGCTGACAGAACAAAGACAGGAAGAAATCCTGAAGCTTCTGGACCAAAAGGGAAGCGTTACCCTTCAGGAGCTGAAAGAATATTTTCATACATCAGAATCAACTATTCGAAGAGATTTGAACGCACTGGACAAGATGGGAGCTTTGACTAAGGTCTTCGGCGGTGCGGTGAAGCAGGAAGGAAGGATTATGCTCAGAGAGGAGCAGGTGTCCCAGAGACAGGAGCTGTACAGAGAAGAAAAAAATAGGATTGGCAGATATGCGGCTTCTCTTATAGAGCCGGAAGACTTTGTGTATCTGGATGCAGGCACTACCACAGGGGCTATGATTCCTTATCTTACAGAGCGCTCCGCTGCATTTGTAACCAATGCCGTGTCCCATGCCCTTCGCCTGGCGGAAAATGGATTCAGGGTGATTCTAATCGGCGGAGAGGTGAAAGCGGCTACAGAGGCCATAGTGGGAAACGAGGCCTATGTAAACCTGAAAAAATTTAATTTTACCAAGGGATTCTGGGGAACCAACGGAGTCAGCCCTTCGGCAGGATTTTCCACCCCGGATATTAACGAGGCTATGGTAAAAAGCTGCGCCCTGGCCCACACGCAGCAGGCTTACATCCTTTGTGACAGCAGCAAATTTTATCACACCAGTCCGGTGACCTTTGGAGAGTTTTCGGATGGGATTATTCTTACGGATAAATACCCGGATGAAAGCTATCGGAAATATGAAAATATTGTAGCGGTTCCCTAGAGACCGGATTTTATTAAGAATATTTGCCGGGTCGCAGAGATTTTTATCCTTCAACTGTCAAACTTCTGCGATTAAGCGATACCTTCTTTCAGTTTTGACAGAAATAGTCAAATATGTTAAATTATATATGAATCCTTTTTCTCCAGACGGAGCATCCTGACACAGGAGTACATGGGGACAGATGAAGAGGGCAAAGATAATGTGGTCTTTCCGCTGAATCAGCCCTGTGATGAAGGGAATGTGGGCCCCGACAGTATTGACCACAGATATATTACGGAAGATATTCCGGTGGGCTGCAAGATATACCATGACCTGGGTGTGAAATTTGGTGTTCCTACCCCAATCATCGATTCCATGATTGTCCTTGGCGGGGCTATGCATGAGACCAATTACTTTGAAAAATCAAAATATAATCTGGATTATCTTGGAATAGGGCAGATGGGAAGAGAAGAGCTGCTGGAATATCTGTATAACGGAAAATAACTTCATCATTTCTGTGGAATAAGCCTCTGGAAGCACTGTCTGGTTCGATTGGTGCGATAGGAAAGTGGTTATTGGAGCTTTTGCGTAAGGTCATAAAAAAATAATTAAGGAACCGCCTTATAAGATAAATATGCAGTTGATATGACCCTTGTCAAGTAGACAGGTGAAATATCTAAAATTAAGTGGTGGATAATACCTACATTTCTCTTTGAAGCGTAGGTATTTTTCTATGCACACCATTTCTCTTTATATTTTCAATTCGTTTATTTTCTGGAATAGGGTTAAAAATACAAGAAAAGTATTGCTGAATTTAATTTTCCACCAAAGTTTAACCACACCTTATTTTTTCCACTATATAAGTGAAATCACCGGTGATGAAAACGAAAAAAGGAGGTATTTCCTTGAAAAAGCAGGAGCTTGACACTCGAATAACAGAAACCGCAAAGGCCCTTTTATCTTACTGCAGGGTCCGCACAGCGTCTTCTTTTGAAGCAGAAGACTTGGCTCAGGACATCATAGTAGAAATATATAAATCTGTGGATAACCTGAGAAATGAGGAAGCTTTTTACAGCTTTATGTGGGCTGTTGCAGGCAATGTATATAAGCAATGGTGTAAGAATAAGGTGAAAAACAAAATATGTCCTTTAAGTGAGGATTTACTTGCGGAAGAATCTATAGAAGAGGAGAAAGGGGATATTTTTTTACTGCGCCGTGAATTGACCTTGCTGGCCCAAAAGTACCGCAGGGCGGTTATTCTCTATTATATCGAGAATAAATCCTGCTCAGAAATAGCCCAAATTTTGTCAATCAGCGAAAGTATGGTGAAGTATCTGTTATTTAAATCACGACAATTATTGAAAGAGGGTATGGTTATGGAAAGAAATTATGGAGAGCAAAGTTATAATCCTAAAAGCCTGTCCTTGTTGTTTTGGGGAAAGGGAGAAAATCCTTATGGACGATTGTGCGAAAGTAAGATTTCCCAGAATATTTTGTTTGCCTGTTATAATGATAAGCTTACGCCAACACAGATTAGCTTAGAAATCGGTGTGGCCCTTCCCTATATGGAAGACAAGCTGAAGGAATTATATGATTATGGATTACTGAAAAAGGAAGGCAATAGGTATTATACGAATCTGTTTATTTTTACAAAGGATTTTTCCAGAGAAGTGTGGATGAAAACTGCCCATGTTAAGGACCGTATAGCAACGCTTTTAGTTGAAACAATAAAAAATCGGGAAAGTCAGATAAGGGCTGTAGGATTTGTTGGAAATCATATGAATAACAACGGCTTTGCCTGGCAAATGGTAAGTTTTCTATTATATGAGGCAGTTGTTGAAATCCTTCAGAATAAGCGCAAGATAGTATATCCAAAGGACCAGTTCGGGAGAGAATGTTTCCTTTGGGGAGAAGAAAAAGACCAGGACTGTTCATGGACTTCCCAGCTGGATTTCGGTATATCCGGTGTAACGAATAACAGAGGAGACTATATACAGTTTATGGACTTTCCTATCAATGGTGAAATGGTACATCCTTATTTCTTTCACAGAGAGAATGTAACCCATGTGTTTTTAGATATTGCAAAAGGAAATACAGAGCAATTCAGTGAGAATGATATGGCAGCAGCGGCTGATATGGTGAGAAAAGGCTATGTCCTTCAGGGCAAAAACGGACTGACGGTAAATGTGCCTGTCTTCACTCAAGAACAGTACCATATGCTGAAAGAAATACTGAGTGACGGGGCTGTTGAAATTGCTAAGGAAGGAGAACTTTTAATAGATACTGTACAAGAGATATTGAAAAATCATTGTCCTCTTCACCTGAAGAAATATACGAAAGATATGGCATATCTGAGAGTACTTAAAGACGCCATATCCACTCCTGTGGCCAGGCTATTGGAACAAAAATATTTGCTTCCTTACAGAGGGGATACCATTCTTCCTACAACTTATGTGGTCTTGAAATAATAAGCCGGAGAGGAGCTGCAGTGGCCGACATCTGCTGTTGGCCGCTGCAGCTCCTTTAAGATAAGGCTGCTAATCTAAGCCTTTTCTGCGGCAACTGGTTAAATGACCATGTTTGCAGCCAGGTTCCAGCTTTATTCAGAGATGGTAAAAGGACAGTAGATATGCTAAAATAGGAGAATAGTATGATTAAGGAGGAGGCAGACTATGTGCCTGATATGTGACAGGATTAAAAGCATTAAAGAAGGAACCAATCCTTATTTTGTGAAGGAATTAGAAACCGGCTATGTCGTCATAGGAGATTATCAACATTTTAAAGGATATACGCTATTTCTCTGCAAAAAGCATAAAGTAGAGTTATTTCATTTGGAGGAAAAGGAAAAGCTTCGTTTTCTGGAAGAAATGTCTTTGGTTTCAGAGGCTGTGGCCAGAGCTTTTGGCGCTGAGAAAATGAATTATGAATTATTAGGGAATGGAGATACTCACCTTCACTGGCATCTGTTTCCACGATTCAGCGGCGATTTGGAAGATTACGGAAATCAGGGAAAGGGTCCGGTTTGGTGGTATCCCAGGGAAAAGATGTATAGCGACGAGAATCGTCCTTCAGAGAATGAGTTAGAAGAGTTGAAGACAGCATTGTTAAAAGAACTAAAAAAAAGCTTATAAAATTACGGACTCTATGTGCAGTATATATGCGGAACACGACCAAGTAGACGGCAGGAGTGGATAAATACCCGGTTTTGCTGAGATTTGCTGTGCGGTGTCAAATGATTAGTCTGGATGGGTATATTGCAGACAAAGAGGGCGGCGTGGGATGGCTGGAGGGCCAGGGACAGGATGAGGAAAACCAGGATGTGTATTCTGAATTCATCAAAGAGGTAGATACTGTTCTTATGGGTTATACCACATATCAGCAGGTGGTCACAGAACTTTCCCCAACTCAATGGGTGTATGAGGGAATGAAAACTTATGTATTTACCCACAGAAAGATTCCCTCTCAGGAGAATATTATTTTTACAAAGGAAGCACCTGGAGACTTAGTGGAAAGACTGAAAAAGAAGCCGGGAAGAAAGATATGGGTCTGCGGAGGGGCTGAGCTTGTCCGCCAGCTTATAGAAAAAGACTGTATTGATATGTATTATCTCTCTGTGATACCGACCATTTTAGGGGGAGGCGTAAGACTTTTTCCTTCCCTGAAGGAAGAGAAAAAGCTAAGGCTGGCGGATATGAAAACTTATAATGGCATCACGGATTTGATTTACAGGCCCAGAGGATGAGAAGAAAGAGAACTATCCAAAAATATCTTTTCTCATCAGGTGCCAGTATCCCAGGCAGAGACCTGCAATACCATAGCCATAAGTGATTTATTGAAAGCTGCTGAGAAGGTATATTTTCTTGACAGGAAAAAATGGTATGCTACAATTGCTAATATTGTTAGCGAATAAAGGAGTATAGGATGGACTATAAAAAAATGGCGGAGGAGTTTTTGATGATTCGTGCTGAACAGCTTAAAGTTCCTGCGAACCAGCAAATCTCAAAAATAGTAAAAGGTGAGTTATTTGTATTGAATTATCTGGCAACACATCATAATTCTGTATATCCTAAGGTACTAAGCAGGGAAATGGTGGTAAGTACAGCCCGAATTGCTGTTATTTTAAACCAGATGGAGGATAAGAAATGGATAATACGAAAGAATGACCCTGAAGATAACCGGCAAATTCTTGTTTCCCTTACAGAAAAAGGATGGGAAATCATAGAACAGCAGCGTGTTGAAATTATCCGTACAGTAGCACAGATGTTAGAAAAATTGGGACCAGAAGATGCAGAGGAGTTTTTGAGGATTCAGAGACGGATTGTTGAAGATGTAATAAATTAAGATAACGATGTTCCATCTGCCTGCAGTAACTGCAGTTTTCAGGCTGCTTGACGCCTCATTGGCTTCCAGGCAGTCCTGCTTTGAGGCTAAACCCATTAGTGGCTATAGCCGATAAAACTGTATTTTTTTAGATATTTTACTAACAATATTAGTTTTTTGAGACTAATCCCAAATTTTGATGAGGAGGTTAAATGCTAATGCAGAAAAATAAAATTTTAGAAAACTATTTAGCGGAAAAGAAGGAACTTTGTGAGAAAAATGATAGCATCAGCCCTGGATTGTTTCAGGAATTGGGAGTTAAAGCCGGACTTCGTGATGAAAATGGGAAAGGTGTTCTGGCCGGATTGACCAATATATCGGAAATAAAAGCTTTTGACTATATAGACGGAGAAAAAACGCCATGTGAAGGACAGCTTTTGTATCGGGGATACGATGTAAAGGATTTAATAAAGGGAAGCAATAATCAAAGGTTCCTTTTTGAAGAAACAGCATATTTGCTGTTGTTTGGGGAATTGCCTAAAGAAAACGAATTACAGGATTTTTGCGAAATGCTGTCTGAAAACAGATTTATGCCAACAAACTTTACCAGAGACGTTATCATGAAAGCCCCCAGTGTGGATGTCATGAATTCGATGACGAGAAGTGTATTGTATTGCTGAAAATTTTTTACGGATGCTTCGGCCGGATATGCAGTATACGGAGCTGGAAGCAAGAGTTCTGGATGTGGCGCTGCTTCTTCATGCAGAACACGGCGGCGGAAATAATTCTACCTTTACCACGAGAGTCGTAACATCTTCAGGATCAGATACCTATTCTTCTATTGCCGCCGCCCTTTGCTCCCTTAAAGGAAAACGTCACGGCGGAGCAAATATTATGGTAATGCAGATGATGGAAGATATCAAGGAACATGTTGGGGATTATGAGGATGAGGAAGAAATTTCCTGTTATCTGAAAAAAATTCTGGACAAAGAAGCCTTTGACGGCAAAGGATTGATTTATGGAATGGGTCATGCAGTCTATTCCTTGTCTGACCCAAGAGAGGTTATTTTCAAAGGATTTGTAGAAAAATTAGCAAAGGCCAAGGGAAGGGAAAAGGATTTGGCCCTTTATAATAATATTGAAAAAGCGGCCTCTGAATTGATTGCAAAAGAACGGAAAATATTTAAAGGTGTCAGCCCTAATGTGGATTTTTACAGCGGTTTTGTTTATGATATGCTGGGTATTCCCACAGAGTTATTTACACCTTTGTTTGCCGTGGCCAGGATTGCCGGCTGGTGTGCGCACAGGATTGAAGAACTGGTATCAGCCAATAAAATTATACGTCCAGGATATATGAGCCTGACTAAGAAACAGGAATATAGGGAGCGGTCTTTACGAAAATAAAAGGAAGTATCATCATGACGGAACAAATATTATAAATTTAGCATGGACCGGATATTGCTGAATTTATCAGTCCTGATTCATATCATATAAAGAACTATTTGTGGTAAGGGATAAATTTTGGTATAATGATTTCTGGATTTTACTAAAGCAAAATCATAAGACAAGAGGTACCAGTATGCTGCATATAGCAATTTGCGATGATGAAAAAGATTTTGTGGATGATTTGAGGGAATTATTAGACAGATACAGCCGGGAAACCGGCAGGGATTTCAAGATTACCCCTTATTATGACGGTATGGAATTGATTGAAAAGTATGACCCTACCATTGATTTGATTTTTCTTGATATACGCATGAAAATGGTAAATGGACTCCATGCCGCCAGGCATATTCGTCAGAGAGATGAAAACGTGGGAATTATATTTCTCACTACCCTTACCCAGTATGGTTTGGAAGGGTATAAATATCAGGCTTCCGGCTATATCATCAAGCCTATGAAGTATGTACGGCTGAAAGCGGAAATGGATAAATTTATTGCCCGCAGGCAAAAGGAGGACAGCCCTTTTCTGGTGATAGCTAATGATAGTGGAAAATACAGGGTTGACCTGAAATCTATTCGTTATGTGGAGACCTATAACCGGAATCTGATGTTTCACACAGAGCAGGAAAATATTATCTGTTATAAAAGCATGAGGGAAATAGAAAAGGAATTAAAGGACAAGGATTTTGTGCGCTGCCATACCAGTTATATTGTGAATCTGTTTTATGTAAAGGGAATTAAAAAGCTGGATATAGAGCTGATTACCGGTGAAACCATTCCTATCAGCCAGCCTAAACGGAAAGAATTTATGGAAAAGCTTACCGCCTATTGGGGGAATTTCCTATGACAACCTTTTTTGAATTCCTTTCCTTTCTCTTGGCTTGGGGCTATGCCTTTGTGTTTTTCCTGATTCTTCAGTCCTTTCTTCCCCTGCGAAAGAACCTGGTACTAAAAATCCTGGCCTTTTTGGTATGCGGATACCTGGCGGACTGCATTGTATATTCTAATGACGGGGCCAGTCTGTTGGGTACTATGATTGTATTTTTTATCTATGTACTTTTGTTTTACAAAGGGAAGTTTATGGAGAAGATATCTGTGCTTCTGGTTTTTTACCCGGCGCTCATTGCTATTAACTATTTAATGGTGGATGTGGGAGGACGTATTTTTAAGGCAGTAACAGGAGCTGGTTTTGAGGAAACATTGGCTTCTCCCAGACTGATGCTTATCAGTACAGCTATCCATACCTTTTCTCTGCTGCTGCGACTGCTCTTCTGGATTGGAGCATGGCTTATCCTGCGGAAATTTCTGGTGAAGATAACCTCCCACCTGGATACCAAGATGTGGCTGATTATTGATATGCTGGTATTGGCTTCTTTTGTGGCAATTTTTACCATAATTTATTTTATGCCTGAGGATACTGCCATTGTGTATCCTATCTGCGGAGCCTCTATTTTTTCCAGCTTTGGTTCCATGTATCTGGCAGCCTATATTTATGACACAACCACGGCCGCCTACCGTATGCAGGAAATCAAAAGCCAAAGGGATTATTATAAGGAGCGTGTCAAAGACGAGGAAAGGGTCCGGTCCATCTATCATGATATGAAAAATCATTTGCTGGTGTTGGAAGGAAAGCAGAACACAGAGGAAGGTCGGCAAATGACAGAAAAGCTGCAGACACAGATTGCAGATTATGAGGATTATGTCCATACGGGAAACGGTTTTCTGGATATTATCATAAAGGATAAGGCGGCAAAAGCCAGAGAAAAACAGATTGATTTTGCGGCTATGGCTGATTTTAAGGGAATAGATTTTTTGGAACCTTTGGACATCAGCACTATTTTCGGAAATGCTATTGATAATGCCATTGAAGCCAGTGAAAAATTGCCAAAAGACCAGAGATTGGTTTCGGTGAGAGCCCAGCGTATACGGGATATGCTGGTTATGGTGGTGGAAAATAATACAAATCCAGAGCATTCCGCTATTCAGGAAACCCATAAAGAGGATTCTTTCCTTCATGGGTTCGGCATTCCAAACATAAAAAATGCGGTAGAAAAGTATGGAGGGCAATGTAGTTTTCAACAAGGTGAGGGAACCTTTGCAGTGAAAATTTTGCTGCCTTTTCCTTAAAACATAAGGCCGCTGTATTTAAAGTGTGCAGGCATGAAATCTGCTGCTGCACTTTAAATACAGCGGCCTTGTTTGTTTTTTAGCCAGATGTATTAGTTTTTTCACTCTGGATATTAGTTTACGCAGTTTCCGTTGTATCTTTTTCGCAGCCGGATATAATGAAGGCAAATTTAGAAAAGCAAAGAGAGGTCATGGAAAATGAGTATTTTAGTCACCAAAAATTTAACTAAAGAATACGGCGAAGGGCCAAACCTTGTAAAGGCCTTAGATTCTGTCAGCCTTTCCATTGAACGGGGAGAATTTGTAGCGATTATAGGTACCTCCGGCTCCGGAAAGTCCACTCTTTTGAATATGCTGGGAGGTTTGGATAACCCTACATCCGGCACTGTTCGGGTGGAAAACTACGAACTTGGGAAGTTAAAGGAGGATGACCTGACGGTTTTCCGCCGCCAGCGTATTGGATTTATTTTCCAAAATTATAATCTGGTGCCTATTCTGAACGTATACGAAAATATTGTCATGCCCATCCAGCTTGATGGGAAAAAGCCGGACAAGAAATTCATAAAGGAGATTATTTCTCTACTGGGTCTGGAAAAGAAGCTTTACCATATGCCAAATACTTTATCCGGAGGTCAGCAGCAGAGGGTAGCTATAGCCAGGGCCTTGGCGTCTAAGCCAGCCATTATTCTGGCCGATGAGCCGACGGGAAATCTGGACAGCAAAACCAGTGACGAGGTTATAAATCTATTAAAGGTCACCAGCGAAAAGTTCTGCCAGACCATTGTGATGATTACTCACAACCCGGAAATTGCGGCTCAGGCGGATCGCACCATTCACATTGAAGACGGAAAAATTGCAGAATAGGCGGTGATAATATGAAAAAGCAGAAATCCATCCAAAAAACTTTAAGCAGCCGGAGCTTTCGGGCTAACCGGAATCGGAATCTGGTGGCTGTCTTTGCCATCATACTTACGGCCATGATGTTTACCTCCCTGTTCGTACTGTCTCAGAGTATGGTAAAAAATATGCAGGACATGAATTTTCAGCAGGCCGGGTATAACAGCCATTTAAGCTCAGGGTCTCTCACAGAGGGAGACATGGAGAAAATTGTGGCCCATGAATCGGTCAGGGATTGGGGAAAAAGTATTGTCATAGGCATTGGGGAGAATAAGGAGCTGAACGGACGGCAGGTAGAAATCCGGTACGGAGATGAAAATTACGCAAAATCTGCATTTTCTTATCCCACAACCGGAAAAATGCCGGAACAGGAAAATGAAATTGCCCTGGATACCATTACCTTGGATAAGCTGGGACTGCCCTATAAAGTCGGCCAGGAAATTACCCTGCAGTGGCGCAGAGACTTAAACAGCCAGGAATATACGGAGGGTCATTTTATCCTTTCCGGCTATTGGGAGGGAAATGACGCAGCCATGGCAAGTATGGCGTGGGTATCAGAAGCTTTTGTAAAAAAAGAGTGTGCAGGAATCCGGCAGGAGGAACAGTTGGAGAAGGGACAGGTTTTAGGAACCGGTATGCTCCACCTGAATCTTTACAGCCATAAAAACCTGGAACAGCAGGCAGAGCAGATATTAGCGGATACCGGTCTTACCCAGGCTTCACTTTTCGTAAATATGGCCTATGAGTCTACCATGAACCAGAATATTATCCGTGAAGTGATTCCCATGGCTATCTGTATGGTACTGGTGTTTGCCAGCGGTTATCTGATTATCTACAATATTTTTCAGATTTCTGTTGCCGGTGATATTCGGTTTTACGGCAGACTGAAAACTCTTGGAGCTTCAAGAAAGCAGATAAAGAAAATCCTTTACGGTCAGGCCAACCGTCTTTCTCTCATAGGAATCCCGCTGGGACTTTTGACAGGCTATTTTCTGGGAGCTGTTTTGACTCCTTTTATGATTAGCGGAACCATAGAGAAGGCAAAAATATCGGTAAATCCCTATGTTTTTATAGGTTCTGCCCTGTTTACCTATATAACAGTGCTGGTTTCTTGCAGAAAGCCGGCTAAAATCGCCGGAAAGGTTTCTCCTATGGAGGCTTTGCGGTATACGGATGCTCAGACTGCAGGTAAAAGGAAAACCAAGAAAACCACGGAGGGTGCAAGGATTTCTAAAATGGCTCTGGCTAACTTGGGGAGAAATAAGAAACGGACAGTGACGGTTATCTGCTCTTTGACCCTGGGGCTGGTGCTGCTGTCCTGTATCTATGCAAAAAACGCCAGCTTTGACATAGACAAATATATGAGCCAGAAGGTAATCAGTGATTACGAGGTGGAGGACAGCTCTATTTCTTCGGTATTTGGAATCTATAATCCTTACGGCACCACGATTTCTCCTAAATTGGTAGAGAATATCCGGCAGCTTCCGGGACTGGAGGCAGAAGGAAATCTATATTCCCAGGTATTTACCCATGAAATTGGGGACTCTGCTTTGAAAAATATTCAAGCCTATTATAATGCAGAGGACAGACTGGCTTACATTGAGGCTACAGATGCAGGGCTGGCGGAAAGCTATCAGGATATGATTGAAAGCGGCCGGTGTACATCTGTTCTTTACGGTATTGACGGCCTTATACTAGATACCTTTGAAAGGGATAACCGGATGGTAGATGGAAATTTTGATAAAGAAAAATTCTTGTCCGGGGATTATGTTGTTGTGGGGGCTGCTTCCGGAACAGAGGCAGGTGAGGAGGAAACACAGCCTACCTATTCTGTAGGAGATGTGGTGGACTTAGGAGAAAAACAGTATGAGGTAATGGGAATTGTAGAGGAAATACCTACTATTACAGAAGGAAGGAACAGCGATGTAGAAAATTTCCTTTCTTTCTACCTTCCGGCAGAAACTTTCCGTAAAATGTATCCGGAGAATACCCTGCGAAAATTGTTTTTCAATGTAGAGGAAAGCAGTTATTCCCAGACAGAGGAAATGCTGGAGAATTATCGGGAAAAAGAGGATAAAAGCCTGAACTACACCTGCAAGTCCACCCTGGTGGAGCATTATAAAGAACAGACACGGGCCAATACGGTTATGGGGTTTGCCATCAGCCTTATTATCGCTTTGGTTGGTATCCTGAATTTTATCAATTCCATGGTAACGGCTATTGTGTCCAGGAGAAAAGAATTTGCCATGATACAAAGCATAGGAATGACAAAAAGACAGCTCCGGCGTATGCTTATTGATGAAGGCTTGTATTACGCTGGCAGCACCCTTCTGGCTTCCTATGTACTAGGCGCCCTGGCTGTGGCCGTAGGCGTCAGAATGATGGTGGCAGAGGAGTGGACCTCAACCTTCCATTTCACCCTTTTGCCTTTGGCCATCTGCACGCCAATCCTCCTTGTTTTTGCCATCGTTATTCCTTATATCTGCTTTAAGAATTTGGAAAAGCAAAGTTTGGTAGAAAGGCTCAGGGAAGCGGATTCCTGATAGGGCTTACGCCTTTGCCTTTGTTTTTTTGTTTATCACTATGATACATATAAGGATTAAATATAAATCTGCGGTCAGCCAGGCGCCTGGTTCGGCGAAAAACAGGAGCTGTTCCCATATTTTGGACAGAAACAAGGCTATACTGATACGACCCAGACATTCCATGATTCCGGAAACCATTACTGCAATCCCTTGTCCCAGCCCCTGAAGGATACTCCGAAATCCGTTTAATAAGTATAAGCCAGGCAGAGTGAAGCTTAAAATACTTAAATAATGGTAGGCAACATCCATAACTGCCGAAGCGTTTTCGGCTGTTGTGGAGATGAAAAGTCCCAGCAGAAATTTTCCGAATATAGTGGTAATCAGACCTACAAGAATAGCTAAGGCAAAGGAAATGAGAACAATACTTTTCATGCCTTTGCGTATCCGTTGATAGTTTTGGGCTCCATAATTTTGGGCCATATAAGTGGTTACTGCGTAGCCAAAAGCAATAGAAGAGCTTTCCAGTAACCCGTATAATTTGTTGGTAGCAGTAAATCCGGCCACATAGATAAAACCATGCAGATTGATTGCTGTCTGCAGTATCATTCCGCTTATAGCAATAAACGTCTGCTGCAAAGCCATGGAAGCACCAAGGGTACATAAGGCTTTTATGATTCTGAAATCTAATTCCCAATCCTCACGAGACAGTTTAAGAGGTAATTTTAACAGCCGGCATAGGCAGTAGATAAAGGCAATCATCTGGGCTGCCACTGTGGCTATGGCTGCGCCTATGATACCCCAATGAAATACAAATACAAAGAGGCAGTCTAAAATAATGTTGGTAAAGGCTGCTATGGCAATAGCGATTAAAGGTGTTTTTCCGTCTCCGAAGGCCCGCAGGATTGCAGAAGCCATGTTGTATATAAGAAGTATCTGAAATAATATAAAAATAGTCTCGGAAACAGGGGCTGTTTTTTGCGCTCCTCACCGGGTGAAAATGGGAGGCACGATTTCTTTTTTTGATAAAAAGTGACGGATTTTATTACTTGTGTTACAATACAAAAAGAGGAATCCAATAGCCATGTGGTAAATGAGGCAGATGTTCTGCGGATTATGAAATCCCAGGGCAAAAATTTCCAGAGGTAAGCGGGAGGAAAAATGGAAAAAATCAGGAAGCATTTTATATTTTCCGGCAGGGTTCAGGGAGTGGGATTTCGCTACCGCTCCATGCATATAGCTCAGATGCTGGGCCTTACAGGCTGGGTAAAAAATAACTGGGATGGAGATGTAGAGATGGAAGTACAGGGCAGGAGAGAGGATATAGAAAAATTGGTTTCTCTTCTCCATGAACAACGGTTCATCTGGATTGAAAGAATAGAATCCAAAGAGATTCCCGTAATAAAGGAAAGCAGTTTCTTTATTCGGTAAGACAGGGGGCGGAGCAGCTATGAGAACACGGGAAGAAGCGGCGGCATAGAACACTGGAATTCCATTATTCTGGATGGCAGTATACCGGAAGAGAAGGTTCGGCAGATGATTGGGGAAAGCTATGATTTGGTACAGTGAAAAAACTTTACAAATATTCCCATACATGATATTCTATACCTCAAGTGTACAAGCGGCGTTTGATTCTTTGTACACTGAGAGTACACAGTTTTGAGAAAAGGAGGGCGCACAGATGGGTTGGAAAACACCGTTTCTGATGATAAAAAAAGGAAACTTTTTTGGTGTTCAGGCTATAAGTGCGCCCATTTTCAGGTAAAAACAGGTCTGAAAATCTAAAATAAATCTTTGGAGACGTTTCTTTTCTATGGAATGATGTGATTTTAGAAAGAGCGGCTTTCCATCTGAAAATGGGCATTATTCTATGTTTAACAAGAGAGGATAATGCTATGAATATCAAAAAACAAATTCGCAGTTTATATTTTTATGAGATTATCAGCGGTCTGCAGATTGTGGATGCTGTCTGGGTATTTTTTCTGCTGGATAGAGGTTTCTCTTTGACCCAGGTAGGAATTGCAGAAGGTGTATTTCACGGAGTCAGTATGTGCTTTGAGATTCCCAGCGGAATGATTTCCGATACTTTGGGAAGAAGGCGTACCCTTATGGCGGCAGGACTTATGTCCGCAGTGTCTGCTTTGTGTATGCTGGTGTCCGGAAGCTTTTTTCTCATACTGGTTTCTATGGGACTAAATGCCATAAGCTACAATCTGGTTTCCGGCACCAGGGAAGCTCTTACTTATGACAGCCTGCTGGAAGTAGGACAGCAGGAAAGGTATTTGAAGGTATCTTCCCGCCAGGATTTTATCTACCAGGGAATGTTTGCCGTGACTAGTCTTATGAGCCTTGTGACAGTAACTCTGGGCTATGAAAAATCTTATCTTTTAGCAGTGTTTCGGGGGTTGCTGTGTTTTTTTGCAGCAGCAACCTTAACAGAAGCAAGGATAAAGCCTGTGACAGGGCATGAGATTAGAACTGATGCCAGAGAAGCAGCAGAGATTGACATAAAGAGAAAGGCTGATAAAAGAAGCAATAGTCTGGGTCTGATATTCCGGGAAATCGGAAATCATTTTTTACAGGCTCTGAAACTGCTGCGGAATCATAAAACCGTGGCCGGGAGAATGAGTCTTGTGGCATTGATTTCATCCGGAGATTATATTGTCTATATGATGCTGCAGGAACATTTGGTGGCAGTAGGGCTCTCTCCGGAATTTCTGGGGATTCCTCTGTTAATGATTTCTCTATGTACCATGGCCGGAGCCCTGCTGGCAGAGAAAACAGCCGGCTTATCTCTGAAGAAAGTCAGCATGATAGGCGGTCTGGGAGGAGGGATTTTTCTGGCTTTAAGCGGTGGAAACAGCCTCATTCTATGTGTGCTGGCAGCAGGGGCCGCCCATTGCCTGGGAGAGGTGACGGTTCTTCGAATGGAAAGTGAAAATCAAAAAACCTTTGAAAGCAGTTTCCGGGCTACTATGGTGTCCGTGGGCAGCATGTTTTACAGTATTGTCATGACGGTTTTAAGCCCAATATCCGGGCTTATAGCAGAGAAAACCTCTATGCTGGGAGCTTTTCTCTGCCTGGGAATCCTGACCGCTTTGGGAGCACTTTATTTCATATTATCAGGTCTTAGCGAGCCATAGAAACAGCTTCAGCCATAACACGCTTTTCGTTGCATCGCTTTGCCATTTGATATGCATATTCAAAATGCCCGGCGCTGGTCATTTAGGACAAAGGATAGTGGGGGAAGTGTTAGGCCTTCTGCTCCTGTATAGGTTTGCACACGTCAATCCAGTCTATGGAGTGGGAGAGCTGTTCCAGCTGGGAACAGGTAAGCTGGATAGCGGAATTATCGCTTTCTGCCGCTGGAAATACGGTGGGAAAGCGTTTCATGGATATATCCAGATAAACCTGGGCTCCCTCCGGATTAGCAAAGGGACATACGCCTCCTACGCCGTGGCCGGTGAAGGCTTCCACGTCTTCTCTGGCCAGCATTCTGGCTTTCATGCCGAAAAAATGCTTAAATTTACTGTTGTCAATTTTCTGGTCCCCGGCTGTAACCACCAGTATGGCATGGGTTCTGTCCTGGCTGTAAAAGGCCAGGGTTTTGGCAATTCTTGGCAGGGGGCTCAATAGGAAATCAAGGAAAGAGTCTGTAGCAAATCACAGGCGGGCATGGTACAATAAATTATCAGAAAATCGTGCATGGCTGCTTTTATGGAGGAATGCTTATGTTGTATGTGATTTGGGCGGTGCTGGTCATCCCGGTAATCGCTGTGGGTATGATACTGCACTTTAAAATAAAGGAGTGGGGATATGGAAGGTGGAATATTCTTCCTAAATGCCTGTCTACCTGGATGGTAGTCTGCACCGGAATCCTGGGGCTTTGGGCCAGAGGAGACGGGGAAGGAATGGGAAAAACATGGATATTGGCAGCTCTGGTGCTTTTTCTTCTGGCTGACGGCTTTTTAGAGTTGAATTTTTTTGTGGGAATGGGCGTTTTCGGTGTGGGACATTTGCTGCTTGTGGGATGGTTCCTGGCCAGAGGAGTGTACAGTCCGATAAGCCTGCTCATATGGCTGCTTTTTATGGGAGCTTCTCTTTGGCTGTTTCGCAAAGAGCTTTTTGGAGGACAAAAGAATCCCATGCTGTACGCTATGATTTTATATCCGGCTATCCTCATGGGAATGGCGGCTATTGCAGTTATGCTGCCTTTTCAGCTCGGAAATTTTTATATTTGGACTGCTGTGGGGGCCTTATTGTTTGTAGTGTCGGATATGATGGTAGGAAAAGGATTTTTCAGGAAGCTGTCTAAACCGGCAGATTACACAGCCCTGAGTCTGTACTACATGGGAATTTTCTGTTTGTCTATGATTACCTGGATGTAAGCAAGGGCCTTATTACAGGACGGAACAATAAGTTGACGAATTAGGCAAAAGAAGCAGAGGCTGACAAGATTAGAAAAAAGAAAGGAACAGACCATGAGACTACTGATAGCAGAAGATGAGAAATCCCTGGCAAAGGCCCTGGGAGTTATTTTAGAAAAAAGCGGATACTCCGCAGACCAGGTATATGACGGTATCAGCGCCCTGGAATATTTAGAAACCGGGAACTACGACGGCATGATACTGGATATTATGATGCCTGGAATGGATGGGCTTACGGTGTTGCGGAAAATACGGGAACAGGGCAGCAGGCTTCCGGTACTGCTTCTTACGGCCAAGGCAGAAGTGGATGACAAGGTGGAGGGGCTGGACAGCGGAGCCAATGATTACCTGACGAAGCCCTTTGCCCCAAAGGAGCTGCTGGCCAGAATCCGGGCTATGACCAGGAACCAGGCAGCAGGGGACTCTGTGCTGAAAGTGGGAAATGTTACCCTGAATCGGGCTACCTATGAATTGTCCTCACCGGAGGGCTGTTTTAGTTTGACTAATAAAGAGTTTCAGGTTATGGAGCTTTTAATGAGCAATCCCAGAAATCTGATTCCCACAGAACGGATTTTGGAAAAAATATGGGGATATGAGGGCAAGACGGAAATTAATGTGGTCTGGGTCTATATTTCTTATTTGAGGAAAAAGCTGGTGAAGCTGAAGGCAGATATACAGATAAAGGCCAGCAGAAATGCAGGCTATTATCTGGAGGCAAGGGATGATTAGAAAGCTGAGGATTAAATTTACAGCAGCAGCGGCAGGTGCGGTTTTTCTGGTGCTGGCTGTTGTCTTGACCATAATCAACGTTATGAATTACCGGCAGGTTTTATGGGATGCAGATACGGTGCTGGATATTTTGTCTGAGCATCAGGGAAGATTTCCGGAGAATCTGCCCAGGCCCCCTAAGGCGGAGGAATTTCACATGTCTCCGGAAGCTCCTTATGAATCCAGATATTTTTCTGTAGAACTGACAACAGAGGGCAGGGTTTTGGAGACGGATACAGGGAAGATTGCGGCCATTGATGAGAATACGGCCAGAGAGCTTGGGAAAACAGTGCTGGAGAAACCCAAAAGCCAGGGATTTGCGGCGGATTACCGTTACAAAAAGCAGGTAACAGGAAAAGGCAGCATACTGATAATTTTTCTGGACTGTCAAAGAAGTCTGTCCACCTTCCGAAGCTTTCTGCTGACCAGCATTTTTGTGGCAGTTTTGGGGATTTTTGCAGTCTGTATCTTTTTGATACTGGTATCGAAACGGATTGTCAGGCCCTTTGCAGAAAGCTATGAAAAACAGAAGCGGTTTATTACAGATGCGGGACATGAAATCAAGACCCCTCTTACTATCATTGACGCAGATGCGGCGGTAATGGAAATGGAAGAGGGGGAAAACGAATGGCTCCAGGATATTCAGAAGCAGACCCGGCGGCTGAAGGAACTGACCAATGACTTGATTTATCTTTCCAAAATGGAGGAGGGGCAGGGTCAGATGCAGAAAGTGGAATTTCCTATTTCAGAGCTGGCTCAGGACATGGCGGAGTCATTTCAGGCTTTGGCTAAAGCCGGAAATAAAACCTTTCAGTATCATATAGAGCCTATGGTAAGCTGCTGCGGAGAGCCAAAGGCCATAGGACGGATGCTTTCGGTTTTATTGGATAACGCTATGAAATACTCTGACGAAAATGGCCGCATTTCCTTTACTTTGGAAAAGAAAGGAAAAAATATCAGCATACGGGTATTTAATACCGCCACGTCTGTGGACCGGGAGCAGCTTTCCCATATTTTTGACCGTTTTTACCGCATGGACCAGTCCAGAAATTCAGAAACCGGAGGATACGGAATAGGCCTTTCTATTGCTAAGGCCGTAGCAGAGGCCCATAAAGGGAAAATTACCGTATCCTCAGAAGATGGAAAGTCTCTGACCTTCCATGTGATACTTTAGCCTTTCGGAACAAGGTCACCCATATCCTCTTCAGATAAGAGTAAGTGCGGCCTTGTTCTGAAGGGCAAGGTTTCAGATACAGAAGGCGGCATAGAGAGGTACTGTTTTTTTGCCGTCCTCAAAACTGAAATTTTTTGCAGAAAGCTTGATAGCATAATCAGGCTTATAGGTTTCTATATAGACCTTTAAGCTTTTGGCTCTGGTATTGTCTGCAGATTTGACTTCAATAGGAATGAGTCTGCCTTCACGCTGGATGATAAAATCGATTTCAGCCCCACGTGGAGATTCCCAGTAGTAGGTTTGATAGCCGTTAATCGTGAGCTGGACATTCACATAGTTTTCGGCCATACCGCCTTTAAAATCATTTATTTCTTCTACCATATAGAGAATATCGTTTGCCGCCAAGTCTTTTTTTGCACAGAGAAGTCCCAGGTCTGAAACATAGATTTTGAAAGCGTCAATATCACGGTAGTTTTCAAGAGGCTTCTTGATTTGCTCTGTCTTGTAAACCTGGGAAACAATACCAGACAGGCAGAGCCATTGAATGGAATTTTCAAATTCTGCGGCTCTCCCCCCTTTCTTTATCAGTTTATATTGAAAACGGGTGTTTTTCTTAGATAATTGAACGGTAATGTTATCGTAAACAAGCCTTGTTTTCTTGATTTCATTTAATGTATTATACTTGCTCATATCGTTCAGATAGCTTTGTAAAATAGTATTCTGGGTATGACGCACAAGGATATAATCTTTCGTTTCCACAAACTGCATTACACATTCCGGCATCCCCCCGATGACCAGATACTGCCGGTAAAGCTCCATTGCTCTGTCATGGAGGGCAGAGGGCAAAGGGGTATCTGTCTTAAAGCATTTCTTGATTTGCTCTACAAGTGTATCTTCGCCCCAGGCCAACATAAATTCCTCCATATCCATAGGATACAGTGTTTTTATATCTACCTTTCCCACAGGAAAGGAAAAGCTGGCCCTGTTGACTGCTACACCCAGAAGACTGCCGGCTACAATAACATGGTATTCTGGTGCATCTTCACAGAAATATTTAAGACTTGTCAAAGCCCTTTCACAGAGCTGTACTTCGTCAAAAACTATCAGGGTTTTTTCCCTGACTATAGTCTGTTGTGCAATATGGGACAGAATCGGTATCAGATAATCAGGGCTGATATTTTCTTCAAAGGTTTTATTTAGTTTTGGGTTAGTCTCAAAATTGAAGTAGGCTACATTTTCATAATTGGTACGTCCAAATTCCAGGATAGAATAAGTCTTACCCACCTGCCTTGCCCCTTGCAGAATAAGGGGTTTACGATAAGAACTGTGTTTCCAGGTTTCTAAAAAATTTATGATTTTCCGATACATAGCCAAACCTCCTTTTGTATTCTAAATATAGTATAGTGATATTATGTGTAAAAATCAATAGAATTATCGATGAAATTTGCATTAAAATACACGAAAATTATTTAATATGTACCATTATTTGACATAATAATAGAGTCTTAATTTTTTCACTGAATTTTCACATCTCTCCTAAAAAGTTTTTAAGTTGATTTAAGGTAGGCTGTTTATACTACGGGAGAACTTCAAAACAGGAGAGAGGATGAAATCCATGTATATTTTTAAAAATGCACTGAGAAATGTTTCAAAATCCAAGGGGAGAAATATTCTCATAGGAATTATTGTATTTATTATTTCCTTCGCAGCCTGTGTCTCCCTGTCCATTCAGGCAGCCTCAGATGATGCGGCCAGGGAAGCCATGGAGGATTTGAGAATCACCGCTCAGATAAGCGTGGACAGAGAAGCCATGATGCAGGGAATGGACAGTATGGAGGACAGACAGGCAGCTCTGGAAGGCGGCCAGGACTTAACCTTAGAGGAATTGGAAACCTATGCAGAGGCGGAAAGTGTGGCTGACTTTTATTATACAGCCTCCGCTTCTTTAAATGGAGAATCCCTGGAGCCTCTGGACATGACAGGTATCCAGGAGGACAGCCAGGAAGATACGGAAGAATCCGGTCAAAACAGCCAGGAGGGCCAGATGCAGATGCCTCAGGGCATGGAGATGCCGGGAATCCAGGACAGCCAGGGAATGGGCGGCGGCCGTATGGGTACCCAGGGAGATTTTACCCTGACGGGATACAGCTCTGACGCTGCTATGACAGATTTTATTGACGGGGCCAGCGCCATTACAGAGGGAGAAATGTTTGCCGAGGGTACGGCAGACAATACCTGTGTCATCAATTCGGAGCTGGCTGCCTACAATGATTTGGCTGTGGGAGATACCATTACCCTTGCCAATCCCAATGAGGAAAGCGAAACCTATACTTTAACTATCTGCGGCATTTATGAAAAGGAAAGCCAGGGAGATTCCGCCTTTGGCATGATGGGCGGTTTTATGGCAGGGGCAGACAGCTCTAACCAGATTTATACCAGTTATCAGACCCTGGAAGGAATTTTAAGCCAGTCTGAGGAAGCCGCAGTGACGGAAACAGACAGTGAGACGGGGCAGACCACCACCACAGCCCTTCAGTCCATGTTAAACGGCAGCTATGCCTTTGATTCCGTGGAGGACTATGAAAGCTTCCAGGAAGAGGTAAAGGATATGGGACTGTCAGAGAATTACACCGTATCCTCCAGCGACCTTTCCTCTTATGAGGAGAGCCTGAAGCCTCTGGAAAATTTAAGCGAGTACGCAGGCTATTTCCTGCTGGTGATTATGGTTATCGGCGCCGCAATTTTGATTGTTCTTCACATTTTTGCTATTCGGGAGCGGAAGTATGAGATTGGAGTGCTGGCGGCTATAGGCATGAAGAAATGGAAGATTGCCCTGCAGTTTCTGCTGGAATCTCTCTGTGTGACTTTCTTAGGGCTTCTGATAGGGGCGGCGGCAGGAGCCGTGTCCTCTGTGCCGGTGACAAATACTCTGCTGGAGCAGCAGATAGAAAGCTCCTCCCAGGACAGCCGGAATCAGCGTTTTGGCCGGGAAATGGGAGGCTTTGACCCAGGAGAAATGCCGGATGGCATAGGAGGCGGCCAGGAAGAAGGAAGCCAGGAGGGCCAGCCGACAGGAGAGGGAGAACAGCCTCAGGGCGGCAGTATGCCGGTGTTTGAGGAGGCTTCTGCTTATATCAGCAGCATTTCCTCCGCCACAGATTTCCAGGTGATTCTGGAAATGGCCGGAATCGGTATTTTACTGACTATTGTGTCCGGCTGTACGGCCCTTATCTTTATTATGCGCTATGACCCGCTGCGGATACTGAGCAATCGGGATTAGGAGGATTTTGATGAGTGTATTAGAGTTAAACCATGTTTCATATTCTTATGAGAGAAAAGGCCCTGTGGTGCTTCAGGACATTTCTTACAGCTTTGAGAAAGGGAAGCTTTATGCCATAACCGGGAAGTCTGGAGCAGGGAAAACAACTTTGTTGTCCCTGATTTCCGGCCTGGCCCTTCCCACAGAAGGGAAGATTCTTCTGAACGGCCAGGACATTACCTCTCTGAACCGCTATGAGTACAGAAGCCATGACATAGGGGTGATTTTCCAGAGCTTTAACCTGCTGCCTAAGCTGACGGCTTTGGAGAACGTACTGCTTTCCATGGATATTTCCGGATGTAAATATGAAAATAAAAAGGCCCATGCCATGGAGCTGCTGAAAAAGGTGGATATAAGCGAGAACGAGGCCAACCGGCGGATTTTAAAGCTGTCCGGAGGTCAGCAGCAGAGGGTGGCTATTGCCAGGGCCCTGTCCTATGCGCCGGGAATTCTGGTGGCCGATGAGCCTACGGGAAACCTGGACCCGGAAACCCAGGAGGAAATCATGAAAATTTTCCTGAACCTGGCCCATAAGGAAGACTGCTGTGTGATTATCGTGACCCATTCCAGAGAGGTGGCAAAGGCTGCGGACCAGGTGTACCGGTTGGAGGCATAGAAAATAATATTGCCTATGAAATGAAAAAAATTACCACATCTGCAGGAGATATAGTGAATATCTGCAGATGTGGTAATATAAACAGGCTTTTATTTTCTATTGCTTCGGAAAGCCAGTGCCTGTTCTTTCTGTGGTTTCTCTCCGAAACAAAATAGGGGTAAGGACCTTATGGATAGGTTCCTTTAGGGGAGCGGGATTCCGTTTTTTTCGTTCATTCATCTGGTCTACCAGGAGGCTTACCGCCTCTAAGGCCTGTTTTTCCACTTGCTGTCCAATAGTAGAGATGGGAATGACAGCTTCCCTTGAAATCGGTGCGTTGTCGAAGCCTACGATTAAGTAGTCCTCCGGAAGTGTGCCGTATTTTTTTATCAGAATGTTTAGAAGCACATTGGCATTGGTGTCACTGGAGACAAAAATGCCTTTTTTTAGTCCCTGGTACTCTTTCTCAAAAGATTCTACAATTTCGTTCAGTTGTTTCTGAGCAGATATATAGTCATTTCCAAGATTGGGGCACAATACCCGGTGGTTCAGGCCATGTTCTTTACAAAAGTCTA
>CABSEJ010000024.1 GCA_902476765.1 uncultured Blautia sp.
TGCGCAAAGCGCTTTTTATGATATAGGAAAGTGAGAACTTTCCTATATCATAAAAAGAAAGCGGGGCACCGCACTCTCTATGCAGCGTCCCCGCTCCCAGGCTTTCTATTTATCAATATCCAATCAGCCAGTTATACATTTCTTCATACTGTCTTGCAGAGTTAGACCAGGAGAAATCTTTCGCCATAGCCCGGTCAACCAGCTTGTTCCACTCTCTCTTCTTATCATAGTAAACGCCCTCTGCGTAACGGACAGTTGCCAGCATCTCATGTGCATTGTAATTTCTGAAGCTGAATCCTGTACCTGTATTTTCATATTCATTATATGGCTCTACTGTATCCTTCAGTCCGCCGGTCTCCCTTACAATGGGAAGCGTTCCGTAGCGCAGGCTCATAAGCTGGCTCAGTCCGCATGGCTCAAAGAGAGATGGCATCAGGAATGCATCACAGGAAGCATAAATCCTGTGGGACAGTCCGTTATCGTAGAAGATATTGGCAGATACCTTCCCCTGATATTTCCATGCAAAATGGCGGAACATATTTTCGTAGCGCTCTTCTCCTGTTCCCAGTACAACAAGCTGTATATTGTCCTGGCACAGTTCGTCCATCACATAAGCAACCAGGTCAAAGCCCTTCTGGTCTGTAAGTCTGGAAACAACACCAATCATCATGGCCTTGGGGTCCTCGTTTAATCCCAGTTCTCTCTGTAATGCTGTCTTGTTTTTCACCTTTTCCTTGCGGAAATTCTTTGCGTTGTAATTCTTAGCAATCAGCTTATCTGTTTCCGGATTGTACTCATCATAATCAATACCGTTTACAATACCTCTCAAATCATGGGAACGGGCCCGCATAAGACCGTCTAAATGCTCCCCGTAAAACTCTGTCTTAATCTCTTCTGCATAGGTATTGCTCACTGTGGTAATGGCGTCTGCATATACCAGACCGCCTTTCAGCAGATTGGCATCCTTGTATGCCTCCAGCTTATCAGGTGTAAAGAAGTAAGCCGGCAGTCCTGTCAGCTCTCGGATAGTCTTAATGTCCCAGGTTCCCTGGAATTTCAAGTTATGTATGGTCATAACCGTCTTAATTCCCTGATAGAACGGGCTGTCCTGGAAACCAGCCTTCAGATAAACAGGAATCAAACCTGTCTGCCAGTCATGGCAGTGAATCAAATCCGGGCGGAATTCAATAGTCGGAAGTATAGAGAGGGCAGCTTTAGAAAAGAAAGCGAACTTCTCAATATCAAACCGAATGTCCCCGTATGGCTGGTAGCCGGAAAAATAATACTCGTTATCAATGAAATAAAACTTTATGCCTTCGTACTCCATCATCATGATTCCCACATATTCTCTGCGGTATCCGATGTCCATATAAAAATGGGTGATATACTGAAGCTGGTTCTTGTACTCTTCCTTCATGCATAAATATTTAGGGATAATAACCCTGACATCATAGTATTCTTTATCGAAGCACTTGGGCAGCGCACCTACTACGTCCGCCAATCCTCCTGTCTTAATAAAAGGCACCGCCTCGGATGCTACAAATAGAATCTTTTTCACTTTAAAAACCCTCCTTGCCAGATATTGATTACTGTCCGTATCTGAACTAAATCTACCAGTATTATACCCCATTTTTTATGCAAAGAAAAGTTATTTTTTATATTCTAACCGGATTTTATCTGCAATCAATGCGATAAACTCCGAATTGGTAGGTTTTCCCTTTCCTGTGCTGACCGTATAGCCGAACAGCTCATCTATGGTGTCCATCTTTCCTCTGCTCCAGGCCACCTCTATGGCGTGCCGGATAGCCCTCTCCACCCGGCTGGGAGTTGTCTGATGTTTTTTGGCAATGGTAGGATATAAAATTTTCGTTATGGAATTCAGCATTTCCATATCATTGACAGAAAGAATGATAGCGTCTCTTAAATACTGGTATCCTTTTATATGGGCGGGAACACCGATTTCATGGATGATATTGGTCACATCCGCCTCCAGGTTTCTCTCGTAATAGCTGCTGCTGTTCTCATAAGCGTTCACTTTCCGTAAGTCCTTTTTCCTTCCGTCTCTCTCCTGTCGGATATGCTTGATTCTGGAAAGGAGCATTTTGTTGTCAAAAGGCTTGAGAATATAATAATTCGCCCCCAGTTGGAAAGCGTCCTCTGTAATCTGTTCCTGTCCCACTGCGGAGACCACAATAAAAGCAGGGTGTTTTTTCAGGTTAGTATCCTTTCCCACTCGCTCCATCACTGTCAGACCGTCTACCTTGGGCATGATAATATCCAGAAGTACCACGTCAGGCTCTTTTTCTTTAATAATATCGTATATCTCGGCACCATTATTGGCATGTCCCACTAATTCCAGCTCCTGGTCCTCGTTTATCAGATTTCCCAGTAAATCCAACATTTTCTCATTATCATCTGCTATAGCGACATTTAACTTCTCCATCTCTTCTCCTCCATATATTTGTTGCCATATTCTTCAGGAAATGACGGGCGCCCTGAAGAATCGTCACCTCCCAAGACTATTAGTATTATATTATCTGCTGTTTTTAGAATCAAGCGAAATCATACTACAATTTATGATATATTCTGTTAATTTTTGCATTTCTTCGACATTATGCGCCACTTTTCTACGCTGATTCGCCGCCTTACCACAGCATATTTTCAATAAAAATGCCGTATCCTTTGGAGGAATCCTGAACAAATACATGGGTTACCGCACCTATCAGCTTTTCCCCCTGGAGTATAGGACTCCCGCTCATGCCCTGGACAATCCCTCCTGTTTTAGCCAAAAGCTCCGGGTCTGTGACACTGATTTCAAAAGCCTTGTTGGTGTCCGCCTGATTCTGATTGATTTCTGTAATTTCTATGTCATATGCCTTTACCTCCCCGTCCAACTGGGTCAGCAATTGTGCCTCTCCCTCTTTCACCTCCTGTTTGTATCCGATTTCCACCTTTTTCTCCGGCAGAGAAGCTGTGGGAAATAATTGGCCGAAGATTCCGAGAGCTGTGTTTTTTTCAATAGTTCCGATTTTTTTAGATTCTTCATACTCAATATAACCGGAAAGTTCTCCCGGAACTCCCTTACTTCCTTTCAGCACAGACAGGATTTGCGCCTGATACAGTTCTCCCTGGGATACATCTAAAAGCTCTCCTGTATCTGTATCACTGATGCCGTGTCCAAGTGCTCCAAATTTTCCCTCCTGGTCTACATAGGTCAGAGTCCCGATTCCCTGGGTATTGTCCCTTACCCAGATACCCAATTTATACTCTTGTTCCGGAGTCATGACCGGCTCCAGAGAAAGAGGAATTTCTTCGCCTTCCCGGTTCACCAGCAGTTCCATAGCTTCCCCCTGGCTGGTCTGAATTTTTTCAATCAGCTCCCTCTTCCCTCCAATGGGAGTTCCGTTCACCTCCAGAATATAGTCTCCAGGCTTAACAATATTTTCTGCCGGGTTCTCTACCAATCCCTCCATATCCGTGATTTCTCCCGTATCCACCACCAACACTCCCTGGGTTTCCATATACAGCCCTACTGACGCTCCGCAGACAGATACCCATTTATCCTCCACGGTCTGTACCTGAACCTCTTTTAATGGAATCATTCCCAGAAGGGAGCAGGGAATCTGGTAGCTTCCTCTTTCAGACACATCGATAGACTCCGGATAGGTTACCAGAGGAATATCCAGACTTTCCGTAAGCCCTTCCTGCTGACCGGTCCGAACATATACGGTATCCGGAATCCTGGACTGTATTTCCTGTATAGAAAGAATACCTAACCCAATGAAGTCTACTGCTAAAAATCCGAAAAGAAAGAGGCGATAATTACGTTTTTCAGACAAAAAATCACATCCTTTCTCTTTATTTGTGCATCCCGTCCGGCAGTGTTTTTGTTTCCGTGCGATCCTGCCCGGAGGGCTTTTTGTTCTATAGGAAATTCAAAGAAATTTTCTATAGAACGAAAAAAGGATACACTGCCGTGTACCCTTTTAGTATGTGAACATTTGTCTATTTCAGTCT
Organism: uncultured Blautia sp.; assembly: GCA_902476765.1. Classification (GTDB taxonomy): domain Bacteria; phylum Bacillota; class Clostridia; order Lachnospirales; family Lachnospiraceae; genus Blautia. Next base: position 4,018 of record CABSEJ010000024.1, read on the forward strand.
TGTATTTTTTTGTTGTCGTGCCAAATCTTTCATCTCTTTGGCATTTTGCAGAACAGCCTGGGTAATCCTTGCTCCTCCCAACATTCTGGCTAATTCCTCTACAGATTTCTCCCGGGACAGCTTCCTGATTTGGGTGCTGGTCTCCATGTTTTCCACATTTTTTTCAATCAGATAATGAGCGTCTGCCATAGCTGCAATCTGAGGCAGATGAGTAATGCACAGAACCTGGTGCTTTTCCCCGATAACTCTCATTTTTTCCGCTACCTTCTGGGCAGTTCTTCCACTGATTCCCGTATCAATTTCATCGAAAATCAAGGTCTCCGTATCGTCCCGGTCTGCCAGAATGGTTTTGATGGCCAACATGATTCTTGAAAGCTCTCCTCCGGAAACTACCTTGGCTAATTCCCGCAACGGTTCTCCGGGATTAGTAGAAATCAGAAAGCATATGCTGTCCTTTCCCTGAGCTGTAAAGTTTTCTCTCTCCTGAAAGGAAATGGAAAAATCCACATTTAAAAAATTCAAATCTTCCAGGCCCTGAATCACCTTTTTCTCCAGCTTGGAGGCCCATTTTTTTCTGGCCTGGCTCAGACTTTGGCAGGCAGAAGAAAGCAGCTCTTCCTTTTCTTTTAACCGGCATTCCAGCTTCTCTCTCCGCTCCTGAAAGTGAAGAAGGCCATCCAGTTCTTCTTGTTTTTTCTTTTGATAATCCAGAATATCATCTATAGTATGCCCATATTTCGCTTTTAAATGATTGATAAAATCCAAGCGTTTTTCTATTTCCTGAAATTCTTCCTCCGAATAAACAAATTCATCCAAATAAGAAGACAATTCCCGGTTAAAATCATTCAGCAGGCTGTCAATATCTGACAGAGAGCTGTAAAGATTTTCCAGATTTTTATCAAAACCTGCTATCTGGGCCAGTCTCTGAACCCCTCTTCCCAGAAGAGCGCCCATCCCCTCTTCATAGCCTGTAAGCTGGTAAACACTGCCCAGGCTTTCTGTAATTTTCTTTCCGTTCAGCAGCTTCCGGTAGGTTTCTTCCAGCTCCTGGTCCTCTCCCTCCTGAAGTTGTGCCTCCTCTATCTCCTGAATTTCATACTCCAGAAAATTGATTTCTCTCCTGCGCTGCTCTTCATCCAGCTCATAGGCCTGAAGCTCCTTTTTCAGAGTGCTGTATTCCCTGAACAGTCCTTTCACTTCTTCCCTGTATTCCCGAATTTCGATGTCCCCCCACTTGTCCAGAATTTCCATCTGGCGTTCCGGATACAAAAGAGACTGATGCTCATGCTGTCCGTGGATGTCCAGAAGCATTCCGGAAACCTTTCTTATGTCTGAGGCTGTAAAGGCTTCCCCGTTTACTTTGCTGATACTGCGGCTTTTGCTCAGCTTCCTGGTAACAATAACCTGTCCGTCCTCAGGGAATACATCCAAAGCCTCCAGCTTTTTAGCCGTCTTATCATCCACGGAAAATACCAGTTCCACAAGAGCATAGTCTGCGCCCTCCCGAATCATTTCCCTGGACATTTTCTGCCCCAGAGCCAGGTTCACACTTCCCATAAGAATGGATTTTCCTGCTCCCGTCTCTCCGGTAAGGATATTCAGTCCTTCCTCAAAATCCACCTCTGCCTCTTCTATCAAGGCCAGGTTTTTCACATGCAAATGTACTAACATTTCGGCGGTACTCCACCTTTCTATTCTGACAGATTTAATAGCTTCTTCATTTTGTTCATAAGCAGAAGAGTCTGGGCCGGGCTTTTGCTGAAGCAGGCTATGGTATCGTCTCCTGCCAGGCTGCCCACCACCTCCTGCCAGTTCATATGGTCCAAAGCGGCAGCGGCAGCATTAGCCATGCCTGTAACTGTTTTAATCACCAAAATATTCTGAGCCACATCCATGGACACAAAGGCTTCTTTCAAAACCCGTATGTATTTCTCGCTGTCCGTAGCTGACTTGGAGGCCATCACCGTATACCTGGAGCCTCCTCCCGGTTTGGCTACTTTCATCAGCTTTAATTCCCGGATATCCCTGGACACCGTAGCCTGAGTCACCTGAAATCCAGCTTCATTCAGGCGGGCCGCCAGCTCCTCCTGGGTCTCTATATCATATTCATGAATCAATTCTATAATTTTAGAGTGTCTTGCAATTTTCATGACAGCCTCCTAATCCTTCATTTTCGTCCGCAGCACTTCCAGAAAACTGATATTGCTGATTTTTACAATCTGGGTGTCCCTGACCGAGCGGCGTATCACAATCCTATCTCCCACCGCCATAGCTACGTTGGTATCCCCGTCAAAAGAGGCCAGAGCCTTCCCGTTTCCTCTGTGGGCTCCCTCGGCGATTTCCACTCCAATCTCATCTCCTGCAGGGAATATAATGCTTCTGGTATTCAGGGTATGGGGGGAAACCGGAGTCATCATAATGATATTTGTTTCCGGCGACACAATAGGTCCTCCGGCTGACAGACTGTATCCCGTAGAACCTGTGGCCGTGGACACGATAATTCCGTCTGCGGTATAGGCATTTAAGAATTCCCCATTTACATAATTCCGGAAACGAATCACCCCCATAGGACCGTCCCTTCCGATAACAATATCGTTAAGCGCCACATCCTCTGCTACCATTTTTCCTCTGTGATAGATTTTTCCGTTCAGCATCATTCTGTTTTCCAGGGTGTACTGGTCTGCCATTAGATGATTTAAGGCGGGCTCTATGGATTCCCTGTCTATCTCCGCCAAATATCCCAGGGTTCCCAAGTTGATTCCCAAAAGAGGAATCTGGCGGCTTACCACGTCTCTGGCCGCCTGCAGCAGGGTTCCGTCCCCGCCCAGGACGATGACACATTCCACGCCTTCCGGTATTTGGCTGCTGTCTGTATAATGGCTGAAGGATTCTTTTCCCTTTGGGCTGGCCGGACGTATATCACAGGTCTTCCCTTTGCTTCTCAGATACCCGGCCACCTGGGCAGAAATTTTCAGCCCCTCGTCTTTTTCACTGTTGGCTATAATATAAAACTTATCCATTTTTCTACCTGTCCAGCTCCTGGTGAGCCTGCTCTACTATTTGTCGGGCCACTGTCTGAGGGCTGTCTAAAAGTCCCGGTGCGCTTTTCTTCAGATGGAGCAGATACTCTATATTTCCCTCCGGTCCTTTTATAGGGGAATATTCCAGATGCATCAAACCGTAGCCTGCCTCTCTGGCAAAGTCCATTACCTTCTCAATTACCTCCAAATGAACCTGAGCATCCCTCACTACACCCTTTTTTCCTACCTTTTCCCGTCCTGCTTCAAACTGAGGTTTAATCAGGCATACTACCTCTCCCTCTTCTTTCAGGAGATGATATACAGGAATCAGTACCTTTGTCAAAGAGATAAAAGAAACATCTATGGAGGAGAAATCCGCCCTATCCTCTATCTGCTCCGGAGTCACATAGCGGATATTGGTTTTTTCCATACACACCACTCTTGGGTCATTGCGCAGCTTCCAGTCAAGCTGCCCGTGTCCCACATCTATAGCGTAAACCTTTACTGCTCCGTTTTGCAGCATACAATCTGTAAATCCTCCTGTGGAGGAGCCTACATCCATACAGATTTTTCCGGTCAAATCCAGCCCGAAATGGTCCATGGCTTTCTCCAGTTTCAGGCCGCCCCGGCTGACATATTTCAGGGTACTGCCTCTGACCTCTATATTTACAGTATCCGGAAACATGGTTCCGGCCTTGTCCTCCTTCTGGTTTTCCACATACACATTTCCGGCCATGATAACGGCCTTTGCCTTTTCTCTTGAAACTGCCAGGCCCCGCTTCACCAGCAGGACATCCAGACGTTCCTTCATCTAACGTGCCTCCTTAATTTTATGATAAACAGACAATGCATCAATTCCTACCTGCTCCTTCAGCTTCTCCGGATTTCCATGACAGATGAATGCATCCGGCAGGGCAATAATCAGAACTTTTACATGGGGATGGTTTCTGTGCAGGTACTCTGCTGCCGCCATACCAAAGCCCCCTGTCTTCACATTTTCTTCCATAGCCACAATCAGTGAATGCTCCTTTGCCAGAGCATCCAGCATTTTTTCATCCAAAGGTTTTACAAAGCGGGCATTTACAAGAGTTGGGGCATTGCCCTCTTCTTCCATTTTCTCCCACACCTGACGGGCAGTCTTTACCATGCTTCCCACAGCCAGAAGAGCCGTCTCCTTTCCCTGGTAAATCATCTCGCTGCGTCCCAGAACAATAGGGTCCCTGTGTTCCTCCAGACCGTCATAAGCCTCCCCCCTGGGATAGCGCACGGCAATAGGGCCGTTGTATTTCACAGCAAACTTCATCATATCGGAAAGCTCCCATTTATTCTTCGGAGCCATTACCGTCATATTAGGAACCATAGACAGATACGTCAAATCAAAGCATCCCTGATGAGTCTCTCCGTCGCTTCCTACCAAACCGGCTCTGTCCACGGCAAAAATCACATGGAGGTTTTGCAGGCACACATCCTCAATAATCTGGTCCACCGCTCTTTGCAGAAAGGAGGAGTAAACTGCCACCACAGGAATCATGCCTCCCAGAGCCAGACCTGCCGCAAAAGTCACCGCATGTTCCTCCGCAATTCCTACATCAAAAAAACGCTCCGGGAACATATTGCGGAACCGCTTCAACCCCGTTCCGTCCGGCATAGCTGCAGTTACAGCCACTACCTTTTCCTCCCGGTCACCGAATTTCCGCATAACCGTGGAAAAAATATCCGTATAATTGGCTTTCCCCTGATTATTCACAGGAATTCCGTGTTCCAAATCAAAGGCAGAGGTGCCGTGAAATCTGGCGGGGTGACGCATAGCCGGCTCGTATCCCCGGCCTTTCTCTGTCTTCACATGAACCAGCACCGGCCCTGCAATTTTCCTGGCCTCTTTAAGAACCTGTATCATTTTACAACAGTCATGGCCATTTACAGGCCCCAGATAAGTAATTCCCATATCTTCAAAAAACATGCCCGGTATCAGAAGCCTTTTCATACTGTCTTTGGCTTTGTGGATTCTGTGTACCGTAGCAGGCCCGATTCCCGGTATTTTATTCAATCCTTTCTTTACGCCTACCTTAAGCTCATGATAGCTTTCCGCTGTGCGCAGGTTGCTCAGATAGCTGGAAATACCTCCTACGTTTTCGGATATGGACATTTCATTGTCATTTAATACAATAACAAAATTAGATTTAAGCCTGGAGGCATTGTTTAAAGCTTCATATGCCATGCCTCCCGTCAGAGCCCCGTCTCCAATTACGGAAACCACCTGGTAATCCTCCCCTGACAGTTCCCTGGCGCACACAAAACCCACTCCCGCCGATATGGAGGTGGAACTGTGTCCTGTGTCATAGGCATCACAGGGACTTTCGCTGCGTTTCGGAAAACCGCTCATGCCTCCCAACATCCGCAGGTGTTCAAAGCCATCCTTTCTGCCGGTAAGAATCTTATGAGTATAGGATTGGTGTCCCACATCCCATATAATCTTATCCTTGGGAAGCTGGAACACATAGTGCAGGGCCATGGTAAGCTCCACGGCTCCCAGATTGGAAGCCAGATGGCCTCCTGTCTTGCTTAAATGCTCCAGCAGGAAAGCCCGGATTTCCGCCGCAAGCTGTGGAAACTGGTCCTGGGTAAGCTTCTTTATATCATTTTCTTTCTTTATTTCATCTAACAGCATAGGCCATGTACCTCTATTTTCTGCGGGTACAAAGGGAGACAAACAGTTCCTGTAAAAATTCTGTATCTCCCGGAAGCTGTACAAGAAGAGCCAGTGCTTTATCCGTCAGCCTTCTCACTTCTTCTCCCGCTTTTTCCAATCCTTCCAGGGTCACATAAGTAGTCTTGTGATTTTTCTCATCACTGCCCACAGGCTTTCCCAGCTCCTGCTGGCTTCCCTTGACATCCAGAATATCATCCTGAATCTGAAAGGCCAGACCCACATAGCCTCCCATCTCCTCTATCTCTTCCAGACTCTCCCAGCCTGCCAAAACAGCCCCTATAAGCAGAGAGGCCTGAATCAGGGCTGATGTCTTGTTCATATAAATATAATCCAGCATTTCTCTGGACAGAGGCCTGCCATCGTTTTCCACGTCTACGCCCTGGCCTCCCAGCATGCCTCGGATTCCTGTCTTATTTCCTAAGATCTGAAGAGCCTTTGCCACCCGGGCCGTCTCCTGGCTGTCCTTAGCCAAATCAAAGGCACTGAAGGCCGTTTCATAAGCATAGTTCAGCAAAGCGTCTCCTGCCAATATGGCAGCCGCCTCCCCATATACTGCATGGGTGGTTTTTTTTCCTCTGCGATACTGGTCATTGTCAATGGCCGGCAAATCATCATGTATCAGAGAATGGGTGTGTATCATTTCCATAGCGGCCATAAAGGGCTTTACCAACTCCCCTCTGCCTTGGCAGATTCCATACATCTCTCCCATAAATACCGGCCGCAGTCTCTTCCCCCCTGCCTCCATACTAAAGTTTATGGCTTCAGCAAGTCTGGCTGAAAATCCTTCTTCCTTTGGAAGAAAGGCCTTCACGGTTTCCCAGGCAAGCTCTGTTCTTTTCTTTAATTCTTCCTCAAAATTCACTTATCTCACCATCTCCGCTGATTTTCAGCATTTTCTTTTCCACTGTATCAATCTTCCCGCTGCACTGGCGCAGCAGTTCCATTCCCTTCTGATATATGGAAAAAGACTGCTCCAGGGAAATATCCCTGCTCTCCAGCTTCTCCACAATATCGTCCAGTTCCTGCAGAGCCTCTTCTATGGTCCATTCCTCCGAAGCCTCTGCTTTTAAGGAAGCTTTCATGCCTCCTTCTGTATTTTCATATTTTGTCTCTGTGTTTTCTCTTTCTGTATTGCTTTCTGCTCCTGCCACTTTATATGCTCCTCTCTGCGGCTTCTGCACCTGTTATGCTGGCCACCAGGGTTCCGTCTGTAACCCGGATATTTACAGTATCTCCCTTCTTTACCTGGGAAATACTCGTAACTCCCTTTCCCTCCTGGTTTTCCACATAGGAAAAGCCTTGTTTCAGCTTGTCCAAGGGAGACAGGCCCTTCATCCGCTCTATATAAATATCCAGGTTTTGTCTTGCCCGGTAAATCTGATTTTCCATAGCGCTTTGGATGCGTCCCTCGTCATCCAGCAGCCGGGTACGCATCTCCCTGATTCTTCCCTGGGGACTTAAAAGCTCCAGCTTTGTCCGGTAATATTTCAGATTCTGTTCCATAACCTGAAGCCTGTTGTCCATAGACCTTCTCAGCTTCTGTCGGAAACCAGTCAGATTATCCAGCAAAAGCCGGATGTCTGCCACAGCCAGCTCCGCTGCCGCCGAGGGTGTGGGGGCCCTTAAATCTGCGGCAAAATCTGCAATGGTAGTGTCTGTCTCATGGCCTACCGCCGAGATAATAGGTGTTTTGGCCTCAAAAATAGCCCTGGCTACTTTTTCTTCGTTAAATGCCCACAGGTCCTCAATAGAGCCTCCGCCTCTTCCCACTATCATCACATCCACACCGTAGGCGTCCAGGGTCTGGATTCCCTTTACAATACTGTCTGCTGCACCCTCTCCCTGAACCAAAGCCGGGTATAAAATCAGCTGTACATAAGGATTTCTTCTGCCGGCAATGTTGCGGATGTCCTGGACAGCAGCTCCTGTGGGAGCCGTCACAATCCCAAGGGTTTTTATATATCTGGGTATGGGCTGCTTATATTCTTTGGCAAACATACCCATTTCCTCCAGCTCCTTCTTCAAGGCCAGATACCGCTCATATAGAAGCCCTGCTCCTTCCAGAGTAATCTCCCTGGCATAAAGCTGGTATTTCCCGTCTCTCTCGTAGACGCTGACACTGCCTCCTACCACCACACGGTCCCCGTTTTTCATGGAAAATGCCAGACCCTTTCTCTGTCCTGCAAACATAACACAGGCTATGGCTCCGGTTTCATCCTTCAAAGAAAAATAAATATGGCCGGAGGTGTGATACTTACAGTTGGACACCTCTCCCCTGACATAAATACGGTTCAGCATAAAATCCTGCTGGAACATATTTTTAATGTAGGTGTTTACCTGTCCTACTGAATAAATGCTGTTCATAAAGCTTCCCTTGCCACTTTTCCTAAGATTCCGTTGATAAAGGAAGCGGAATCCTCTCCCCCGAATAGTTTCCCGATTTCCACTGCCTCATTGATGGCCACCTTCACCGGCACATCCTCGTCATACTTCATCTCATATAAAGCCAGGCGCAGAATGTTCAAATCCACCTTACTCATTCTCTTTGTTTTCCATCCTGTAGAATTTTCGTTTAAAATCTGGTCCAGCTCCTCTATATGCTCCTTGATTTTTCCGTACTTGTCTTCCATATAAGCCTGTTCCACCGGCTGCAAATCTCCCATATCCTGAAAATACAGCTGAATCTGCTCCGGCATCTCCTCGTTCTGATTAAACTCGCTTAAAAACAGAAGCTTAAAAATATGCTCCCTCATCTCTCTTCTACCCATTTTTTTCCTCCGTAACAAAATAAGGTGCCTCTAAAAAAGACACCTTATTGTTCTGCTCTTTTAGATTTTTACTTGTCAATGAACTATTTGGTCTTTTCAATCTCCACGCTGGCAATACGCACGTTTACGTCAGAGACCGTAAGGCCGGTCATGTTCTCGATTGCAGCCTTGACACGCTCCTGAACTTTTTTGCTGGTATCCAGAATATTGTATCCGTATTTCAGATTCAGAGCCAAATCCACACAGACCACATCCTCCAGAACATCTACTTTCACGCCCTTGGAAAGATTCTTCATTCCCAGCTTTCCCACTAATTCGTTTGTAATATTTCCAGCCATGGAATCCACGCCGTCCACTTCCGTGGCAGCCAGACCTGCAATAATGGCTACAACCTCGTCTGCAATCTGTACTTCCCCAAGAGAACCATTGTCATGTATCTTATACACGTTTCTGTCTTCCGCCATAATTTTCTACCTCCTATAGGAAATATCCTGTGTTTTATTATACCAAAACACCGTAAAAAATAAAAGCGGTTTTTTAATTTCGGGAAAATTCTGCAAGGCGCAGGCCTTCATTTCTGTCCAGAGTCATGCCGATACTCCAGCTGTTAATAAACAGCAGCAGTGGATTTCCCTTTAAATCCATAACTTTTTTCATATCTGAGGTTCCCGTAAGATTCTTTACATCCACCTCTTCTTTATTCTCAATCCAGCGGATATGCTCATAAGGCAGGTTTTCCAGACGAATATCCACATTATATTCGTTTTCCAGTCTGTATTTCAAAACATCAAACTGCAGAACACCTACTACACCTACAATGATTTCTTCCATACCTCCCATGATTTCCTGGAAAATCTGGATAGCTCCCTCCTGGGCAATCTGGTTGATGCCTTTCACAAACTGCTTTCTTTTCATGCTGTCCAGAAGCCTTACCCTGGCAAAATGCTCCGGGGCAAAGGTAGGGATTCCCTCATACTGGAATTTTTTCCCGGGAGCGCAGACTGTATCTCCGATGGAAAAAATACCCGGGTCAAAGACGCCGATAATATCTCCTGCATAGGCTTCTTCTACTACATGGCGGTCCTGGGCCATCATCTGCTGTGGCTGGGACAGGCGCATTTTTTTGTTTCCCTGTACATGGTACACTTCTTTCTGAGCCTCAAATTTGCCGGAACAGATTCTCATAAAGGCGATTCTGTCTCTATGATTTTTATTCATATTTGCCTGGATTTTAAATACAAAAGCGGAAAAATCCGGCTCCATGGGGTCAATCTCTCCCTGGTCTGAAACTCTTGGCAAAGGAGAGGAAGTCATTTTCAGGAAGTGCTTCAAAAAAGTCTCCACGCCGAAGTTGGTAAGGGCGGAGCCGAAAAATACAGGAGATAAGGCTCCTTTATCGACCAGCTCCTGGTCAAACTCTGCGCTGGCTCCGTCTAAAAGCTCAATTTCTTCTAAAAGCTGCTCTTTTTGTTCCTCATCTAACACATCCAGCAGATGCCCGTCTTCCAGCTCTATCTCTTCCTCCAGCCCTTCTCTGGTCCCCTTCATGGTATCAGAAAAGGTCAGGACCTTCCTGGTTTCTCTGTCATAAACACCTCTAAATTTCTTTCCTGAGCCAATAGGCCAGTTAATAGGGCAGGTGGGAATTCCCAGCTCTTTCTCAATGTCGTCCAGAAGCTCAAAAGTATCGTTAGCATCCCTATCCAGTTTGTTGATAAAGGTAAAAATAGGAATATGCCGCATAGCACACACCTTAAACAGCTTTCTGGTCTGGGCCTCCACACCCTTGGAGGCGTCAATGACCATTACCGCAGAATCCGCAGCCATCAGGGTACGGTAAGTATCCTCGGAGAAATCCTGATGTCCGGGAGTGTCCAATATGTTAATGCAGTAACCTTCATAATTAAACTGCAGCACAGAGGAGGTAACGGAAATACCTCTCTCTTTCTCAATTTCCATCCAGTCGGACACCGCATGGCGGGCCGTTGCCTTACCCTTTACGCTTCCGGCCAGGGTTATGGCGCCTCCATAGAGCAAAAATTTCTCTGTCAGGGTAGTCTTTCCGGCATCGGGATGGGAAATGATTGCAAATGTACGTCTTTTTCTGATTTCTTTGGTATAGTCAGCCACGAATAGGCCCTCCTTCTATTTCAACATATTATCCACTGTTTTCTTGCTTTTTTGCACACTGACGCTATTTTAGTATACCCCTTACCGGCGTGTCAAGGTCTTTTACTGATTTTCCCCGGTTCCGTCTTCCAGGGGCGTAATGACGATATTCTCCACAGAAACATTGGTCTTTCTTTTTACAATATCCTCAATCTGAGCCCGGCTGGCGTCCTCCATATATTCCTGGGGCACAATCACATCTGCACTGTCTCCCGTAAGATTTACCACTACGTCTGCAAAGCCCTGGGCATCCAAAAGAAGCTCTGCCGCTTCCTCCTGCTCTGCCAGGTCAGTCATGTTTACCATGGAATTCACAGCTTCCTGTTTCTGTTCATCTCCCAGGTTTTCATTATTGATGATTTCCAGAAGGGTTTCCTTGTTGGCAGAACGTACCTGCTCCCGGCTGACCTTGGCCTGGGCTGCAAAGTTGGAAGCTCCTGTCAGCACTGCTTCTCCCGGAGTTTCTGTCTCTGCTGCCTCCCCCTCAGCCTGGGCTGTATTCTGGCCCTCTTCTTCCTGGGCTTCTCCGGTTTCTGCTGCCTTGTTGTTTTCCTCCAAAAGGGCTGTCTCATCGGTTAAATCATAGTCCAGGCTTTCAATTTCCTCCACAATGCCGGTATCCGAAGCTGTCTGGGCTGCATCCTCTGTGTCACCCTTATTCCATGCGCTGTCAATTCCCAGATTGTTATCTGAATAATTGATGTCCCCTGCCACTGCAATCATGATTGCCAATGCCGTAATGATAACCTGATTTTTCTTGAAGATTTTTTTCATGCACATTCTCCTCTAATTCATTTTCATTACTTTAATTTTATGGGCTTCCACCTGAAATAATACCTGGCAGGCCTCCTGAATATTCTGGATAACCACCGGATTGTCCCCTCCCTGGGCTACCACCACCACCCCTATAACCTTTGGGTACACCTCAGAAGCTACATAGGGTGACTGATTTCCCTTTGCGTCCTTTTCATACACGGTCTGGCTTTCGTCCTTTTCCACTACCTTTGTTTCTGTTCCCTCACAGGTAAGAAAGACCTGGGTTTTCCCGATACCTTCCACCTGTTCCAAGGCAAGCTTCAGCTTCTCCTCCATAATACTCTGCCAGTCCCGAAAGGAAGTCTCCTCTGAAACTGCTGTCGTTTTTTCCTCTTCCTCCTGACCGCTGTTTTTCACCGGAAGAGCAATAATTAAAAGCAGCAGCCCTGCCAGCAGCAGAACAGCCAGATTTTCTTTTTTTAAAACTTTTTCCAGAGGCTTCAAGGAACCACCTCCTGACCTGTCACTACCCTTTCACCACCCTGAAATTCCTGCTGCCACTGCCTGGCCTTATCCTCCCATTGTTCCCGCTCCTCCTCCAGCTCCTGCCAAAACTCTTCCGCATAAGCATCCACCTGTTCCTGAATTCCCCCCAGCTTTAAAAGGGGAGAGAGCAGCACCAGGATAAGAAGAAGCCCCATATAATACTGTACATATTTTTTGTAGCTGTTATCCGGAAGAAAGTTGAGGACAGCGGAGAGAATAACAAAATAGCAGGCCAGACTCTGTATCCAGGAATAAATCCCTTCTGTCATAGAGACACCTTCTTTCTAACGGGAAATAAACGACACAGATAAAACGGCAATCGTAATAAGGAAAAGCAATTCCACCGTAAGCAAAACCTTTAAAAGCAGCCGACAGCCTTCTCCCATAGTGGAAATACAGCCCACCATCCGCTTATCAGAAACCGGCTGCATCAGGGCCGCCAAAAATTTATAGGTAAGAGCTGTAATGGCCAACTGGATAACCGGAGGCAGCCCAAGAACCAGAAGCACCAGGATTCCTGCCACTCCCAGGCAGTTCCGTATGAGAACAGCCGTCCCCAATGCCACCTCTGTCACGCCGTTTATAGCATTTCCCACTCCCGGAATAGCTGCCGCCGTCTTTCCCAGCATATCTCTTTTCAGAGAATCCACTGCCGGGCTTATCATGTTCTGAAGTACCTGCATTCCGATAATCACACCAGTACAGGTTTTCAATGCCCATTCCACAAGGGTACGGATAAGGTCCCCTGTTTTCGAGAGGAAATCCTCCTTATGCAGATAATTCACCAGTTCCAGCACCACATAGGCCTGAATCCCCGGCAGCACTGCCTTTAAAAGCACCATTTGTATCAAGAAAATCACCGCCAGCACCATTTCATAAAACACCATGGCAGTGGCGGCTCCCGTGGCTGCTGTGACGGCCAGAAAATAGGAAGGCATCAGGGCCTGCATAAAAACAATAAAATTCTGCAAATCCCCCGCCAGCCCATGACTCAGCTTCCCGAATGAAGTGGCCAAAATAGCCAGAAGAAGCATGTACACCAGATAAAAGCTCATATCCTGAGCCTGACCGCTTCCGAAAGCACCTGTAAAATTAGAGAACAAAGCTCCGGCCAGAGCCAGCAGCACAACCTGGAGTAGCACTTGTCTGTCAGACCCCAGCTGGTGGAGAAAAAGTTGTCCCAAAAGTTCTTTTATGGTTTCCCAGGAAAACACCTCCCCGCCGGACAGAGCCTCCTCCAAAAACTGTCGGATACTGAAGGTGTCCTCTCCCAGCAGCTGGTTCATGGCTTCCTGAACCTCTTCCAGGTCCAGACCTTCCAGAAATTCCTCTTCACCGGCTTCATCACCGCTTTCTAAACCCAGTTCTTCTCCTTTCACCACCTGCAGATTTGGGAAGGAAAGGAATAGACACAGAAAGAATAAGGCCGGAAGCAAAACCCTTTTCCTTGGTCTGCTCCCGGCCTTCATGACAGAAAACCGGAGATGGCTTCCAGCAGAGCCAAAAGCACCGGAAGGGAAAGCACCATGATATACAGCTTGGTAAAAATTTCTATTTGTCCTGCAATAGCGCCATAGCCTGCATCCCTACAGATATTGGAGGAGAACTGACCGATATAGGTGACGCCGATAACTTTCAGCAGGGTAGCCAGATATTTCTCATCCAAAGGAAGGTAGTCCTGAATTTTCAGCACAGAGGAAAAAAGGTAGGACAGCTTTTGGGCCATATACATAAAGATAAGGATTCCCACGGCCAGGCTTATATACACGGAGTATTCCGGTTTGGAGCCCTTCAGCACCAGGCCCAGAAACACTCCGGTGAATCCCAGCATCACAATTTTCACAACATCCATATCCTCTCTCCTCTCTCACAGGGCAAATAAATCCTGAATGGTCCGAAACAAATCGTAAATATAGGGCAGTATCCAGAACAGCACCAGCACCAGTCCTGCAAGGCTTGTGAGAAAGGCCAGCTCTTCTCTCTGGCTGTGCTTTAAAATCTGACACAGGACAGACACCAGAATTCCCACGGCCCCTATTTTAAACAATATACTTACCTCCACCCCTGACCTCCTCTCTTGGGCTGTCCCAGCCTTCTAAAGGAACAAAAGGGCCAGGAAAATCCCTCCTAAAATTCCCATACTCTGATACAGCTTTTTCTTTGCGGGAGCCTCCAGGTTTGTCCTTTCAATCTCCCTTTTTAACTCCTCCAGATACAGAGCTGCCGTGGTCTCCTGGGTAGAGGCATCCAGATAACCCAGACACTCCCCCAGCCTGGCCAGCTCTTCCCTGTCCCTGGAATTCAGGCCGCTGTTTCCTAAATATTCCTCTGCTTTCTGGGCAAAAATCTGAGAAAGCCGTTCCCCCTGATAGGCTCCGGCCGCCCTGGCCACTTCTCTTAGGAAATCCGCCAGAGGACTTTTTACCTTCAAAGCCACCCGCTCCATAGCCTCCGGCAGGGCCTCTCTGCGACAGGTAATCTCCCCTAAAAGCAGCACAACCATTTTCTGTATCTCTTCCAATTGCCTTTGTCTTCTCCCATAGGACAGGCTCTTGGAAAATCCCATTGCTCCGCAGGAAAAAACCACTAAAATAACTCCGGCAGCCTTCAGCATAAAATTCCCTGTTTTCGTTTCCAGTCAAAAAGACTGGTTCCTCTTTCATCAAAAATAGCTTTTACCCGGCCGGCTCTGTCTTCATGATGCAGGACAATATATCTTTCAAAAACCTTCTCCTGCACCAATCTCTGCATCAAAGGCTTTCTCTTTATATCCTCCACAGAGCTGCCGTGTACTGTGGCGAAAAGCTTGCAGCCGCAGTGAATCACTGATTCAATGGCATGGATGTCCTCATAATCTCCCAACTCATCTACTGCCACCACCTCAGGAGACATAGAGCGAATGAGCATCATCATACCTTCAGCCTTGGGACAGCAGTCCAGCACATCTGTGCGGATTCCCAAGTCATTCTGGGGTACTCCCTGATAAGAGCCTCCGATTTCCGAGCGTTCGTCCACCACTCCCACAGAAACTCCGGGAAGATAGACGCTTCCGCTGCTTACCTGACGGATAAGGTCCCGAAGCAGGGTTGTTTTGCCGCACCGGGGCGGCGAGACTATCAAAGTATGGCAGATTCGGTTGTTCTTTATAATATAGGGAAGTATGGGCGTAGCACAGCCCTTTATCTGATGTGACAATCTCAAATTGATATAAGATATGTATTTTACGCCCTTAATCCTGTCCCCCTCCAGGACAGTCTTCCCGGCAATTCCCACCCGGTGGCCTCCCTGAATGGTAATGAACCCCTGGCGGATTTCTTCCTCAAAAGCATACATGGAATAGCCGCTGACATATTCCATGGTTTCCTTCAAATCCTCTGCTTTCACAAAGCACGCCTCCTCTTCCTTCCTGGAAAAGTCTCCGCTTTTCGTAAGAAAATATTCCTTTCCCTGGTAAATTAAAATCAGAGGCGCATTGACACGAAGCCGGATTTCATAGACCTGCTCCATGTCAAAACGTGCCTGCAGAAGCGCCTGCCTGATATGAGCAGGAAACAATTTGGCAATTTCAGCCTGTTTCATTGTCCTCACCTCTTTATGATAAATATATGAGGACAATCCATAATTAGAACAAAAAGAAAGCCCGGGGTTGTTTTATACCCAGACTTTCTTTTTTCCTTGATTTAATTTGGACAAAACGGCGTATAGTGGTTTAAACAGCAGCAGACATACTGCCACATTGCCGATACAATGGGCAATATCAAAGGGCAGCCCTGACAGCCAATAGGATAGGGCTGCACCCGGTCCTCCTGCAAACAGGTAGGGAACAGCGCACAGAGCCCCGAAGGCTATTCCGAAAAATCCGGAAATGATGCTGAAAAGCAGCACTGATTTTTGCCCTCGGAAAGCCAACACCACCAACGCTAAAATACTCCACACATATAAATAATTTATCCACCAGATTCCAAAGCCGTAAAACATGCCCTCCAATAAGGCAAAGGCATATATAATAAAGAAAACCTTTCTTCCCAGCACCAGAGTATATAGGATGACCAGCAGAGAAACGATTTCCACATTAGGCAGAAAGGCCATAGCCACCTGCCCGGCAAAGAGTACGGCCGTAAGGATTCCCAGAATCACTAAATCTTCTGTATTCAGCCTCTTCAATCAATACCCTTCTTTCAGTGTCAGCTCAAAGCTGTCCCCGTCCTCTATAGGCGTAGTGTCTACAGAAGTATTTACCTGTTCTCCAGCCTTTGTAATGCACCACCACTGCTGCTTGGAATCATCCGCAGTTTCTCCGTTTACAGTTGTAATAAAAAGGCCGTATTCGCTTTCCTCTCCTTCAACCAGTCCTTCTTCCTGAAGAACCTCTCCCAGATATTGGAGGTCCGTATCGTAGGTGAAGGTTTCCTCTTTCTGTTCCAAATTGACTACAGTAACAGAAATATGTTTTTCTCCCTGGGAAGCCTCCGGTCTTGTTTTTATATACAGTATCCCACCCAGGATACACACCAGAACCAGAAGAATTCCCGCTATCAGTATTCCTTTTTTCTTCATCTGCTTTCCTTTCTGTCAGACTGCGAAAACCTTCCGGTACTTTGCTGCTCCCAGGTTACCAAAGTCCCCGGCAGTACAAAAATAGACATCCGTTCTATGCCCCCGGATGGCTTTCTTCCACGGATACCTGTATTCTGACTTGAGCCTTTTGTTTCCTACTAAAAACCCCTTCCCAGTCCAGCCAGTGGTAAAGTTTCTTTCGTTGCTCACACAGCAGGGATAAATCTGTTCCAGATTCGCACTGGATTCCAAAATACCCGTAGATTGTCTGTTTTTATTTTTTCTTACTATATCACTGCCCAAGTTTTTTTGTCAACAGGGGGAAATCTCCAGGCTCACAGCGCTGTATGGTTAGCCGACAGGGCTCTCCGGCGGCCGCACATCCGGCTAAGTCCTCCAGCCAGAAAAATTCGTGCCAGGCAGGAGAGGGCAGCTCCCTCATTGACCGGGTAATTCCTTCCCCCGTAAGCTTCAAACAGCTTTCCTTATAGGCCCAGAACCGGGCAAATTCTCTTTCCGGACAGGAGGAAACTTTAATCTGCTCCTGTTCTGCTTCATCCATAGTCCGTTCCAAAAGCCTTGGAGACCTTATAGGCCGCACATCCTGAATATCTATGCCGCAGGGTACGGAAGACAGAGCACATACCGCCCAGCCTCCTCCATGACTGATATTAAAATGCAAATCAGGTCTGTCCGGGAAAAAGGGCTTTCCGTGGATACCCTTTTCCAGCTTTTCCTCCAAACGGGAAAGAAGCCTTTGAGGCTCCTTGTCTCCTTCAAAAAATTCCCCACAGCCCAATTTCCACAGACCACATAGCAGCAGCAGCCTGCCGCAGACAGTTTCGTCTCTCTTATTAAACTGACCCAATACCTGGCTCCACGCTTTTATTTTCCCTGCAAATACCAATAGTTCAGTGGCTGCCTTCATCTTTCTTTTCCTCCAAAAGTCCTGCCTGGACCAGAAACCTGGAAGGCTTCAGCTCCTTTTCATGACGCTCCCTTACATAAAACACAGACAGTTTTTTTCTGGCTCTTGTCATTCCCACATAGAAAAGCCGCCTCTCCTCCTCCAAAGCACTGTCTGTAGCCGCTTTATGGTAGGGAATGGTACCGTCATTGACATCCATCAGAAAAACCTGGTCAAATTCCAGGCCCTTGATACTGTGAAGCGTAGAGATAACCACGCCTTTTTTCTGGGCTGCCTGCAGCTTTGCCTGTTCTTTTAGTTTCTCCGTATATCTGGCAATATGCTCAAACCACTGGGAAAAGGTTTTATACTCCCTGGCACTGTCCGCTAATTCATCCAGCACCTCATATAAATCCTGAGTCTTGATTTTCCGGTATGCAGCATAATCTTTTAAATACTCTTCATAGCCTACGCCATACCGAATGTAGTTAATGGCGCCGTAGGGAGTCATCTCTTTCAGCGCTTTTAAGTCTTCTTCCAGCTTGTCTATCCTGTCGCACATCCATTCCTTTCCCTCATAATGCCATCTCAAGGCTTCAAAGGAAACCAGCTCTTCTCCCAGGCAATCCCGTGAGAGATACCGGTTGGGACGGTTCATGACCTTCAGGAACTCTTTTCTGCTTCTGTCCCCCATAGCCAGCTTCATATAAGTGATAATATTTCTGGCAATCCAGTGTTCATACAAATTAGGAAGTCTGTCTCTCATCTGGAAGGGTATCTGATATTCCATAAAAACCTCTACCAGAAATCTGGCCCCGGAATTGGTCCGGTACAAAACAGCCATCTCCTCATAGGGACAGCCTTCTTTACAGGCTTTTTGAATACAATCCTTAACATACAGCTCTTCTTCTCTGTTATCCTGAAACTCCCGGATAAGCGGCGGCTCTCCCTGGGGGTTCTCTGTATAAATCTTCTTTCGGAACCTTTGCTTATTACAGGCAATCACCTTTCCCGCAGCCTCCACAATTGCCTGTGTGGAACGGTAGTTGCAGGCCAGAAGCTCTGTCTGCACCTTAGGGAAATCCTTTGGAAAATGCATCATGATTTCCGGTCTGGCTCCCCGGAAAGCATAGATAGACTGGTCGTCGTCTCCCACAATAAACAAGTTATCCTCCGGGGCGGCCAACATCTTTACAATATCATATTGAAGCTGGTTAATATCCTGAAATTCATCCACCAGCACGAACTGAAATTTTTCCTGCCAGCCTTTGAGAATATCCGGCCTTTTACTTAAAAGCTCATAGCAATATAAAAGCATATCGTCAAAATCCAGAAGCCTGCCCCTGCGGCAGCCTTGGACATATGCGGTATAAATATCCCGGAAAACCTGGTCCGGGCAATTCTGGGAATAATAATGCTCTAAAGCCAGCCTGCTGTTTTTTACCATGCTGATTTCCTGAGACAGTCCTTCGAAAAAATCCTTTTCATCCTGTATCTCCAGCTTTTGGCTGTAGGCCAGTTCTTTCAGTATATCCAGCTTTTTCTCTTCGCTTAAAATATTGTTCCCTGTAAGACCGTAGGCATGGCGGAGAATGCCGTAAAAAATCCCGTGGAAAGTGCCGAAAGTCACTTGGCGGTAATCCGCCTTGACCCCGGCCCTTACGCACAGGTTCTCAAATCTCTGCTTCATCTCCCTGGCAGCCGCCTTCGTAAAGGTGACTACCAGGATGGCTGCAGGATTCACATGATAGGTTTCTAAAAGCCTCTCCACTCTTCTTGTCATAGTAGTGGTCTTTCCGGAACCAGGACCTGCAAGGAGCATCATGGGCCCCTTGAAATGGTTCACTGCTTTTTCCTGAGCTAGATTTTTATTCATAGTCCACTGCTTTCTAATCTTCAGCTTAATTTCTCTATGGCTGCTTTCAGTCTCCGGATGCTCTCCTCTTTTCCCAGAACCTCCAGAATCTCCGTGGCTCCTGCCGGAGTCATTTGTTTTCCGGATAAACCGGTACGGATAGGCCAAAGCACCTGGCCGTTTTTATAGCCGTTCTCTTTTGCAAAACCGCAGAGCAGCTCATAGAGAGCGTCATTTTCATAGCAATCCTGGGCCTCCAGTACAGGAAGCACCTTCTGCAATACTTCCAGAGAAACCTCCGGATTTGTTTTCATTTTCTTATGGGTATACATAGACACATCATACTCCGGCACTTCCTGGAAGAAATCAATCAGCCCGGGAATATCCGGGAAGATTTCAATTCTGGTCTTAGCCATGGCTGCAATTTTCTTCAAATCCAAGTCTCTGGAAATGGTCTTTTCCAGGTAAGGCAGTGCCATGTCGTAAAATTTCCGGAAATCCATGGCCTTCATGTACTCCCCGTTCATCCATTTCAGCTTCTGTATGTCAAAGACTGCCGGAGACTTGCTCATATGCCGGTAGTCAAAAGCTTCTACCAGCTCTTCCAAAGAGAAAATCTCCCGGTTATCCTCAGGACACCAGCCCAGCAAAGCTACATAATTTACAATAGCCTCTGTGAGAAAGCCCTGTTCAATCAAATCCTCATAGGATGAATGGCCGGAACGCTTGGAAAGCTTTTTATGCTCCTCATTGGTAATCAGAGGACAATGTACATAAGTCGGCACCTCCCAGCCGAAAGCTTCATAGATTCTATTATATTTAGGTGAGGAAGACAGATACTCATTTCCTCTTACCACATGGGTGATTCCCATCAGATGGTCGTCCACCACATTTGCAAAATTATAGGTAGGATAGCCGTCTGATTTAATCAGGATTAAATCATCAAGCTCGTTGTTTGGAACCGTAATATCCCCGTAAATATCATCATGGAAGGTTGTAGTTCCTTCTGTAGGCATGTTAAAACGGATAACATGAGGCTCTCCCGCAGCCAGCTTTGCCTCCACTTCTTCTTTGCTCAGATGAAGACAATGCTTGTCATATACGGATACTTCTTTCCCCTCTATGGTGGTTTTCAGGGATTCCAGTCTTTCCTTGGTACAGAAGCAGTAATAAGCGTCTCCCTGCTCCACCAGCTGCCGGGCATATTTCAGATACAAGCCTTTGGCATTTCTTTCACTCTGCACATAAGGTCCGAATCCGCCGTCCTTGTCCGGTCCCTCATCATGGACAAGCCCGGTTTCCTGTAAAGTATGATAAATAATTTCCAGGGCTCCCTCTACGAAACGCTCCTGGTCCGTATCCTCTATACGCAGTATGAAATCTCCTCCTTCATGCTTGGCAATCAGGTAGGCATACAGCGCTGTTCTTAAATTTCCCACATGCATTCTCCCTGTTGGGCTGGGGGCAAATCTTGTTCTTACCTTGCTCATAATCTATTCTCCTCGTATTTCCTGGGAACAGAGGCTGCTGTATTTCCCGGATACAGCTCCCTCTTGTCCTGAACTAAAAGTGGGGTATGCGGCCTTGACCTAATACCCCACTGTGGAAAATTATACCCAACCTGGCTCTTATTTTCAAGTGCGGATTCTGGAAATCCTACTTCTGTACCAGATGTACGGCAAACCCTCCGATTTCTTCCTTTATGTACACTGCTGTCAGCTTCTCATTTTTGTATTTGGCCGTGTCCATGTCCACTTCCACACCCTGGCTCTCTAAATACTCCACGGCTTTAGCCACGTCTGTAGTGCCAATAGCAATATGTCCGTTCTTTCCAAGATAAGGTTTCTTCATTGCCTCCACAGCTGTTCCTGCAAATACCGAGCTGTTCCCCACCTTTTTGGTAAGGCCAAAAATAGTGTCAAACCTTCCCGCTACCTGGCAGGCCTCCTCCTCGTTCTGACAGTTGATTCCTACATGGCGAAGTTCAAATCCTAATTCCTCTAACTGACTCATACCTATATTCCTCCTATCTTTAAAAATTATTATTTTATTCAAATCCTCCTCTGTTTTTCCCCGGAACCTTCGATACCCGGCTGCTTACAGCAGAGTCTTTGATTTCTCTGTTCTGCTTCTTAATATATTACTTTTACTGTACCGGAGAAAACAAAATTTTGCCTGTACCCCGGTATACGTTTACCAGACCTTCCCCAGAAACGGCGGACCCTATCAGGGATTTACCGGGACGCTCCACCGTGAAGTCCAGGCTGCCGCTCCAGGCCACCGCCATATTTCCATCCAGCTTAATCACATCATCCTTTAAAGTAACCTCCACTAATTCTTCCTTGGGGCAGGGAGATTCCAGGCAAAGCACGCCTTCTCCTGCCACGCCCAGATTAAACAGGCCTTCATTACCCGCTGCAGCAGAGGAAATATTGGAGCGCATTACTGCTTTATGCCTAAGCCTTGCATCGCAGGCCAAAAACAGACCGTCATCCATTACAACAGAACCATTCCACTCTCCCACATCTAAAAGCAAGATATGCTTAAAGGTAGGTTCCAACACCATTATCCCGTCTCCTGTATACTCTGGCTTAATGGCAGATTCTCCTGTAACTTTCCCTCTCACAGCCTTTCCCAGAAGGTCTCCTACCCCCTTAATACCAGTGGTAGCTTTTACATTTCCCACCATCCACTGCATGGCTCCCGCCTGGACCGTTACGTTGGCCTGGCTCAAATCGCAGATAACCTGACGCCGCCTTACATGCATGGCATGGCAGAAATAAGCAGCCATGGCATTTTGGGGAGATACGCTTAAATCTTTCTGATACTCAATTACCTGGAAAGGCCCCATAGCGTCCAGTATTCCCACATCATCGTTATTGACAAAATTTCCTATTTTAAACATAGTCCTTCCCCCTTTTCTTGTAGCAGATAATCTGAGGATTTGCCCCATTACATCCATACTGGCACACCAGAAGATAGCTTTCGTCTCCAACTATGCCGTAACATCTGTCATTTCCCGGTATTTCAATCTGGTTTCCAAAGTATACCTGATTATCCTTCAACAGCTTTACTCTCTCACCATTGGGAAGCAGATACTCCAGATTCACATAAAAACCATTGAGCAGGTTCAAATCTGTCACTTTCAGATTTTCAATCCCCAGTGCATTAAATTCTTCTATCAAAGTATTTTTTAAATTCTGAAGTTTTTCCTTCCCCCCTGTCTTGATACATTCCGCTGCAATACAGCTTCCTCCCAGTGGATGTCCGCCTGTTTTTTCGCAGCCGCCGCACTTCTCTTTTCTGCTGCACGAAAGGCAGCAGTCCATACCGCATATGGATACCATAAATCACCTTCCTTTATTTCCATTATTCAGCTTCTTCCTTTCTCAACACCTCTTTGGGAGGTTCAATTTCTTTGGCCAAAGTGTGTTCTGTCAGCTCTGACAGTATTTTAAATTTTTTATTCAGCATTGGCCTCATACAATTAGGTACATGCTCCTGATGAGCCCTGTGGATTGCCACACATTCTTTACAATTTCCGTGGTAACGACAGGCTTTCTTACAGGGGCAGTGGTCCTTGTTCTCATATTCTCTGCGGAATTGAGCCGCAAATTCCTCCTGGAGCCGCAATCCTTCCGCCCGGTTTCCCTTGTGAAATTCTTTCATCGCTTCCAATTGCTTTGGATTGTTTTCAATTAACATTTTTTATCCATCCTTTGTTTATACTACTTCTTCATTCTAGCATATCTAAGCTTAATATAAAACCATAACAATATAGGTCTTGACTTCTTATCCGGTTATTGTTACTATATAGTCAAATATCAGACAATCTAATATTTGCAAGAAAGAAGGGATAAATTTGGACTTTCAGGAAGTAAGAACCTATGTCAATCAATATGGCCGGTTAAGGGATATACAATTTGCCGCCTATGAATTGTATGCCAGAAAACATAATCTCACTGCTAAAGAATTATTTGTTTTAGACATTATCTTGTTTTCACCGGAGGGCTGCCTGCAGTCGGAAATCTGCCAGCGCCTTTCCGCAACCCGTCAGACTATCAGCGCAATCATCAAAAAATTTCTTTTAAAGGGCTATATAGAGCTTTCGGAATCCCCAACTGACCGACGAAATAAGCTGGTCCGTTTTACAGAACCAGGGCTTCGGTATGCAGAGAATATCATACTCCCGGCAGCCAATGCGGAAATCGAAGCAATGGGGCAATTATCAGGAGAAGACATTGTAGAGTTAGTACGTCTTACTACCTTGTTTTCCGATTTTATGAAAGAAAAGTTTGAAAATATACAGGAGGTAAAAGTTTGATACTAAATACAGGAGGACGGACAGACACTGTCCAGTATTACACAGACTGGCTGCTGCGCCGCTTTGAGGAAGGCTATGTATTGACCCGGAACCCGCTGTTTCCCAGCAAGGTCCAGCGCTATGAGTTAAGTCCGGATAAGGTAGACTGTGTGGTTTTCTGTTCCAAAAATTACAGGCCTATCCTGCCACGCCTGCATGAAATCACAGATT
>CABSEJ010000025.1 GCA_902476765.1 uncultured Blautia sp.
CATTCTACGTCATTATGCTGAAAATGAACGTGCCAGTACACTAGAAAGGTTCTCTGTCCCGGGGAATTCCTTCCTCTGCTTCTGCTGCAGGACAGCGGGTGCTGCGGCGAATGAAGAAAGCCATGGAGCCGAAAATCAGTATCAAGTCCAGAATCATGTAAAAGGCTCCCAGGTTTTTCTGCTGTATGCTGCACCAGGTAAGGTAGGCAAAATTGGTCATGATAAGGAATTTCAGGATGACCAGCATATTTTTTATGTTACGATAGGCCCATCTTTTATTTCTCTCTGTAATCTTTCCCGGCATATTCCAGACGGAAGGACAGTGTATGATAATGGTAATAGGGATGTACAGAATCAAGGTTATAACAGGGGTAAAGAGAACACTGCTTTTCCCGGACCATCCGTCGGCCTGGCCGCTGAATCCCCAGTGACTGATAATCCTGTCAGGAAGCTGATTCCATTTGATGGCAGGGTATAACAGGATAAAGGCCAGCAATAGAATAGAGAGGATGTTAAAAATTTTCTGAAACAGGGTATCCGGCTGCTTCAGACTGTTCTGTGATGAGATAGGCTCTCCGAATGCATTGTATTTTTCTTCCATAAAAAGGCCTCCTTTTCTATGAATTCAGGATAAACCAGAAATCTGTAAAAGACAAGGGGGCAGGAACAGGGTAAGGAAATCAAGACATTAAAGACAGTAGGGAAAACAGGAAAAATGGAAAATGGATAAAAATAGTGTAATATTCAAAAAAGTGTGTTAGAATAAAAAGACCAATGATTTATGACAAGGAGACAGATATGGAACTTTTGATTGGAATTATGATTCCCTTTCTGGGAACCGCACTGGGTTCAGCCTGTGTATTTTTTCTGAAAAATGAGTTGAAGCCCTTGGTGCAAAAGGCCCTTCTGGGTTTTGCCTCCGGGGTGATGGTGGCGGCCTCTGTGTGGTCTCTATTGATTCCGGCTATGGATATGTCCCAGACAATGGATAAATTTGCTTTTATACCTGCTGCCGCCGGCTTTCTTCTGGGCATTTTTTTCCTGCTGCTTATGGACCAGCTGATTCCTCACCTTCATTTAGGAGAAACCAAGCCAGAGGGAAGAAAAAGTAATTTAAAGAAAACCACTATGCTGGTGCTGGCAGTGACTCTGCACAATTTGCCGGAGGGCATGGCCGTAGGCGTTGTCTTTGCAGGTATGTTGGATAAAAATACGGAAATTACTATGGCAGGGGCCATGGCTTTGTCCATTGGTATTGCTATTCAGAATTTTCCGGAGGGAGCCATTATATCCCTGCCTCTGCGCAGCGAACGTGGCGTTGGGAAGGGAAAAGCATTTCTTTACGGCACCCTTTCCGGAGCTGTGGAGCCTTTGGGCGCTTTGCTGACTGTGGGACTGTTCCAGATGATACAGCCTCTTCTGCCTTACCTGCTGGCTTTTGCCGCCGGCGCTATGATGTATGTGGTCGTGGAAGAACTGATTCCCGAATCCAGCGAAGGTGAACACAGCAATATAGGAACCTTGGGTTTTGCCGCCGGTTTTGTGCTGATGATGATATTAGATGTGGCTCTGGGGTAGAACAGGAGCCAAATACCCCGATGCAAGCATGCGGGGCATCAATCTAGCGGCGAAAGAAAAAAAGAGAAGCTCTTGCGTTTCTCTTTTTTTTATGCTATACTAAATCCGTCAAGAATAATACCCCCCTGGGGTGTAGGGAGTGATAAAATGAAAGCAGAGAAAGCCAAGATAAACCGGCTGTTAAAAACAGCCAGAGGGCAGATAGACGGCATTTTGAAGATGGTGGAGGAGGATAGGTACTGTATGGACATATCCCAGCAGCTTATGGCCACAGAGGCAATTTTGAACCGGGCCAATAAAGAAATCCTCACTGCTCATTTAAAGAGCTGCGTCACCGGAGCAAAAACTGACGCAGAACGAGAAGAAAAAGTGGATGAACTGGTAGCTATGCTGGGTAAAATATTATAATAATCCTCTTTTTCTGAGGCCGTCATAGAGCCTCAGGCCGGCGGACTGAGGCCATAGAAGAAAGCAGGAATAATATTACAGAGACAGTCAGGTAAGGAGAACGGAATATGAAGAAAAAATTTGACGTGACAGGCATGACCTGCTCTGCCTGCTCTTCCAGAGTGGAAAAATGCGTAAGAAAGCTGGAAGGGGTACAGGAGGTCAGCGTAAATCTGCTGACCAACAGTATGCAGGTAGAATACAAGGAAAACGTGATACAGGAGCAAGGTATTATTGACGCTGTAATCCACGCCGGATATGGAGCCAGTGTTCAGGGAGAGAAGGCGGAGGGACAGAAAGGGAAAACAGCCGGAGCCGGTAAAGAGAAGTCCAATCCGGTGCAGGAGCATATGGAATACATGAAAAAGCGGACAATCTGGTCTTTCCTTTTTTTGATTCCCCTGATGTATGTTTCCATGGGGCATATGGTTGGTCTGCCTTTGCCGGGATTTCTGGCCGGAACTGAGAATGCGGTAGGATTTGCTATGACACAGTTTCTACTGTGTATTCCCGTAGCCTATATTAACAGGGCATATTATTCCAAGGGATTTAGTACCCTATTTCATGGTGCCCCTAATATGGATACGTTGATTGCAGTAGGTTCCACGGCCTCGTTGATTTATGGTATCTTTGCTATTTACCGTATGGGATATGGTCTGGGAGTACAGGACATGGAGTTGGTTATGCGCTATCAGCATGATTTGTACTTTGAATCTGCAGTTATGATTCTGGCTCTTATAAATATTGGAAAGTATCTGGAGGCCCGATCTAAGGGTAAGACCAGCCAGGCCATTAACAAACTGATTGATATGGCGCCAAAAACTGCTTTGGCGGAACGGGATGGACAGGTAGTGGAAATTCCCGCAGAAGAAATTCTGCCGGGAGATATTCTCCAGGTAAAGCCGGGCAGCAGCGTACCTGCAGACGGACGGGTGCTGGAGGGAACTACCAGTATTGACGAAGCGGCTATTACAGGAGAAAGTATTCCTGTGCAGAAGCAGCCGGGAGACAAGGTAATAGCAGCAACCATGAATAAAGCAGGGTTTTTCCGCATGAAGGCAGAGAAGGTGGGCGAGGATACTACATTTTCCCAGATTATCCGCCTGGTGGAGGATGCCAGTGCCAGCAAGGCACCTATCGCCAAAATTGCAGATAAAATTGCAGGAGTTTTTGTTCCTATTGTTATGACTATTTCTTTGCTGACTGCTGTGGTGTGGCTGTTTTGTGGTGCGGACTTTGAGTTTGCTTTGTCCTGTGCCATTGCAGTGTTGGTCATCTCCTGTCCCTGTGCATTGGGGCTGGCTACACCGGTGGCTATCATGGTAGGAACCGGTAAAGGTGCAGAAAACGGAATCCTCATTAAGTCCGGAGAAGCTTTGGAGGTAACCCACAATATCCAGAGTGTTGTGCTGGATAAAACAGGAACCATTACTCAGGGCAAGCCGGAGGTTACAGACATTCGCAGCCTGGGCATTTCTACTCAGAAGCTTTTGCAAATTGCAGCGACCCTGGAAAAGAAAAGCGAGCATCCTCTGGCAGAGGCTGTACTGGCTAAGGCACAGCAGGAACAAATCAGCCTGACAGAAGCGCAGGATTTCTCAGCCATTCCCGGAAGAGGAATTGAGGCAGTGATTGAGGGGCAGAAGTATTTTGCAGGAAATAAGAAACTGATGGAAGAAAAGCATATTGATATTTCTCCTCTTGGGGATTATCTGGAAACCCTGACAGGACAGGGGAAAACCCCGTTGCTTTTCGCAGACCACAGTAAGCTTCTTGGGGTTATCGGAGCTGCGGATGTGGTGAAGCCCACCAGTGCCCAGGCCATCCGGGAGTTGAAAAAAATGGGAATTCAGGTTATCATGCTTACAGGGGACAATGAGAGAACTGCCAGAGCCATTCAGAAGCAGCTGGATATTGACACAGTTATTGCTGAGGTGCTTCCCCAGGATAAGGAGAGAGAGGTTGCCAGACTTCAGGAAAGCGGCCGTAAGGTAGCCATGGTGGGAGACGGTATCAACGACGCCCCTGCTTTAGCCAGAGCGGATGTGGGAATTGCTATTGGAGCAG
Source organism: uncultured Blautia sp. (assembly GCA_902476765.1). GTDB lineage: Bacteria > Bacillota > Clostridia > Lachnospirales > Lachnospiraceae > Blautia. The sequence goes on from CABSEJ010000025.1 coordinate 4,093, forward strand.
GCACGGATGTGGCCATTGAGAGTGCGGATATTGTACTGATGAAAAATGATTTGCTGGATGTGGTAACAGCAGTGGGCCTCAGCAAGGCGGTTATCCGCAACATTAAGGAAAATCTGTTTTGGGCCTTTTTCTACAATGTATGTGGAATTCCTCTGGCTGCTGGGGTTTTCTATACTGCCCTTGGCTGGAAGCTGAGCCCCATGTTCGGAGCAGCGGCTATGAGCCTCAGCAGTTTGTTTGTAGTATCCAATGCACTTCGATTGAGATTTTTCCATGTGCTGAGAAAACCGGAGGCTGATAATGAGGAAGTGACAGAAACAGAAGAAACTGACCTGAATGTGGAACAGGAAAGAGCCATAGAAACAACAGAAGCAGAGAATAAAAGGGAAACAACCGCAGAAGCGGTGGAAAATAAGGAGGAAAAAATGATGTATACAATGAAAATCGAAGGTATGATGTGTGCCCATTGCCAGGCAGCAGTGAACAAGGCTTTAAATGGTATTCCAGGGGTAAAGGCAGAAGTGAATCTGGAGAAAAAGGAAGCCTATGTGGAAGCAGAAGCTTCTGTGACAAAGGAAGCATTAAGCCAGGCTGTTGTGGACGCAGGCTATGAAGTAGTATCCATAGAATAGGAGCGGCAGATATGATTCGAGTAGGAATGGGTTATGATGTGCATAAACTGACAGAGGGAAGAGATTTGATTCTGGGAGGCGTGAAAATCCCTTGGGAAAAAGGCCTTCTGGGACATTCCGATGCAGATGTGGTAGTCCACGCTATTATGGACGCCCTTTTGGGGGCGGCTGCTCTCCGGGATATAGGCAGGCATTTTCCTGATACAGACCCAAAATATAAGGGGATTTCCAGTATTCTTTTGTTGGAGCATGTGGGAAAGCTGCTGGAGGAAAATATGTATGTGATAAACAACATTGACGCCACCATCATTGCCCAGAAACCCAAGCTGCTTCCCTATATTGACACTATGGTAGAAAATGTGGCAAAAGCCCTCCATCTGGAAGAGAACCAGGTGAATATAAAAGCCACCACAGAGGAAGGGCTGGGCTTCACCGGAAGCCTGGAAGGAATTTCCGCCCAGGCGGTATGTGCTCTTACCAGTGTCCAGGATTTCATGGGAGAGGACAGGATGTCTTCTGGCTGTCCTGGCTGCTGCAGACAAGAAAACGGTCCCGGTACTGCCGGGGCGTAACCTGCTGAATGTCTTTGAAACAGCGGTTAAAGGAACGAAGGCTGCTGTATCCGCAGGAAAAAGCAATGTCGCTGACCGGATTGTCCGTGGTCCGAAGCAGATGGGCGGCATAGTTAATTCTGTGCTGATTCACCAGGTCTGTGAAAGAAGCGGACAGACTGCTGTTGATGAACCGGGACAGATACAGGCGGCTGTAGCCTAAATGGGTGGCCAGGTCCTGAAGCGTCAGTTCCCGGGTATAATGTTCCTGGATATAGGTGAGAATCTGATGGAGCAAATCAGCGGTTTGGGCTTTCCTGGGAATCAGGGCGCTTTGGTCCAGAAGCCGGGCCCCGATATAATACAGATAGGCTTTGGTGTACAAAGGCTTTGAATTGTCTAAGAAAAGGTGTTTTTCCATATGGGCAAACACCGGTTCCTCCAGGTTCAGGAGAGGACAATTCAAAGTCTTTTTTGACGTCATGGAATAAAATTCCAGAATATAATCCGGGGAGAACACATTGACATAGCATTCAGCCCCTCCCAGATTTATATAGGAGTGGATTTCATAGGGAAGAACTAATACCAGATGCCCGGGTTCCATGAGAAATTCTCTGCCGTCGATGACAGCTTCTAAACTGCCCGACTTTAGATAGAGCAGCTCATAGCTTCTGTGAAAATGTGGAAAATGGCTGAATTCCTTGATATGGTACAGGGAGATTTCACGCTGCTCCCCGAAATGGTAATCTTCGTATACAATCATGGTAAGTACCTTTCTGTTCGGTAAATATTGAAAGCTGTAAGCAGGCCCCTGCATAATATCCTTATTTCAGGCAGAGGGGCCTTAGATAAATTATATACCAGAAATACCAGGGATGCCACACTTGTGTCAGAAAACGTAACAGTTCAGTCTAGTGTACTGGCACGTTCATTTTCAGCATAATGACGCAGAATGAATTTTCATTCTGCAAGGCGGAGGAATGAGGCGTAGCGGTGGCTACGTCGATTGACGACAACGCAGCAGATGGAAATTCAGGCAAGTCATTTGCTAAAATGTGAACGTGTCAGTACACTAGGTCTGCGCACTTGCTGCGCTGACCGTAAGAACATGATTCAGGAGGCAAAATCCCATCGCCGTAGGCGATTTTGCATGGATTTTGCCTTGTAACGGTTCAGCAAGGCTGAACTGTTACCAGAAAACAGGGATATATCTCCGTAATACTTGCCATAAAGGAACTGCTCATGTAGAATGGAGAAATATCATATAGCAGAGAACCCTGGGACAACAGGGGAGAAAAGGAGACAAAACGTGAGTATTTTAAATGTACAGAAGCTTTCTCATGGCTTTGGAGACCGGGCTATTTTTCAGGATGTGTCTTTTCGTCTTTTGAAAGGGGAGCATATTGGCCTGGTGGGAGCCAATGGAGAAGGAAAATCTACTTTTATGAATATTATTACCGGAAAGCTTATGCCGGATGAAGGAAAAATAGAGTGGGCTAAAAATGTGAGAGTAGGATACCTGGACCAGCACACAGCATTGGAAAAGGGAATGAGCATCAAAAATGTGTTGAAATCAGCTTTTTCCTGGCTGTTTGACCTGGAGGAGCAGATGAACTGTATCTGTGACAAAATGGGAGAGGCCTCACCGGAAGAACTGGAGAGTATGATGGAGGAATTGGGCACCATACAGGATATGCTGACCCTTCATGATTTTTATATTATTGACGCCAAGGTGGAAGAAGTAGCCAGGGCTTTGGGATTGCTGGATTTGGGGCTGGATAAGGATGTAACGGATTTAAGCGGAGGCCAGAGAACCAAGATTCTTCTTGGCAAGCTGCTGTTGGAAAAACCGGATATCCTGCTGCTGGATGAGCCTACCAACTATTTGGATGCAGAGCATATCGAATGGCTGAAGCGCTATCTCCAGGAATATGAAAATGCTTTCATTTTGATTTCCCATGACATTCCTTTTTTGAACAGCGTGGTAAATCTTATCTATCATATGGATAACCAAGAGCTGAACCGTTATGTAGGAGATTATGACCATTTCCAGGAAGTGTATGCGGTGAAAAAGGCACAACTGGAGGCTGCCTATAACCGTCAGCAGCAGGAAATCAGCCAGCTTAAAGATTTTGTGGCCAGGAATAAAGCCAGAGTGGCCACCAGGAATATGGCTATGTCCAGGCAGAAGAAGCTGGATAAAATGGAGGTTATTGAGCTGGCTAAGGAAAAACCCAAGCCGGAATTTCATTTTAAAACAGCCAGGACTCCCAGCCGGTTTGTGGTTGAAACAGAAGATTTGGTAATTGGGTATGAGGAGCCTCTTTCCAAGCCTTTGAATTTCCGGGTGGAACGGGGAGAGAAGATTGTTCTTACAGGAGCCAACGGTATAGGAAAGACTACACTTTTAAAAAGTATTTTAGGCCTGATACCATCTCTTTCCGGAAAGGCACAGCTGGGAGATTATGTGGAAACAGGATATTTTGAGCAGGAAATGCCTCAGGGAAATAAGAACACCTGTATTCAGGAAATCTGGGATGTGTTTCCCTCTTATACCCAGTATGAGGTGCGGGCCGCCCTGGCCAAATGCGGCCTTACCACCAAGCATATTGAAAGTCTGGTCCGTGTTTTAAGCGGAGGGGAACAGGCTAAGGTGCGGCTCTGCAAGATTTTGAATAGGGAGACCAATGTGCTGCTGCTGGACGAGCCCACCAACCATTTGGATGTGGATGCTAAAGAGGAGCTGAAAAGGGCCCTGAAAGAATATAAGGGAACCATTGTCATGGTTTGTCATGAACCGGAATTTTATGAGGGGCTGGCCACGGATGTGTGGGATTGCTCAGAGTGGACTACAAAGATCTGATGCTTTTGTAGTGTTCTGAATTAACGAGAAAAAGTAAATGACACAGGAAAAGAAAAAAGCTTCAAAAATTTGTTATAAAAATCTGGAATAACAGATATAATTAAAAAATATGCAGGAATCAAAAAATAATCTTGCAAAATATCTTGGAAGGCATTATAATACAACACATAAAAAGTCTAAAAAATGTGATATACAGGAGGAAAGCCATGTCATACGTAGATGAGGTTATTGAATTAGTTGAAAAGAAAAACCCAGGCGAAAAAGAGTTTCACCAGGCAGTAAGAGAAGTTCTGGAATCTTTAAAGCCCGTAGTAGAAGCTAATGAAGAGAAATACCGCAAAGAAGCTCTTCTGGAGCGTCTGGTTGAGCCGGAAAGAGTTATCATGTTCCGTGTTCCCTGGGTAGACGATAAGGGTAATGTACAAGTAAACAAAGGCTACCGTGTACAGTTCAACAGCGCAATCGGACCATACAAGGGCGGTCTCAGATTCCACCCATCCGTATACTTGGGAATCATTAAATTCCTGGGATTTGAGCAGATTTTCAAAAATTCCCTGACAGGCCTTCCTATCGGCGGCGGCAAGGGCGGTTCTGATTTTGACCCTAAGGGAAAATCAGACAGAGAGGTTATGGCCTTCTGCCAGAGCTTTATGACAGAATTATACCGTCACATTGGCGCTGACACAGACGTACCGGCAGGTGACATTGGTGTAGGCGGAAGAGAAATCGGATTCCTGTTCGGTCAGTACAAGAGAATCCGTGATGCTTACGAAGGCGTTCTTACAGGAAAGGGTCTGACTTACGGCGGTTCCTTAGTGAGAACCCAGGCTACAGGTTACGGACTTCTGTATCTGACAGAGGAAATGCTGAAGATTAACGGTAAGGAATTAGCAGGCAAGACAGTTGCTGTTTCCGGTGCAGGAAATGTTGCTATTTACGCTATGGAGAAAGCATATCAGTTAGGTGCAAAGCCAGTTACCTGCTCCGATTCCACAGGTTGGGTATACGATGCTGAAGGAATTGATTTGGACGCATTAAAAGAAATCAAGGAAGTAAAACGTGCCCGCCTTACAGAGTACAAGAAATACAGACCGAATGCAGAATATCATGAAGGCAAAGGCGTTTGGAGCGTGAAATGTGATGTGGCTCTTCCATGTGCTACACAGAATGAACTGGGCCTGGAAGATGCAAAACAGTTAGTGGCAAACGGCTGCTTCGCAGTGGCTGAGGGTGCTAATATGCCTACCACTTTGGAAGCTACCAAATACCTTCAGGAAAATGGTGTTCTTTTTGCACCAGGAAAAGCTGCAAATGCCGGCGGTGTTGCTACCTCTGCACTGGAAATGTCCCAGAACAGCGAGCGTTTAAGCTGGAGCTTTGAAGAGGTAGATGAGAAACTGAAAGGTATTATGGTCAATATCTGCCACAATATGGCAGATGCTGCAAAGAAATATGGCTTTGAAGGAAACTATGTAGTAGGCGCCAATGCAGCAGGCTTTGAGAAAGTTGCAGAAGCTATGCTGGCACAGGGTGTTTGCTAATAAGCAAGAAACAACATATAAATATAGTAAGAGTAGCGGCAGCGCAGTCCATAGGGGCTGCGCTGTTTTGCGCAGGTAAAATCCTTTCTGAAATATGTTCTGATTCCATTATATGAAACCGCATTTCATAATAAAAAATGCCATTGTTTTTTGGTGAAAAAACACAAAAAATCCATCTTAAAATTGAACAAAAATTACCAGAACTTGCTTGACTATCGGCCTTCTTATGATAAAATAAAGTATGTACGGGTATTCTTGTGTAGCCGTACCGGGAAAAATAAATCATGAACAATTTGTTTTTCTAGTATCTACTTTTAGGAGGAATGTTCAAATGGCAAAATGGGTTTACTTATTTAGTGAAGGAAACGCCAACATGAGAAACCTTCTTGGTGGTAAAGGTGCTAACTTAGCAGAAATGACTAACTTAGGAATGCCTATCCCACAGGGTTTCACAGTAACAACAGAGGCTTGCACCGACTACTATGACAACGGCAAAAAGATTTCTGAGGAGATTCAGGGACAGATTTTTGACGCATTAGCAGAACTGGAAAAAATCCAGGGTAAGAAGTTTGGGGACACAGAGGACCCGTTACTGGTTTCTGTTCGTTCCGGAGCAAGAGCATCTATGCCTGGTATGATGGATACTATCCTGAACCTGGGTCTGAATGATGTTGCTGTTGAAGGCTTTGCTAAAAAGACAGGCAATCCGAGATTCGCATATGATTCTTACAGACGTTTTATCCAGATGTATTCTGACGTAGTTATGGAAGTTCCCAAGTCCTTCTTTGAGAAAATCATCGACGAAGTGAAAGAGGCTAAGGGCGTTCACTACGACACAGAATTAACCGTTGACGACTTAAAAGAGCTGGTTCAGAGATTCAAAACCGTTTACTCCGAAGAGATGGACGGCGAAGAATTCCCACAGGACCCCAAGGAGCAGTTATTAGGAGCAGTTAAGGCTGTATTCCGTTCCTGGGACAACCCACGTGCTATCGTATATCGTCGTATGAACGATATTCCTGGCGACTGGGGTACTGCTGTAAACGTACAGGCTATGGTATTCGGTAACATGGGCGACACATCAGGTACAGGTGTTGCATTTACCCGTAACCCATCTACAGGTGAGAAGGGTATCTACGGTGAGTACCTTATCAATGCCCAGGGTGAAGACGTTGTTGCTGGTGTTCGTACACCTCAGCCAATCAGCAAACTGGCAGAAGACCTTCCAAAATGCTACAAACAGTTTATGGAGCTGGCTATGAAGCTGGAGAACCATTACCGTGATATGCAGGATATGGAGTTCACTATCCAGGAAGGTAAATTATACTTCTTACAGACACGTAACGGAAAGAGAACAGCTCCGGCTGCTATCCAGATTGCCTGCGATTTAGTTGACGAAGGCATGATTACACCGGAAGAGGCTGTTTGCCGTATCGAAGCAAAATCCTTAGACCAGTTACTGCATCCAACCTTTGACGCTGATTCCTTAAAGGCTGGCGAAGTTATCGGTTCTGCTCTTCCTGCATCTCCGGGAGCTGCTGCTGGTAAAGTTTACTTTACTGCTGAAGAAGCAAAAGCTGCTCACGAAAAAGGAGAAAGAGTAGTTCTGGTTCGTCTGGAAACATCTCCGGAAGACATCGAAGGTATGCATGCTTCTGAGGGTATCCTGACTGTTCGCGGTGGTATGACTTCTCACGCAGCCGTAGTTGCCCGTGGTATGGGAACCTGCTGTGTATCCGGATGCGGCGAAATCAAGATTAATGAAGAAGAGAAATGGTTCACATTAGGCGGATATACCTTCCATGAGGGAGACTATATCTCCTTAGACGGAACAACTGGTAAGATTTACAAAGGCGACATCAAGACTGTAGAAGCTTCTGTAGGCGGAAACTTCGGACGTATCATGAGATGGGCTGACCAGTTCCGTAAATTACAGGTTCGTACAAATGCCGATACACCTGCTGACACAGAAAATGCTGTTAAGTTAGGTGCTGAAGGTATTGGTCTGTGCCGTACAGAGCATATGTTCTTCGACCCAGACAGAATTCCAAAGATTCGTAAGATGATTCTTTCTGACACAGTTGAGCAGAGAGAGGCAGCTCTTAACGAACTGATTCCATTCCAGAAAGAAGACTTCAAGGCTATGTACAAAGCTCTGAAGGGCCGTCCAATGACAGTACGTTACTTAGACCCGCCGCTTCATGAGTTCGTACCAACAGACCCAGAAGACATCGCAGCTCTGGCTGAGGATATGGGATTGACACCAGCAGAAGTACAGGCTCGTTGTGATGAACTTCATGAGTTCAACCCAATGATGGGACATCGTGGCTGCCGTCTGGCTGTAACCTATCCTGAAATTGCTAAGATGCAGACAAGAGCTGTTATTGAAGCTGCTATCGAAGTAAAAGAAGAGATGGGATACGATATTGTTCCTGAAATCATGATTCCGTTAGTAGGCGAGAAGAAAGAGCTGAAATACGTGAAGGATATTGTTGTTGCTACAGCAGAAGAAGTGATGAAGGAAAAAGGCGAATACATCAACTACCATGTTGGTACTATGATTGAGATTCCTCGTGCAGCTCTGACAGCAGACGAAATCGCTGAAGAGGCTGAGTTCTTCTCCTTCGGTACAAACGACCTGACACAGATGACCTTCGGCTTCTCCCGTGATGACGCAGGTAAATTCTTAGGCTCCTACTATGAGAATAAGATTTACGAGTCTGACCCATTTGCAAAACTTGACCAGACAGGTGTTGGCCAGTTAGTGAAGATGGCTGCAGAAAAAGGCCGTTCCACCAACCCAACTCTGAAAATGGGTATCTGCGGCGAGCATGGCGGAGATCCATCTTCTGTAGAGTTCTGCCACAAGGTAGGTCTGAACTATGTTTCCTGCTCACCATTCCGTGTGCCAATCGCAAGACTGGCAGCCGCTCAGGCAGCATTGAACAACAAATAAGACCTAAGTGTAAAATATAAAGGGCAATGTGATTTAATCTGAAAAACTTGCCCCAAAACAAGAAACAGACCTTATACAAGTGGTTTACCCCATTGTATGAGGTCTGTTTTTTGTTCTTCTATAGGAAATTCTTTTGAATTACCTATAGAAAAAGGAAATTTCAAGTTTATCTTTTTATTAAATGTCGGTATATAATAAAAATATTTAGCACGAGGAAGATTTGAAATGGTAAACAACAATAAAAGACAAAAGAAACAAAAGAATCAGGGAGGAATAAAGAATGGCTGACAGATTGGCAGAAATCAAAGAATCTATTGGAGGGATAAAGGAATATGAGTAAGGAAAACCATAAAATTATAAAAAATATTAAGGAAAACTATAGAGGCCTGGAAGAAGGGATTGTAAACCAACTCTATTTTAAAGGTCATCATGGTAGCACAACCGGAAGCTACCGTGAAAAAATATGGAAAGAAATGTTTGCGGGTATTATTCCTAAAAAATTTGTGATTGAGCAGTCTGTGTTCCTTATCGATTCTAAAGGGAATGTATCCAATGAGGTGGACCTGGCCATTTTTGACGAAACATACACACCCTATATTTTTAGATACTATAATTTAAAATTTATTCCAATAGAGGCGGTGGCCGTGGTTGTTGAATGTAAAAGCACATCTATGAAAAAAGAAACACTGAAAAATTGGGTAGACAGTATTTTGGCGGTAAAAACCTCCCCTTGTCAAAAATCGTTTGTGCGTACCATCAGCGGCATTTCATGTCAGCCTCCACAAGCACAGACTGCTACACGGCCTTTGCGTATTTTGTGCTGTTTGAATGATGAGTACCGCAGTCTTTTGGATGAGGATGAATCGAAGAAAATGTTTGACGTAGTTATACGGGCAAAAGAGAAAGAAAAAAAGCTATATATAGAGTGGGATAAGGATAAGAAAAATTTGTTTGAATGGTATTTATGTTTAAATCATGCAGAAGGGTTAAAAAACGAAATAAGCGGAGGAAAAACTACAGAGCATCATTTGGATGAATATAAAGTATATGACCACAAGACGGAGCTTTCCTTAATGACTTTCAATTTTCAGCTGAACCAGGTTTTGATGCTTATCAATAATCCAATGCTGTTCCCCCACCTGGATTATGCAGAAATGTTTAATAACCAGAAAGATGAGTGAGAAAATATAAATGAAGGCTTTATGCTGCAAGAGACAAAATCAGGTATATCTTCCCCAAAAATATCCAAAATAAAGAGCAGGAAATAAAATCATAAAAATGGTTTTAAGGAAAGACAAAAATCCTATGAAAGCTTTAATCGAGGAGACTGCGAGAATGAAAAACAGGGAAGAAGCCCGTAGGCAGCGGCAGTATGAACATATCATTATATCCAGCAATACCATTCACCGGGAAATATATAAGACAGGAGAAGGGGATTTTCAGGATATAAGAAAACGAATCCTGAGTATTGTAATGAATGGCTTTGTGCTTTGGGTTTTAAAGAACGCACAGAAACAGGGAGTGAAAAGGCTGTACTTTCTGGCCAGAGACGGATATTTTATGTATCAGTGCAGTAAGATTTACTGCGAAAAATTTCAGCTTCCAATAGAGTGCAGGTATTTGAGCTGCTCCAGGTATTCCGTGAGAATTCCCACATATTATCTGGACATGGAGACAGCTTTGAAGCATATATGCAGAGGAGGCATAGATGTAACCTGGGATAAAATAGTAAGCAGAGGCGGCCTTAATGAAAAGGAACAAAAGGATATATTAAAGCTTCTGGGAGTCTGGGAAAAGAGGAAAGAGAGGATTCCCTATTCTGATTTGGAACAGGTTCGCCGGAAATTGAAGCAATGTCCGGAGTTTTTAAAAATTGTGGAAGAGTATTCCAGAAAGGCCTATCCTGCTTTCTGCGGGTATTTGAAGCAGGAAGGCCTGCTGGAGGAGAAAAAGGCAGCTCTGGTGGACAGTGGCTGGACTGGCTCTATGCAGAAAAGCTTGAATAGTGTCCTGAGCTATATGGGAAGAAAGGAGAAGCTGCAAGGGTTTTATTGGGGACTTTACGAATTAGAAAATAAAAGGGAAAGAAAGCACTACCATTGTTATTATTTTTCACCGGAAGATGGAGTGGGAAGAAAAATATTTTTCAGTAACTGTCTGTTCGAAGCGGTTTTCAGTGCTCCTGGGGGTATGACCATGGGATATTATAAAGAAAACGGGAAATTTTTCCCGAAATGCGGGCCTGTGGGACAAAGGCACAGACAATTTATGCTGGAAATGGAGAAGACACTGATTCCCTATGCACAATGTGTAGCGGCAAGACTGAAAAGCCTGGCCCAGATAGAGGAAAATGAAGAGCAAAAGCTGGCGGAAAAGCTTTTGCGGTTATTTATGGGCAATCCCACCCCGGAAGAGGCAAGAATCTACGGCAGCCTGGAATTTTCAGATGATATTCTGGATAGGGAACATCAGCAGGTGGCTGTAAACATGGATAGGCAGGAACTTCGGAAAAACCATGTTTGGAATAAAGGGCTGCTGATGCTGGGAATCCGGAAAGGAAACGTGAAGGAAAGCGGCTGGTTCGAGGGCAGTGCGGTAAGATACGGGGTATGGAAAAGGTATCATTTATGGATGTACAGATTGTATAAGTACCTTCTTTATATGAGAAAAAAACAGAAGTATTTCAGCTCATAGGTTACCTTCAGTGTACAAGGGGCCAAACGGTCGGAACGGCTGAATATGAACTTCTGCTGCGTTACTTTCAATCGGCGTACGTCCAGTACGCCTCATTCAAGTGCCTTGCAGAAATGCATATTTAGCTCCTTCCGACTCTTCGACCTCTGCCAATTTCAATGAACAGCACCCACCGAAGTGGAACGTAGACCTGCCGCAAGGGGTCAAATACCCCGATGCTTGCATCGCCGCTAGATTGATGCAAGCATCGGGGTATTTGATTTCCAGACAACCTAAGTCAGTTAATTTTTAGCCGGAGCTTTTTCTTCCTTAGGCAGGACCAGATTCAGCAGAATAGCCATGATGGTGGCTAAAACTACAGGAGATTTTCCGAAAATGGTGGTTACCCAGTCCGGAAATGCGGCTAAACAGCCGGAAGCCTGAGTGATACCCATTCCCAGTGCTACGGAGAGACCAACGATAGAGGTATTTCTGTAATTCATTTCCTGGAGCATTATCAGCTTGATTCCTGTCATGGCAATGGAAGCAAAAACAGAAATGGTAGCTCCGCCCAGTACACACTGAGGAATAGTGGTCAGCAGTGCAGAAAACTTGGGAACGAAGCCGGCAATCATAAGGATTACGGCGGCCAGCCCCAGCACACAACGATTGATAACTTTTGTGGTTGTGACGATACCTACGTTCTGGCTGTAGGTTGCAGTGGGAAGTCCCCCAAACAATGCGCCGATGATGTTGCTGATACCGTACATCAGGATTCCTCCCTGAAGCTCCCTGGTTTTAGGCTCCCGGTTCATGCTGCCTACGCTGGTGGCAGATAAATCTCCGATGGCCTGAATAGAGTTTATACCGAAGAGCACTCCGATAGCCACACAGGCAGAAGGCTCAAAGGTCACACCAAAATGCAGGGGCTGCGGAAGCTGGAAAAAACCTGCTGAGGCAATGCCGGAGAAATCTATCATGCCAAAACAGGCGGCAAGAGCGTAGCCGGCAATAATTCCAATCAAAATAGAAGCCAGTTTCAAAAAGCCTTTGGCAAAATGATTCAGACCGATTACCACGGCTAAGGTAAAGAAAGCCACCAGCCAGTTTTGCCAGGAACCATAAGTTTCACTGGAAGTTCCGCCGGCCATGTAGTTAATCGCCGTGGGATACAGGGAAAGCCCAATGGTAAATACTACGGTACCTGTGATGATGGGTGGGAATAGCACCCGGATTTTTTTTACGGTAAGCCCCACCAGAAGCGCCACAACACCGCCTACAATCTGGGCGCCCAAAATGGTTCCGATATCAAAGGATTCAGCGATAGCCTGCATACTGGGAACATAGGCGAAGCTGATCCCCATGATTACGGGGAGTTTGGCTCCCAGTTGAAAATTTTTTCCCTTAATAAAAGGAAAAAGCTGAAGAAGGGTACTGATAGCAGAGACAAACAAAGCCGCCTGGATCAGGATAACCTTATCTCCCTCATTTAAGCCTGCAACGCCTGAGACGATGATTGCCGGGGTAACGCAGCCCACAATCATAGCCACTACATGCTGCAGCGCCAAGGGAAGCGCCTGGGAAAAGCCGGGAACGCCGTCCAGTTCAAAAATAGAGCCCTTGGAATTAGACATTTTTTCTCCTCCTGAAAATATGTAATTGGAATACTACTATACTTTACAAAGCTTTATGGTGATTGTAAAGAAAAACATACAAAAAAAGACAATTTTCCCGGGAAACCCATTGGTATTTACGCTATGCGTAAAAATTTTACAGGTCCCCCAGAAAATTTTCGATATAAGAAAGAGCTGCTCCGGCCGCCGGTGAAAACGGGCCATGAGAGCTGATATAGAGGAAATCACGGCTAAGAGGAAAAGGCCACAATGGTTCCAGAATATCATAGATTTTTTCCAAATCTTCAGGACGCAGATAGGGACTTAGATATCCGCTTAGGATTATAGGTACATCCAGCATTAAAGTAAAGGATTTTATGGCCCGGGCCAGGTTTTCCAGATACCGGTCCCACAGGGGGATAGCTGTCTTTTGTCCCTGCCGCAGACTGGAGAAAAAAGATTCTAAGGAACTCCCCCAGGACTGCTGAAGGCTTTGGGCGGAACAGTAGGTTTCCAGGCAACCCCTTTGCCCGCAGTAGCAGACAGGCCCACGGGAATTCAGACAGAGATGCTCCAGGGTTGTGCTGCAGCCGTGAAGGCCATGGCGTATTTTTCCGTCAATGACAAGAGCGCTGCCCAGATTTTCATTCAGGAGCAGAATCAAGGAATCCTTAAATTCTTCTTTGTGCCAGATTTCCCGGTAAGCAGCGGCCTTAGAATCATGCTCCAGGCGGCAGGGAAAAGGAATATACTTCTGAAAATCTGAAAGAGAGAGGTCAGGCTCATGGAGCAGCTTTCCGTATATAATCCGGCCTCCGTCTTGGGATACAATGCCCTGGAGGGCAATGGACACACCCAGTATTTTAGAAGCTTCTATGCTATAGTCCAGAAGAAAGGCATCCAGCTCTTTAGCCAGAGCCTGACAATACCGGCAATCAGACAGAAAGGAAGTCTGGATAGTACGGCTGGCCGTCAGCTCTCCGTAAAGGTTGACTGCAGCCAGATGAATTCTGTCTTTTAAAATTTCTATGCCAATGGAAATCTTGTAATCTGCTACAATTTGAAGAATATTGGCCTTTCTCCCTCCGGTGGAAGCGAAAAAGCCCTGGCGTGTAATAAGACCTTCCTCTTCTAATAACTTTAAATTCTGAGTTACTGTAGTCAGGCCTATAGATAAAGCAGCGGAAGTTTCCTGTTTAGAGGTCTGCCGGGCATTATATATGAAGTGATAGACACTGCTTTTATTGATTTTTTTTAATTCCATTGTAGTAAATTTGGATGTTTTCATCATGAAAGTTCTCCTTTGAAAAGGAATCTTTTGACCCTTGGATACATGGTATACTAAAAAAAGAAAAAATACAAGAAAGAGCGTTGCAAAAGCAGGAAAAATGGGATATGATAAACTTATAATCAATACTTGAACATAAGTTTTAATTGGAAGATGGAGGAATTCTTATGAGAAGTGCAGTATTTTATGGAAAACATGATTTGAGAGTGGAGGAGACTCCTGTGCCTCAAGTAGGATGCCAGGATGTTCTGATTCAGGTAAAGGCTTGCGGAGTCTGTGGAACAGACGTACATATTTATCAGGGAGACAAGGGAGCGGCAGAGGTAACGCCTCCTACCATACTGGGCCATGAATTCTCCGGTATAGTTGCAGAAGTAGGCCAAGAGGTAAAGAATTTTAAACCAGGGGACAGGGTGTGTATTGACCCCAACTGTTATTGCGGCAAGTGTGAGCCCTGCCAGGACGGAAACGCACATTTCTGTCAGCATATGATTGGCTATGGCACTACAGTAAACGGTGGTTTTGCCCAGTATTGTGCAGTAAGAGAGAGTCAGGTGTATCCTCTGGGAGAGAACACCAGTTTTGAACAGGGAGCTATGACAGAACCTGTGGCCTGCTGTCTCCATGGAATTGATATGTGCGAAATTAAGCCCGGTTATCAGGTGGTGATAATCGGCGGCGGTATGATTGGTCTTCTGATGCTGCAGCTGGCCAGACTGGCAGGGGCTTCCCGCATTGCCCTGGTGGAGCCGGTAGAGGCCAAGCGCCAGGTAGCTTTGAAACTAGGGGCAGATTTATGCATAGACCCTGTGAACCAGGATGTAAAGGCCTGCCTGAAGGAGGCAGGTATGAACTGGGTGAAGACGGTAATCGAATGTGTGGGGAAACCGGCCACTATTGAACAGGCTATTGAGATTGCAGGAAACAAGGCTGTTGTGATGATGTTTGGCCTGACCAAGCCGGAAGAATGTATATCCGTGAAACCCTTCCAGATTTTCCAGAAAGAGCTTACGCTGAAGGCTTCCTATATCAATCCTTACACCCAGAAACGGGCTTTGGACTTAATTGACTCCGGAAAGCTGGATGTGACCAGCATGATATATGAAGTATGCGGCCTGGAAAAGCTGGATGAAATATTGAGAGATCCGGCGGCCAGAGCCAAAGGAAAATACATTATTTCTCCGGAAAAATAGGGAAATAACAGAACAAAACAGAGACTGCCAAAGCAGTGTAGGGCTGCTGAGGGCAGTTTTTGTTTGTAGCAGAAATTCAGTCGTTAGATCCCATTTACCCATTGTATTTTGAGGGGAGTTGTGTATATAGGAAAAAATAGAAGTGGACGTTCAGGGGATTTTGTAGTAAGCTGAAAACAAATTAGCTGAGGATGCGCCTGGTTCAGCAGGCAGGATTGAGAACCCGTTACCTTACAGCAAAGGTTTTGATTTAGGCAAAAGAAAGGAGATTCTTATGCAGGATACAGAAATTCTGGCAGTATATGGATTAGATTATAAGGAAATGGCAAAACGGCTGCTAATGGAAGCCAATTTGGAGGAACGTATTCCTCAGAAGGAATGCAGAATCGGTATAAAGCCTAATCTGGTATCCCCTTCTGAACCCTCCTGGGGAGCCACCACTCATCCGGAAGTGGTAGCCGGTATTATTGAATATTTGCAGGAGAGAGGATTTTCTGATTTGGTGATGCTGGAAAGCTCCTGGGTAGGAGATAAGACAGAGGATGCTGTGAAGCTCTGCGGTTATGACAGACTGTCCCAGAAGTACGGTGTGAAGTTTCTGGATATGCAGAAGGATACCTATGAAACTTATGACTGTGGGGGAATGGATTTAAAAATATGTGATGAAGCCAAAAAGCTGGATTTTCTCATAAATGTACCGGTAATGAAAGGCCACTGCCAGACGAAGATTACCTGTGCTTTAAAAAACATGAAAGGATTGATTCCAAATTCCGAGAAACGCCGATTTCACTCTATGGGGCTGCACAAGCCCATTGCTCATCTGTCTGTAGGGATTCGCCAGGATTTTGTTGTAGTGGACAATATCTGCGGAGACTGGGATTTTGAGGATGGTGGAAATCCGGTGGTCATGAACCGGATAATGGCTGCGGCAGACCCGGTTCTTTGCGACGCTTTTGTCTGTCATCTTATGGGCTACAATACAGCAGATGTACCCTATATCCAGATGGCTGCAGAATTAGGGGCAGGCCTGGATGACTGGGAACTGGCAGAGTTTCGGGAACTGAATCTTCCAAAGGAAAAAGCGGTACTTCCCAAGGAAAGAAAAATTGTGGAGCTTCAGGATGCAGTGGAGGAAGTAGAATCCTGCAGCGCCTGCTACGGCTATCTGATACCGGCCCTGCACAAGCTGAAAGAAGAAGGACTTTTAAAGGAGTTGAAGGAAAAAATCTGTATTGGACAGGGCTTTCGGGGAAAGACCGGAGAGCTTGGGATTGGACAGTGTACCAGAAAATTCCGGCATTTTCAGAAGGGGTGCCCTCCTACAGAGGAGGAAATCTATGAATTTCTGAAAAATTATCTGCAGGATTAAAAAATAAAAAGACTAAAAATAAAGATACTAAAAATTCATCCTCTTTCGAAAACCTGTTCCGAAGAGGGTGAATTTGTTTTTGTTCTATAGAAAATTTCTTTGAATTGAAGATTTGTACACCCTTATCCAGAGAAGGTAATAATGCATATAAAAAGAGGAAATACTGTTATTGCAATCGGACATACCGTTGCCAGATACCGACGGTATCGGGCAATATCATATTATATGGCTGGGGGTGAAATTAAATGTTCAGTATCAATAAAACCCTAAAATTTCCTACATCTGATAAAAAGCAAGGAATAACGGTAAGAGGAAGCGGAACATTATTTTGGGGATGTTTCGGAAGCTGTAAGACAGGCGTATGTGAGTTAGAGGCGCCTGTAAGATTAGCCGCACCGGGAAATGCAGAGATTGAGAAAATGGGGGCATTTTCCTACTTTTGTGCGGATGCATATTTAAACGGAGTTTCGGAAATAGGAAGATTTACATCTGTTTCAACAAATGTACAAATGGGACTGCCGCAGCATCCTACGAATTTAATAACAACAAGCGGTATTCTAATGAACACAAAACCGGATTATTGGTGTGCTGAATTTACAGACTTATATAAGGATAAAGAATGGGGGCAAAAAATAAGCCGATATTATAAAGAAACAGAAGGAAAAAAACGCAGCAGGAAAATAAAAATAGGAAGTGATGTTTGGATTGGTGCGAATGCTGTGATTCAGCAAGGGGTGGAGGTTGGACATGGAGCTATTGTGGCCAATAATGCGGTGGTTACAAAAGACGTCCCCCCTTATGCTATTGTGGCAGGTATTCCTGCAAAAATCATAAGAATGAGGTTTCCGGAGGATATAGTCCAACGGCTGCTAAAAGTAAAATGGTGGCAGTATGGAACAGAAATTTTAAAAGGGATTCCGGCGGAAATCAGCGAAGCAGTAAAATATTTGGAAGAACGCAAAGAAAAATATTCTCTTTATCGCCCTGAAAAGTTTATATTTGAATTAAAAGAGCAGAAAATATATAGAGAAAATGTCAATGGGCAAAAAAAGATAATACATGACTTTAATAAAGGACAGTAAAGTAGTTAATAGATGAAAAGTTTCAGACTTTGTTGAAAAGTGTTGTTTTTTAGAAAAATTATAGTATAATAGTTAAAAGTATTGGGCTTCAAGCCATCTGCACACTGGAAATGGCTTGAAGAAATGAAAATATGGAAGGACTACTAAAGATTGATATTTAATTCACTTGTTTTTATATTTATATGCTTTATTCCATGCATTCTCTGTATACTTCGTTTTTCTGATTTTATTAAATTATATTCTGGGGCGTCTGAAAAGCAGAAATAAATATATACTGATTCTGGGTGTAATATTAAACCTGAGTGTATTATTTTATTATAAATATCTGAATTTAATTATCACTACATATAATAATATTTTTCATAGAGATTTTTATCTCTGGGAAATTATTGCACCCTTAGGAATTTCTTTTATTATTTTTCAATGTATTTCTTATCTTATGGATTTATATCAGGGAAAAGCGGAGACGTGCAAGAATTTTCTTGATTTTGCCCTATATGTTTCCTTTTTTCCAAAACTTTCTCAGGGCCCTATTGTAAAATACAAGGATATGGAGTCACAGTTGAAATACCGCATGTTTAAATCCTTCGAAAACCACTAAATATCAGTAGTATCTTCTTATCAGTTATTGTTTATCAGAATAAGCTGAATCAGATGATGTATGAAAAGCTGGAGGAATACATACATTATATTATCAATAAATGTCTGATGAGTTACGATATTTATTCAATAGCCTTGCTTTTAAAGATGAAAGAAGTTATCATGTATTTAAGTATGTGAAAAATTTGGGAGATTAAAACTATGGAAATACCATTTTCACCACCGGATATAACAGAGGAAGAAATCAGGGAGGTCGTGGACACATTAAAAAGCGGCTGGATTACAACCGGACCTAAGACTAAAAAATTTGAGAATGTGATTGCAGAATTTTGCCGCACTGAAAAGGCAGTTTGTCTCAACTCAGCTACAGCTTCCTTAGAACTATGTCTCAGGATACTGGGAATAGGGCCGGGAGATGAAGTGATTACCACGGCCTATACCTATACGGCAAGCTGCAGTGTAATCTGCCATGTAGGGGCAACGCCCATTTTGGTAGATACTATTCCAGATTCTTACCACATGAATCCCCAGAAGGTTGGGGAAAGCCATAACAGACAAAACAAAGGCTATTATTTGTGTGGACCTGGGAGGAATTGTATATCCTTATTACGAAGAAATTTATAAAATCGTGGAAGAGAAGAGGAATCTTTTTACACCATCAGGAGAGCTTCAGCAGGCTTTGGGACGGATTGCTGTGTTGGCAGACGGGGCTCATGCTTTTGGCGCCAGTCATAAGGGGAAAATGTGCGGGGAAATTGCAGATTTCACCAGTTTTTCTTTTCATGCGGTAAAGAATCTTACCACGGCGGAGGGGGGAGCCGCTGTTTGGAAAGAGATTTCCGGAATTTCCAGTGAAGAACTGTACAAGAAGTTTATGCATTATTCCCTTCACGGCCAGTCAAAGGATGCTTTGGCTAAGAACAGGCCCGGAAGCTGGGAGTATGATATTATTGCACCATATTATAAATATAATATGACGGATATCATGGCTTCTTTAGGACTGGCACAGTTCAGAAGATACCCGGAGCTTTTGAAGAGAAGAAGAGAAATTATTGAGAAATATAACGAAGGCCTTCAGGATTTAGATATTCAGGTGCTGGAGCATTACGGACCCGACCATGCATCCAGCGGACATCTGTATCTGACCAGGCTCATAGGGAAGACCAGAGGGCAATGCAATATGGTTATTGAAAAGATGGCCATGGCTGGGATTGCCACAAATGTACATTACAAGCCTCTTCCTATGATGACGGCTTATAAGAATCTGGGTTTTGACATCCAGGATTATCCAAACGCTTATCATATGTTCGAAAATGAAATTACCCTGCCCCTTCATACCTGTCTTACGGATGAAGAAATTGGGTATGTTATTGAAAACTATAGAAAAATTATCAAGGAGCTGTAAGCCATGTTAAGGGATTGGAACAGCCTTCCTGAATTCATGCGAAAGGAAGAAGTAAAAAAATATTACAGAGAACTGTCTGAAAAGCGCCCGGCCCTTGCTGCCAAGCGTTTTTTAGACGTGTTTCTGGCACTTCTGCTAACGGTTCTTTTGTCGCCCGTAATGCTTATACTTGCAGTATGTATCAAGCTGGACAGCAAGGGACCGGTTTTTTATCGTCAGGAGAGAATTACCCAGTACGGCAGGCCCTACCGGATTTTTAAATTCCGGACTATGGTGGCGGATGCAGATAAGAAAGGTCCCTTAGTTACCAGAGGAGGAGATTCCAGAATCACTTCTATGGGGCGAAAGCTGCGAAGATGCCGCCTGGATGAGCTGCCTCAGCTGTTTAATGTGCTGAGGGGAGATATGAGCTTTGTTGGGACCCGGCCGGAGGTACAGAAATATGTAGACAGCTACACCCCGGAGATGATGGCTACCCTCCTTCTTCCGGCAGGGATTACCTCACGGACAAGCATTGCCTACAAAGACGAAGAAGAGGAAATTGACCGTTATAAAAAAGAGACAGGAAAAGATACGGAAGAAATTTATATCCGGTATATTCTTCCGGAAAAAATGAAATACAATCTGGAATATATTCGTACCTTCAGTGTGTTTAAGGATTTGAAGATTATGGTGGACACGGTGCTGGCGGTGATAAAATAGGTCCGGAAAACACCGATTTCAGCAGCAGACAGACCTGGCACAGCCCTTTATTAGCGGCGGCC
>CABSEJ010000026.1 GCA_902476765.1 uncultured Blautia sp.
CGGCAGGTCTACGTTCCACTTCGGTGGGTGCTAAGCGTGTGCCACCGGCACACAGTACCGCCAAATGGATATGCAAGCATGTCCGC
The DNA here is from genome assembly GCA_902476765.1 of uncultured Blautia sp. GTDB lineage: Bacteria > Bacillota > Clostridia > Lachnospirales > Lachnospiraceae > Blautia. The sequence continues at coordinate 87 of CABSEJ010000026.1, forward strand.
TAGGCTCGTTGCTCGCAGGAATAAATTTATCATCTGCACAGCGGCAGTCAGGGGCTTTCAAAGTAAAAAGATAAGGGGTAGATATTATGGCAAAAAAGAAAGCAAAGAAAGGAAAGTATAAGAAAGCGAAAAAAATTCTGCTGGGCGTTCTCATTGCCTATGTGGTGATTTTAGCCGTGGGATATGGAATCGGGGTGTTTTATTACTCCAGTCGTTTCTTTTCCGGCTCTGTGATTAACGGGGTGGACTGCTCCGGTAAGACCGTAGAGCAGGTGGAAAAAGATATGAAGTCCCAGATAGCAGCTTATGCCTTGGTACTGAAGGAAAGAGAGGATAAATCCGAGAGTATTTCAGCTTCCCAAATCAGTATGGAATATGTGGACGACGGCAAGGTGCAGGAGCTGAAGGAACAACAAAATCCTTTTGCGTGGTTTTTGTCTTTCGCACGGAGCAAGGACTATACTATGTCCGCATCCATGACTTATGATAAAGAAGCGGTAAACCAGGTGGTGGAAGGCCTGGACTGCTTTATAGAAGAAAATACCGTTCAGCCTGTGGACGCCCACCTGGAGGTGAAAGACGGAGTCTATGAGATTGTGCCGGAAACCCAGGGAACTGCTCTTGACATAGACAAAGTGAAAACGGCTGTGGTACAGGCCATTGATAGTGGAGAAACTCTCCTGGATTTGGACGAGGCCGGCTGTTATCTGCAGCCTCAGGTACTAAGCACGGATGAAGGGCTGGCTCAGAAGAGAGACCAGGGCAACGCCTTTTTGAAAGCCACAGTAACTATTGATTTTGCTGACCGCCAGGAAGTTGTAGACGGAAACAGGATTAAGGACTGGCTGGCTACAGACGCTGAGGGCAATCTTTCTCTGGATGAGGCGAAAATTAAAGAATATGTTCAGGAATTAAAGTATACATACGACACCTTCGGGGCTTCCCGTCAGTTTACCACAGCTTACGGAGAGACTATCACTGTAAGCGGAGGAGATTACGGCTGGCTGATTGCCCCCAACGACACTACAGCTAAGATTGTAGAGGCGATAAAGAGCGGGCAGCCACAGACTATTGAGCCTGCATATACTTATACAGGGTACCGTAGAGAAGCCGACGATATAGGGAATACTTATGTGGAAATCAGTCTGGACAGACAGCATATGTGGTTCTTTAAGGACGGGCAGCTTCTGGTAGATACTGACGTAGTTACAGGCTGCCACAATAAGGGTTGGGACACCCACACGGGAGTTTATGCCATTATGTATAAGGAAAGAGATGCCACTTTAGTAGGCGAAGGATATAATTCCGCAGTAAAATATTGGATGCCTTTCTATGCCAATACAGGTATTCATGATGCCAGCTGGAGGAGCAGCTTCGGGGGATCTATCTATATGAACAATGGTTCTCACGGCTGTGTTAATACACCGGAGGCCAATGCGGAGAAGATTTACAATAATATTGAAAAAGGCGTTCCTGTAGTTGTATATTAAAAGAAAACGCCGAAAAGGAGTTATAGGATGAATATAGTAGTTTTAGCAGGAGGAAACAGTACGGAGAGAGAGGTTTCCATTGTCTCCGGGCAGGGAGTATGCGGTGCTCTGAGAGAAAGAAACCACAGAGCCATTCTTTTGGATGCCTATTTTGGAAAAGAATCTGTAGAGAAGGATTTGTTTCCAGCAGATTATGATATAGAGAAGGAGGTTGCCTGGATGAAGGACCAGAGCAGCCGTTTAGAAGCTGTAATGGCCGAGAGAAAAGAATTTTTCGGTCCCAATGTGCTGAAAATCTGCAGGGAAGCGGATATTGTTTTTCTGACCTTACACGGGGCTAACGGGGAAGACGGAAAGGCACAGGCTGTGTTAGACCTGATGGGGATCCGTTATACCGGTTCTGGCCATTTGAGCAGCGGCATGGCTATGGATAAGGGCATTACTAAGGTAGTATTTGAAGCAGCGGAAATTCCTACCCCTAAGGGTGTTACTTTAGAGAAAAACAATTGTGCCAGCAGTCTGGAAGCTTATGGAATGGAATACCCGGTAGTTGTAAAGCCCTGCTGCGGAGGTTCCAGCGTAGGTGTGTGCATTGCCCATAACCAATCAGAGTTTGCTATGGCCCTTGCGGAAGCATTTTCCTATGAGGATGAGGTGGTGTTAGAGCAGTTTATTGCCGGAAGGGAATTTTCTGTGGCCGTAGTGGACGGGAAGGCTTATCCGGTAATCGAGATTGCGCCTATTGAAGGATTCTATGATTACAAAAATAAATATCAGGAAGGCTCCTGCGTGGAGACATGTCCGGCTAAGATTCCTCTGGCTCTCTCTCAGGAAATGCAGAAATATGCAGAAAAAGCTTATGAGGCTTTACACCTGGAGGCCTATGCCAGGATGGACTTTATTATGGACGAACAGGGAAATCTGTATTGCTTAGAAGCAAATACTCTGCCGGGAATGACGCCCACCAGCCTGATTCCTCAGGAGGCTAAGGCTATCGGGATGAGCTATCCTCAGCTTTGCGAGAAGCTCATAGAAGTATCTCTGAATAAATACCAGTAAAAGGGAGGCACAGGTGATGAAGAACCTGACACTTGCAAATATTGCCCACGTTTGCGGGGGAATCTACAGAGGAGAGGAAACCCTGAAAGACAGAGAAGTAGACAGTATTTTTACAGACAGCAGAAAGGCTTGGGAAGGGGGCCTTTTTGTTCCCATTAAGGGTGCCAGAGTAGATGCCCATGATTTCATAGAACAGGTTATGGAGAAGGGAGCTCTTGCCTCTCTTTCCGAGAAAGATTTAGGAGAAAAGGAATACCCCTATATACAGGTGGAATCCTCACTGCAGGCGGTGAAGGATATAGCGGAGTTTTATTTAAAGCAGCTTAAAATTCCTGTGGTGGGAATTACGGGAAGCGTGGGAAAGACCAGCACAAAAGAAATGATTGCTGCAGTGCTTTCTCAAAAATACAGGGTTTTAAAAACCCAGGGGAATTTTAACAATGAACTGGGCCTGCCTCTGACGGTGTTCCGTTTAAGGGAGGAAGACCAGATTGCGGTACTGGAAATGGGCATCAGCGATTTTGGAGAAATGCACAGACTGGCTAAGATAGCAAGGCCGGACTGCTGTGTGATTACCAATATCGGGCTGTGCCATCTGGAGTTCCTGAAGTCCAGAGACGGAATCTTAAAGGCAAAAACAGAAATCTTTGATTTCCTTAGAGAAGACGGGCACATTGTTCTCAACGGGGATGATGACAAGCTGATTACTATTGAAGTAGTAAAAGGAATTACTCCGGTATTTTTCGGGGTACAGAATCATCAGGGAATCTGGGCGGATGAAATCGAACCCCAGGGATTGAAAGGGATTTCCTGCCGGATTCATGTGGGAGAGGAAAGCTTTTCCGTTTTGATACCTATTCCGGGTCAACATATGGTATATAATGCTCTTGCAGGAACAGCGGTGGGCCTGGTGTACGGCTTGTCCCTGGAGGAAATCAGGGAGGGAATCCAGAGTCTTCAGCCGGTCAGCGGCAGGTTTCATATCATCGAAGGAAACAGATATACGGTAATTGACGACTGCTATAATGCAAATCCTGTGTCTATGAAGGCTTCACTGGATGTGCTTTGCGATGCTCTGGGAAGAAAAGCCGCCATTTTGGGCGATATGGGAGAGCTGGGAGCCAACGAGGCAGAACTGCATCGGGAGGTAGGAGTATATGCTGCGTCCAAAGACGTTCAGATTCTGGTCTGTATAGGAAGGCTGTCGGCCTGTATGGCTGAAGCTGCCAGACATGCAGCGCCCACAAAGGAAGTGCAGCATTTTGATACAAAAGAAGAGTTCCTGGAGCATATTCCGGAAATATTAAAGGAGGGCGACACAGTGCTGGTAAAGGCTTCTCATTTTATGGAATTTGAGCAGATTGTAAAAGAACTTCAGAAATAAATAGAATAAAAAAGAAAAAGTAACTGCGGCCATAAGAAATTTGCTGTTTATACAGCTGGCCGCAGTATTTCTTTATACTTATTCTTGCAAAAGTAAAGGAATTTCTTTCTATTTTTGAGCAGGGAAACATTATAAGCGTAAATGGTATTCCAATGGCATTGCATTTTATGCAAGATATTGTTTTTCTTGTGAAAAGAGCTGCTTTCTGTTATAATGTGGAAAGTATGCATGGCTCTAGAGCTATGGGAAATAATAACCAAGGAGGACCTTACATGCTGAATAACATTTTAACAGAAATCAATAATTGGATGTATACCTACCTGCTCTTATTTCTTTTGGTGGGGACAGGCGTTTATTTTTCTATACGCACAGGCTTTGTACAGCTCAGGCTTTTGAAGGAGGCTTTTCATGTACTGGGAGAGAAAGCTCAGGAGGAAAATGGTAAAAAACAGGTATCCTCTTTTCAGGCGCTGATGATTTCCACAGCTTCCAGAGTGGGGACGGGAAATATTGCCGGAATTGCTACGGCCATTGCGGCCGGAGGGGCGGGAGCTGTGTTCTGGATGTGGATTATGGCTGTAATAGGCGGAGCGTCTGCATTTGTGGAAAGCACTTTAGCCCAGGTTTATAAGACGAGAGACGGCGGAGATTTCAGAGGCGGCCCCTCTTATTACATGGAAAAAGCCCTGGGTAGAAGGTGGCTGGGCGTATTGTTTTCCATATTGCTGATTATCTGCTTTGCCTATGGCTTTAACGGCCTTCAGTCCTTTAATATGTCTTCTTCTCTGGAATATTATCTTCCGGGTTATGGGGACAGCCTGTATCCTATGATTGTAGGGGTGGTTCTTACCATAGCAACAGCCCTGGTTATTTTTGGAGGCGTACACAGAATCGGCTTTATTACCTCTGTTCTTGTGCCTGTTATGGCAGGGGCTTATCTGCTGATGGGGCTGGTGACGATTTTGCTTCATATAGAGGAGCTTCCCCATATTTTTGGAAATATACTGGCGCAGGCCTTTGATTTTCAGGCTTTTGGCGGTGGAATGGTGGGAAGTGCTGTGGTCATTGGCATTAAAAGAGGATTGTTTTCCAATGAGGCAGGCATGGGAAGTGCGCCTAACGCTTCAGCCAGTGCAGCGGTGAGCCATCCGGCTAAGCAGGGCATGGTACAGGTGCTGTCTGTGTTTATTGACACCCTGCTTATCTGTTCTGCTACAGCTATGATGCTGTTGGTGTCCGGTGTGGAGGGAGTATCCGGCGTTTTAGACGGGATTCCCTATGTGCAGCAGGCTATTTCCGCAAACGTAGGAAGCTGGGGAATACATTTTATCACCGTGTCGATTTTTGCCTTTGCTTTCAGCAGCTTGATTGGAAATTACTATTATGCTGAGTCCAATATCCTGTTTATCAGGAACAATAAAAAACTGCTGTTTCTTTTTCGTATCACTTGCCTGTTGGCAGTATTTCTGGGGGCACAGGCTGATTTTTCTATGATGTGGAACATAGCAGATATTACCATGGGCTGCATGGCCACTGTGAATATTATATCCATTCTTCTTCTGGGAAATAAAGCACTGAAGGTTCAGAAGGATTATGAGCGGCAGAGGAAGCAAGGTAAGAATCCTGTGTTTAAGGCCAGGGATGTGGGTATAGAGAACACAGAATGTTGGTAAAATAATAAATCTTAATAAACCTGATTTCTGCCGGCAATAGTGCTGCCAGTTATATTGACAGCCCTGCAAGGGGAGGACTATAATCAAGGAAGCCTACCCTTGACCAGAAAGGGTAACCACAGGTCATACATCCATAACAGAAAAGAGAGGTAATGACCGGGCAGTATAGGAAAAGGAATAGGAGGAGAGAAAATGGACAAAAACTGGAAACTTCAGGTACGTCCAAAGGCACGGCAGGAGAATATCTTGCAGGGAGAAAAATATCGGATAACCATACTCACAGAAGGACTTATCCGTTTGGAATACAGCGAGATTGGGCTTTTCCGGGACCAGGCTACTCAGTGTGTGTGGAACAGGGATTTTCCCAAGGTGGACTTTCGATATGAGGAGACAGAAGAGAATCTGGAAATATTTACCTCTATGGTTCACATTATTTATGATAAAAAGAAATTTTCCAGGAACGGACTTTCTATCCAGGTGATTGGAAATTTCAGCGCTTACCACAGTATTTGGCATTACGGAGAAGACTTTCAGGATTTGAAGGGAACAGCCAGAACCCTGGACGAGGCGGACGGCGCTATTCCTTTAGAAAGGGGAATTATAGGCAGAAACGGATTTTCCCTTATGGATGACAGCAAATCCCTTCTTATACGGGACGACGGATGGGTGGAGCCTGGCAGGACTCAGGGCGTGGACCTTTATTTTTGGGGTTACGGACATCAATATAAAAGAGCCCTGAAGGATTTTTACTATCTGTGCGGCAAAAGCCCCATGGTTCCCAGATATGCGTTGGGAAACTGGTGGAGCAGATATTACAAATATACTCAGGACAGCTACAAGGCCCTTATGGAGCGGTTTGAGGGGGAGAACATTCCTTTTTCTGTGGCTGTCATTGACATGGACTGGCATCTGGTGGATATTGATTCTAAATATGGAAGTGGCTGGACCGGCTATACCTGGAACCGGCAGCTTTTCCCACAGCCTCAGGAATTTCTGGATTGGCTTCATGAAAAAAATATGCATGTTACTTTAAATATACATCCGGCTGACGGTATCCGGGCCTATGAAGAGGTTTATCCGGAGATGGCACGAGCCCTGGGTGTGGATTGGGAACAGGAGCAGCCTGTTAATTTCGACGCTTCCAGTCCGGAATTTATGGAAGCCTGTTTTCAGTATATTTACCACCCTATGGAAGAGCAGGGAGTAGATTTCTGGTGGCTGGACTGGCAGTCCGGAGGCGTAAGCCGTGTAGAAGGCTTGGACCCTCTTTGGATGCTGAATCATTACCATTATCTGGATAGTGGGAGAGACGGAAAGAGGCCTATGACTTTTTCCAGATATGCAGGACCGGGAAGCCACAGGTATCCCATAGGCTTTTCCGGGGATACTATTGTTACTTGGGAATCTCTGGATTTTCAGCCCTATTTCACCTCTACGGCTTCCAATATAGGCTACGGCATGTGGAGCCATGATATAGGCGGCCATATGAGGGGAACCAAAGATGATGTGATGGCGGGAAGATGGCTGCAGCTTGGCGTGTTTTCTCCTGTCATGCGCCTGCATTCCAGCAGCAGTGAATTTAACGGAAAGGAGCCATGGAGATACCGGGCAGACATCCGGGATATGATGAAAGAATTCCTCAGACTGCGGCATAAACTGGTGCCTTATCTGTATACCATGAATCACAGAGCCTATGAGGAGGACATCCCTTTGGTGATTCCTATGTATTATAATAATCCGGATGTGGACGAGGCCTATGAGGTACCCAACCAGTACGAGTTTGGAGACCAGCTTATCTGTGCACCTGTTACGACTCCTCAAATTGAAAAACTGAATGTGGGAAAGGTTAAGGTATGGCTGCCTGAGGGAAGCTGGACGGATATTTTCACAGGAATGAAATACCGGGGAGGGCGGAGCCTGTATATGTACCGGGACATTACTTCTATTCCGGTTCTGGCCAAGACCGGGGCAATTCTTCCTATGACAGACAACCTGGACAAGGTGGGAGAAAATCCAAAGAGTCTGCATATCCATTTGTATCCCGGAGACCAGGGGGAGTTTACACTCTATGAGGATGATAATATAACAGATGGGTATAAGCAGGGAAAAGGGGTAAAAACTAAAATGCACCTTTCCTGGGAGACAAAAGCAGAAGGTTTTTCTGCAGTATTCACTGTCGAGAGACCGGAGGGAAATACGGAACAGCTTCCACCGGAGCGGGAGTATATCATAGAACTGCACGGTGTTACCTGCTGTAAGACAGAGATAAGGGCAGAGGGAGAGACACTTTCCGGCAGGACTACATATCATGAAGAGACTGCCAGTGTTCAGGTGAAGTTAGAAAGGATTTCCCAGGACAAAACCCTTGAGGTATACTTCTACAACGGAAAAGAGACAAAGAATCCTGTTGCAGACCAGTGCTTTGCCTTCTTAAACCAGGCGGAGATTCCCTTTGCATTAAAGGATAAATTATACCGGCTTGTCCTTGACATAGAAGATAAGACAATCCTGCTTTCCCAGCTTCAGTCCATGGAACTGGACAGAGATTTGCTGGGAGTTTTGACTGAAATCATTGCAGCCTGAAGTGATAAATCCAGTCTGTAACAGAAAAGGACTGTAATATAAAGCCGCCTGGCGGAACAGATACAGAAGGTAAATTTTTGTATCATGTTTCGTCAGGCGGCTTTGCGCCGAAACGGTTTCAGTGGCTGGAGCCGGCTTCTCCTGCCGGCTTTGCTGCAGCCATGGACCCGGCCGAAAAAAGGGCCTGGTTTTTCTTTAACATATCTAAAATAATACCCTGGGTATAACTTCCCAGTCGTTTCTGGGTTTCCCTGGATAAATTTTCCGGCAGTATAGGCTCCCCGTACTCTACTACCACTTTACAGGGCCGGATTTTGGGAAAATGAGCCTCAAAGATTTCCGCTGAATTGCTGATGGCAATGGGAATGATGGGACACCTGGCCTTTGTAGCTATTTTGAAGCTGCCCTCGTGGAAGGGAAGCATTTCCAGCTCGCTGTCTCCCTTGTTTCTGGTGCCTTCCGGGAAGATACAGATGGAAATTCCATTTTTAACCTCTTCTATGGCAGTGAGTATGGTTTTCATTCCTTCTTTGATATTTTTCCGGTCTAAAAACAGGCAGTGAAGATACTTCATCCAGGTCGAAAGCAGAGGGATGGGTTCCATTTCTTTTTTGGCCACATACCCGGTTAAATCCGGACACAGCACATAGGTCAGCAGAATATCGAAAAAGCTTCTGTGGTTTCCGATATAGAGTACAGCCTGGTCCTTCGGTACGTGTTCATGTCCTATGACAGTAATCTGAGCTCCTGTAACTTTTAAAACCAAGCGGAATACGGCCTGGATAATACGCAGAGAGCTTCTGTCTTTTTTTTGCCTGTTAAATTTTCCGATTATCCATTCAGCGATTAGCAGAGGGATAGAGAGGATTAAGTATCCCACCACGATAATGCAGACAAGAATAAATCGAAGCATATTGTACACCCCTTTCTAGGTTTATCCGGCTTCTATACCAATTGGTATAGAGACCGCAAAAAAAATATGCAGTAACACCATTATAATGAAAAAGAAAGGGAAAGGCAAGCATTGTATGGAATATTTTTCAAGGTTTCCGCATAAATTATGGATAAGGTCGGCAAAGTGAAGGCGGCAGGAAGAAAATGAAGAAATATGGGGCAGGAATCCTGCTTTTGGTGATGACAGGTCTTTTCCTCTGGGGCTGCAGTATTGAAAAAGTCAGGGCAGGGGACGGGTTGAAGCCGGAATACACGGTGATGAAGGAGGCGGACTTTCCCGATAAGGTAAAAGAGCTGGTGGAGCAGAACAGGGAAAAGGAGTTTCAGATGACCTACCAGGACGGAGGCTATCTGTATCTGCTCAAAGGCTATGGCAAACAGGAAACAGGAGGTTACAGTATCCAGATTGAAGACCTTTCCCTGTGGGATAATGCCATTCATTTAAAAACCATTCTTCTTGGGCCTGAGGATGGGGAAGAGCTTACAGACGAGCCGTCCTATCCCTGCCTGGTGGTTAAGATGAAGTACCGGGAGGAGCCGGTGATTTTTGAATAGAAGAGAGGTTGCGGCATGGAACTGATAACGAAAAAGCTGTTTATGCTTCAGAGAAAATGTGAGGCTGTGAGCCAGATTACTTTTGATGAGGATATGAATGTACCGGATGTGAAGCCGGATATCGGCAGGATGATTCAAAAGAAGGGAACCATTCAGATAGAAGACATTCAGATTTCTGAGGGGAGGGCCTATATTACGGGAGCCCTGTTGGTCTACCTTCTGTATGTCAGCGACAGTGAGGAGCGGCGGATACAGAGCCTTATGGGCACCTTGCGGATTGGGGAGACTCTGAATCTGGAAGGCTTGGAGAACGGGGATAAGGTACAGCTTAAATGGGATATTGAGGATTTAAGCGTTCATTTAATCAATTCCAGAAAGCTGAATATCAAGGCATTGGTGACTTTTACCGCTTATGTGGAGGAATCCCGGGAGACAGAACTTCCCATAGGAGTGGAGGATGAGGATATATCCCAGAAAAAACAGGATATTTCCATTATGGGTGCTGCCATACATAAAAAGGATACTATGCGAGTAAAGGAGGATATTGGACTCTCCTCCAACAAGCCGGATATATTCGAGCTGCTGTGGAATACTACAGAGGTGAGGGGCCTGGATGTCCGGGCAGAAAATGATAAGCTGGCAGTAAAAGGAGAATTGTTTATTTTTGCCCTTTACAGAGGTAATGACGAAAATAATTCTCTTCAGTGGCTGGAACATTCGGTGCCCTTCTACCAGGAGTTGGAATGTACCGGCTGCACCATGGATATGATTCCTACAGCAGAGCTTTCCATGCCTCAAAGCGATTTAAAGGTAAAGCAGGACGAGGACGGCGAGGAGAGGCTTATCAGTGTAGACGCAGTGCTGGAGCTGGAAATAAAAATTTATGAGGAGGAGGAGCTGTCCCTTCTTCTGGACGTATATACTCCCTTGCGGGATTGCCAGGCTGTCCGGGAAAAACAGAAACTGGAAAGCCTGCTGGTGAAAAATTTTTCTAAATGCAGGGTCAGTGACAGAGTGAAGGCGGAGAACAGCCAGGGAAAGATTCTTCAAATATGCCACAGTGACGGAAACGTAAAAATAGACGAGGCCAGGATTGTGGAAAACGGTATTCTGGTGGAAGGAATTGTACAGGTGCGTATCCTTTACATTATCGGAGACGATGATATGCCCTTCTATTCCATGGAAACCATGCTTCCCTTCAGCCATACCATAGAAGCGGAAGGTATCGGCCAGGACTGCGCTTTCCACCTGCGCACGGATTTAGAGCAGCTTTCCACCACCATGATTGACAGTGACGAGATAGAGGTAAAGGCAGTTATCAATTTAAATGCATTGGTATTCCGGCAGAGGCTTACAGGGATTATCCGGGAAATCCAGGAGCAGGAGCTGGACCGGGAAAAGCTGAGAAGCATGCCGGGAATTGTAGGCTATCAGGTACAGCCGGGAGATTCCCTCTGGGATATTGCGAAAAAATTTTATACGACCATAGAGAATATCAAAGAATTAAACAGTATGGAGGGTGAAGAGGTAAAGCCATACGATACCCTGCTGCTTATGAAAAAGGTAGAAAGATAAAAGCTACGGTTTACCAGATACGAGTAAACAGTAACGGATAAAAGAGAGAGGGATGAGCCCTCTCTTTTTTTTGTTGAAAAATCCCGGTATTTCCGATAGAATAGAATGTATTAAGAAGGATACAATATACACGATAGAAAGAGGAGAGCAAAAGACATGAGATTAAGAGCCCTGGCAAAGATTAATCTGGGTCTGGATGTGCTGCGCAGAAGAGAGGACGGTTACCATGAGCTGCGTATGATTATGCAGACTATCAATATGTACGACCAGCTTGATATGGAAATCAGCGAAGAAAAAGGAATCCATATTACCTCCAATCTCCCTTTTATCCCTACCAATGAAAACAATCTGGTTTACAAGGCGGCAAAGCTTCTGATGGATGAATTCCAGGTGGAGCAGGGCCTGAAGGTAGATTTGCAGAAATTTATTCCTGTGGCTGCGGGAATGGCGGGAGGAAGCTCCGCCGCTATGATAGGTGCGAACCGTCTTTTTGGTCTGGGATTATCAGTGAAAGAGCTTATGAAAAGAGGCGTAAAGGTGGGAGCGGACGTGCCCTACTGCCTTTTAAGAGGAACCGCACTGGCAGAGGGAATCGGGGAAAAGCTGCGGCCCCTTCCTGCATGTCCCGACTGTTATGTATTGATTGGCAAGCCGGGAATCAGCGTATCTACCAAGTTTGTCTACGAAAACCTTCAGGCCAATGAGCTGAAGGAGCATCCTCCTATAGACAGAATGCTGGAAGCCCTCCAGTGGCATAATCTGTATAAGATAGCGGATTACATGGGAAATGTGCTGGAGACAGTTACTATTCCCAAATATCCTGTTATAGAGGAAATCAAAAATCATATGAAGGAGCACGGAGCCCTTAATGCAATGATGAGCGGCAGCGGGCCTACGGTATTCGGACTTTTTGACGATAAGGAGACAGCAGAGAGAGCCTGCGAGGAGCTCAGAGCCAGCCGCCTGGCCAAAACGGTTTTCCTGACAACAGTGTTTAATAACGGAGGAAGGAGGAAATAGGATGGAACTGGAAATGCATATGGATGAATACCTGCCCCTGCGGGATGTGGTGTTTAATACTCTGCGCAGAGCCATTTTAAAAGGTGAATTAAAGCCGGGAGAGCGTCTGATGGAGATAGCTCTTGCCGAGAAGCTGGGCGTCAGCAGAACACCTATCCGTGAGGCTATACGGAAGCTGGAGCTGGAAGGGCTGGTTGTGATGGCACCCAGAAAGGGGGCCAAAGTTGCTTCCATTACAGAGCGGGACTTAAATGATGTGCTGGAGGTCAGAAAGGGTATGGAGGTGCTGGCTATATCCTTGGCCTGCCAGAGAATTACCAGGGAAGAGCTGGAGAAACTGGATGAAATAGAGAAAAGATTCCAGGCCCAGATTGAGGCGGGAAATCTTACAGAGCTGGCAGAGGTGGATGTGGAATTTCACGACACTATCTATAAGGCCACTAATAATCAAAGACTGGTGCAGCTTCTGAATAACCTGAGGGAGCAGATGTACCGGTATCGGGTGGAATATTTAAAGGACATTGCCGTACGCCGGACTCTGGCAGAGGAGCACCGCTCCATTTGCCAGGCTTTGAAGGCCAAAGATGAGAAGAAAGCATTGGATTATATCCGGGTTCACATTGACAATCAGCAGAAGGCTATTATACGGGGACTGAACCAGGAGTAAAAGGGTATCAGAATTCTGCCAGAAAGCAAAGAGAATAAGAATAGAAAACAGGAGAAATACTAAAAGAGAGGTGTTGGAGCCTCTCTTTTTCTTTTCTTATTCTTACCTTTAGTGTACAAGGGGCGTTTGAACCTTTGTACACTGAAGATAACAGGGTGCTGCAATAAATATTCTGGATTTTCTTTAAAAGCAGCAGCCCCATCGGATTTGTTTCCGACAGAAAATCATATACAGGAGGTACCCATGGAACATAAAATATCTTGTCATATAGAGGAAAATGAAGCCTATGTCCGTCAGAGACTGAAGGACTGTGACGACTTTATCATACGTCCTATGCTTCTGGGGGAAGAGAAAAAAATAGCCTGCCTCGTAGTCTATATTGAGGTTGCAGTGAGTAATATGGTTCTGGAGGATTCGGTTATCGGCAAACTGGTGAACCATATGTGGGAAATGCCCTCTGATGAGATTTTGGAATTTGTCAGGGACAATGGCATGGGGATTTCTGACGTACAGCCCATGGATACCATGGAGGAAGCTTTTGCCGCTATGCTGGCGGGGAATGCCTTGTTTTTTTTGGACGGGTATGAGAAAGCTATAAAGGTGTCCAGTAAGGGCTACCCTAACATGGGGGTATCGGAGGCTTCCAGGGAGAAGGTCCTTCGGGGGTCCAAGGAAGGATTTTCAGACGTAGTAAAGACCAACTCCGCACTGGTGAGAAAACGGATAAGAGATACCCGTTTAAAAGTAAAACAAAAGACACTGGGAGAGAGAAGCCAGACTGTGGTACAGCTTCTCTACATGGAGGATTTGGTGCGCCCTGGCCTGGTGGAGGACATAGAGGAAAGATTGGATTCCTTTGTCATAGACGGGGTTCTGGATTCAGGTGTACTGGAACAGATGACGGAAAAAAGCTGGCTGTCTCCCTTCCCTCAGTTCCAGACCACAGAACGCCCGGACAAATGTTCCGCTGAAATCCTCAACGGCAGAGTGGTAGTCCTTACAGACCATTCTCCTATGGCGCTGATTCTTCCGGCAGTATTCAATGATTTTTTGCAGGTCAGTGAAGACTATTATAACCGCTTTGAGATTGTGTCCCTGCAAAGGCTTATCCGCTATGCGGCAGTGCTTTTTACTTTACTTTTTTCCGCAGCCTATCTGGCAGTCACAAATTTTCATACCCAGGTACTCCCCACCAATCTGATTCTTTCTTTTTCTGAGGCAAGACAGGGAGTTCCCTTTCCGGGAATACTGGAGGTACTGCTGATGGAGCTGGCCTTTGAGACTATACGGGAAGCCGGCGTGAGAATGCCCGGTCCCCTGGGAGGAACCATAGGGATTGTAGGAGGGCTGATTGTGGGACAGGCTGCGGTGGAAGCGAATTTGGTCAGCCCCATTGTAGTAGTGGTAGTAGCTGTGACAGCTCTGTGTTCTCTGGCTATTCCTAATGAGGAATTCACGGCCCCATTTCGGCTGCTGAAGTTTGCTTTTATCCTGCTGGGCGGTATCCTGGGCATGTTCGGCCTGATTTTAGGCCTGTATCTGACAGCCAGCCATTTGGCCGGGATGAAAAGTTTTGGTATTCCTTATCTTTCTCCCTTTGGAGCTCAGGTAAAAGAAGGGTTCCGGGGAGAAGAGGATGGAATGGTGCGGTTTCCGATGCGTTTTCTGAAAACACGTCCTGTCTATGTCAGAAAGGACCAAAAAGTCAGATTAAAGGAGACCGGAGGCCAGGCAGGAAAGGAGGGAAAGTCTTATGTACGCCGATAATGCCAGGATTTCCCACAGACAATTGTTTCGCCAGACTGTGACAGCCCTTTTAGGGGTGTATTTCTTTTTTATTCCTGTGGAAGAAAATCTGAGAGGACGACAGGGAGTGCTGTGCCTTGTCTCTGCTGCTTTGCTGTATTTATTTCTCAGCATATATTTTATCCGAATCCGGAACTTTTTTTCCAGGCCGGAAAAATACCTGGGCAGACTGTGGGGAAGGATTTTTCTGCTCCTTTACGTTTCCTGGCTCTGGATGGCCGGCATCTGTCTCCTGCTTTTGATTTCCAGGCTCACCGGCCGGTTTCTCATAGAAGGAAGTATTCCCTGGCTGGTTATCCTGCTGTCCGGTCTGGGAGCCTGCCTGGGCAGCCGCCAGGGGCTGGAACGCAGAGGGAGGATGGGAGAGGTCTGCTTTCTTCCTTTGCTGCTGATTCTGGCCGGAATGTTGGTTTTAACTGTTTCCGGGATAAAGCTTTCCTATCTCCGGGAAATGGGGCCTCTTTCCTTTTCCGGATGGGCAGAGGGAACCTGGTCTGCTGTCTGCCTGCTGCTGCCCTTTATGTTTTTGCCTGCTGCCCTGGGAAGCACGGAAAAACCGGGAAACTCGGGAAGACTTATGGGTGGAAGCCTGTTTCTTCTTATGGGACTTTCTGCATTGGCTCTTGTGATACTTCAGGGCAGCTTCGGACTTGGCGGCTACGAACACAAGGCATATCCCATGGTGGACCTGATGTCCGGCGTGCGTCTGCCGGGAGATTTCCTTCAGCGTGTAGATATTTTCTGGGTGGCAGCGGCTTTATTTTCCCTGCTCTTTGCCTTAGGCAGCGCATTTTTTTACAGCCATGAGCTTTTATGCAGGGGCGGTATGGAAAAAGGTGCTCTTCTGCCTTTGGCAGGTATGGTGATAACAGCTCTGGCCTGTGAATATTCCGGGGTTTCCCTGGAGTTTTTTCTGGATTTAAACCGGATGATATACGGTCCGCTGCTGTTTCTGCTGCTGCTGACAGCCGGTTATTTTACGGGAAAAGGACCGGGAGCAAAAGAATCCAGGAGCAAAAAGACAGACAGAAATGTAAATAGAAATGGGGATGAGAATACGGATAGAGGGGCAGGGCAAAATGCAGAGAATAGAGCCATGATGAAGGTCAGCAGAGCAATGGTTTTAGGTCTGACAGCCATTGTCCTTACCAGCCTTACAGGATGTGGCATTTCCCTGGAGGACAGGGTATTCCCATTGTCTTTCAGCGCAGATTACCGGGAGGGCCATTATCAGATTATCTACGGGATTCCCCAGTTGTCCGGGGTGACGGGACAGGACAAAGGAGATACAGAGGCCAGCCGGGAGCAGGCCGTGGTTTATGAGGGGCTGACGATGGAAGATGCGGAGGAAAGCTTCCGGGAAAACCAGGAGAATTACCTGGATATGGGCCATATAAAAGTGTTGCTTCTGGGTCAGGGTATTTTAGAAAACAGAGAAGCTTTGGAAGGACTTTTGGAGTATTTAGAGGAAAGACCTTCTGTGGCAGGGAATATATACCTTTTTTCCTGCAAGGATAATGAAGCTCTCATGAGCCTGGATGGCCAGGGAGTAGATTCTGTGGGAAACTATCTGAAAGGAATTCTGGAAAATACCTTGGATAAGCAGGAAGCCCGGGCCGTGACCCTTCAAGACTATTATAATGCCTGGCACAGGGGGGAAGATTTTCCTGCTTTGCGAGAAGTATCAGTTGTGAATAAAAAGCCCCGAATCCGTCAAAACTCCTGATAGAAAAATCAGGAGGTACATAGGATATGATAAGAGAAAAAATCAGAAAAAATAAGCTTTTGCTGGCCGCTGTTCTCATAGGCTTTGCCGGTACATTTTTAGTTCTGGGAATTCCTATGGTGTCCCTGAAAAGGGAGAACCAGGAACTGAAGGGAAGGTTGGAGAGAGAAATCCAGGAAGGCATAGCCGGGGAAATTTTCCGACTTCATGTGGTGGCAAACAGCGATAGGGAGGAGGACCAGATACTGAAGCTGGAAGTAAAAGAAACAGTGGTACAATATGTGGAATCTCTGGTAGGAGAGGCGGCGGGCCTGGAAGAAACCAAAGAAGCAGTGCTTTCCCACTTGCCTCAGATAGAGGAAAAAGCAGGTAGGGCCGTTACATCTATGGGCTACGACTATCCGGTAACAGCCCAGGTAGAGCGGACTTATTTTCCGGATAAAACTTACGGAGACTGTACCTTCCCTGCAGGAGAATACGAGGCTTTAAATGTGCGGATAGGTGAAGCGGCGGGCCATAACTGGTGGTGTGTGCTGTACCCCAGCCTTTGCTTTATCGACGATGTCACCGGCATTGTAACAGAGGAGAAAAAAGAGGATTTGAGAGAGGTCCTTACAGAGGAGGAATTTCTTTACATCCTGGAAACCCCCGAGGAAAGAGAAAAGCTGCAGATAGGATTTCGCTGGTTTTAAGCTTGCAATCTGTACGGGTTAAGGGTACAATGACAATGGCTGGGATTCATGAAATTTTTCCCGGCCAGGATAAAGATGAGACTATGACAAGTAAAGAGGTTTTTAATATGAGTTTTAGAAAAGACGCACCTATCGGTGTATTTGACTCCGGAGTAGGCGGTCTGACTGTAGCCAGAGAGATAATGCGCAACCTGCCTCACGAAAAGATTGTTTATTTCGGAGACACGGCCAGAGTGCCTTACGGAAGCAAATCCAAGGAAACAGTTATTCGCTATTCCCGGCAGATTGTCCGTTTTTTACAGACTCAGGAGGTAAAAGCCATTGTAGTGGCCTGCAATACTGCCAGCGCTCTGGCTCTGGAGACCATCCAGCATGAGACAGAGATTCCTATTATCGGCGTGGTAGAGCCGGGAGCCAGAGTGGCGGCCAGAACCACGAGAAATAAGAGGATTGGCCTTATCGGAACCAGAGCTACAGTAAAATCAGGACTTTACCAGAAAATGATAAAAATGGCAGATGCAGAGATAGAGGTTATCGGTCAGCCATGTCCTCTTTTTGTGCCCCTTGCAGAAGAAGGATGGGTGAAAGACCCTGTGACGGTGGAGGTGGCAAAGCGGTATCTGGAACCTTTGCTGCAGCAGGATATTGACACTTTGATTTTAGGCTGTACTCACTATCCCCTGCTGCGCTCAATGCTCAGGCAGGTAGCCGGGGAAAAGGTTACACTGGTAAATCCTGCCTATGAGACGGCGCTGGAGCTTAGACGGCTTTTGCAGGAAAAAGGGCTGGAGCATGAGGGAAAAGAGGAGGAGGAATTCCCCTACCGCTTTTTTGTCAGCGATGAGGAGGAACACTTTCAGGAGTTTGCAAACTCCATCCTTCCCTATGATGTAAAAACAGCCAAGCAGATTCGGATAGAGGAGTATTAAATATGACCAAGGATGTTTTAGTTACTATCAAAGGGGTTCAGAGCCTGGAGGATATAGAAGAGCAGGAAGATGTGGAAGTGGTGGCAAAAGGGGATTATTACTATAGAAACGGGCACCACTTTATCATGTTCGATGAGATGTCGGATGAAGATTACCAGACCACGAAAAACACCATTAAAATTACGGAAAAAAGCGTGGAGGTGCGGAGAAAAGGGGCTGCCAATGTTCAGATGATTTTCGAGGAAAATAAGAAAAATCTTACATATTATGCAACGCCCTTTGGAAATCTGCAGATGGCGGTAGCAGCCACCAAAATTGACTTTAAGGAGAAAGAGGAGAGTCTGGATTTGATTATTGATTATGCCCTGGAAATCAATTCCCAGCATGCTGCGGACTGCCAGATTTCCTTGTGCGTCCGGCCCAAGGCAGAGGGCTGTTTCTCACTGTAAGTTTTTACCAATACAAAAGGCAACCGTACCCAATATATTTGTGCGGTTGCCTTTTGTATTCCTTTTACCATACCCCTCCTCAGAAAGGGCAATATATCTTTTTTATTTCCCCATAGCCTTGGAGCGGAGACGTTTGAAGAATCCCTGTTTTTTTGGCGGAGGTGTAAGAGAACCTCTCAGACCTCTTACTCCCATGATGTAAATGCCGCTTACTTCTGCTTTAATCTCTTTCTTTACGGGAATCAGGTCGTATACGGATTCGTCAGCAACCAGGGACATAATCCTGGGGCCGATTTTTGCCTTTACAATAGGCAGTTTAGAACGTCTCATAAGCTTGGGAGTTTGGTCAATGACCATCTGTGGAAGTCCTGACTGCTTAATGGGAAGACGCTTCTTGTCAATAACCAGCATGGTGATGGTCTGCTTGGACGCCTCCATCTGTTCCTGCTGCTCGTCTCTCTTTTTCTGGGCTTTCCGACCCAGGAAATACAGGACTACAAGGCCAATGGCTAAAATGGCTATAATGATTAGAAAAACCATCCAACTCGTCATTTGTATTGAACCTCCTAGCATTTCTCATACTTCACCTATTCTAGCATTGTTTCCGTGAAAAGGCAACTAAAATTCTGGAAACCCTTCCTTTTTAGGACCATCTATGGTATAACAGCTTTTATAGGATTAAAAATCAGACGAGAGGACTAAGAAAACATGAAGAAAAAAATAGTGATGCTGCTTTTAGCCCTGACAGTATTAGGACTTGGAGCAGGGTGTAATAAGGATAAAGACAGCCAGGAAAAGACAGAGCAGACTCAGGAAGCTGCAGACAGCCAGGAGAAATCCCTGACCAATGATGAGGGGAAGGTTGTAGCAGTGGATTTGGATAACCTGGATGAGTACATGACTTTGGGACAATATCAGAACCTGGAAGTGGAGGAGGCTTCCAAAACACAGATTCAGGATGAAGATGTAGATACTTATATAAAAAGGCAGATGGCTTTTAACTATGACCCGGTGGAGGTGACAGAAGACAGGGCTGTGCAGGAATATGATACAGTAAATATTGATTACACCGGCTATAAAGACGGAGAGGCTTTTGAAGGGGGCACTGACCAGGGCTATGATTTGCTCATCGGATCAGGAAACTTTATAGAAGGCTTTGAGGAAGGGCTGATTGGACATAATAAGGGAGAGGAAGTTACACTGGATTTAACCTTCCCGGAGAATTATTCTAGTGCAGACCTGGCCGGACAGGCTGTCCAGTTTGTAGTGAAAATCAATAAGATTTCAGAACCGGCGCCATTAACAGATGAGTGGGCCTCTGAAAATTCGGATTTTAAAACTGCGGAGGAATACAGAGCCAACCAGAAGGAGCTGCTGCAGCAGCAGTCGGACAACGAATATGAGAGTCAGGTGAAATCAGATTTGTTCCAGATGGTTATGGAAACCACAGAGGTGAAAGAGTACCCCCAGGAGCTTCTGGAGGAGACCAGGGCGGACTTAAAGAGCCAGTTGGACAATATGTATTCCGCTTCCTACGGCATGACTATGGATGAATATCTGGAGTCTCAGGGCGTTTCTAAGGAGGATGCAGACCAGACCATTGATGAAACCGCAAAAAGCTACCTGAAACAAAATATGGTTACTCAGGCAATCCTAAATGCAGAGAATAAAGAATACACTGAGGAAGACTATCAAGAGGAGCTGGAGAAATTTGCAGTTCTAAGCGGTTTTTCTGACGGAGCCTCTATGGAAGCTATGTATTCAGACGTTACTGTTTTAAGGGATAATGTATTGTGGAATGCCGCCGCTGATATTATCATGTCAACGGCAACCATAAAAGAGGTTCAGGAATAGGCTGCAGGATAAGTCCGGCAGCTAAGTGGCATCACGATTATCTACAGACCTATAGGAAAGTAACTTCAAGACAGCAGCAGAAATAAGGGGTGAAGAAAAATGGCTAAGAAGAAAAGAAGAAAAAAGAAAAACAGACAAAAAGTGATTATTTTATGCACAGCCGGAGTCCTGGTGCTGGCAGCGGCAGCAGCGGCCGGAGTTCTGCTTTACAGAAATGCTTTTTCTCAGTCGCCCAGGGACGTGCTGGAGGAATATGTGGCCCATATAGAAAAAGGGGAGTATGAGGAAATGTACGGGCTTCTGGATTCCGGCTCTAAAGAGACGGTTACCCAGGAGGATTTTGTAACAAGAAATAAAAACATTTATCAGGGTATCGAGGCGAAGAATTTAAAGCTGGATATTCCCCAGGAGCAGGAGGGAAAGGAAGTTCTTTCCTATAGCCTTACTATGGATACCATTGCCGGAGAAATTACTTATGACAACAATACCAGCTTTGAGAAAGAGGAAGGAGAGTGGTATGTAGTCTGGACAGATGCCATGATATTCCCACAGCTGGGAGAGAGTGACAAGGTCAGTGTGACTACCCTGGATGCAGAACGAGGCAGCATTTACGACAGAAATCATCAGCTTCTGGCAGGGCAGGGAACTGTCCAGTCTGTTGGCTTGGTTCCCGGAAAGATGGACGTACAGCCGGACAATGAGATTGCAGGAATCGCTCAGGCTCTGGGGTTATCGGAGGAGACTATAACCTCCAGTTTGGATGCCTCCTGGGTACAGGCGGACAGTTTTGTACCTTTGAAGGAAATGACCCAGGAACAGCTGGATCAGCCTTACACAGACGAAAGCGGAAACAGTACGGCAGTTACCCTTCAGGACCAGCTGCTGTCCTACCCGGGTATTCTGATTTCTGAGGCTGAAAGCAGAGTATATCCCTATGGGGAATGTACCTCTCACCTTCTGGGCTATGTACAGCAGATTAATGCAGAAGAGCTGGAAGAGATGGGTGACCAGGGATATGATGAGCAGAGCGTTATTGGAAAAAGCGGTTTGGAAAAGCTGTATGAGGAAAGACTGAGAGCCAAGGACGGCCATAAGATAGCCATTTTAGATGCAGAGGGCAATGAAAAAGAAGCTCTGGCCATGGAACCTGCACAAAACGGAGAAGAAATTACCCTTACCATAGATATAAACTGGCAGAGAAGGGTTTATGAGGCTTACCAGGAGGATGAGAGCTGTTCTGTGGTTATGAATCCGGAGACAGGCGAGGTACTGGCGCTGGTTTCCACCCCATCCTTTAACAGCATGGATTTTGTCCTGGGAATGTCTCAAGAGCAGTGGGATAGTTTAAACAACGACCCGGCTCAGCCACTATACAACAGGGTGCGTGAAACCTGGGCTCCCGGTTCTTCCTTTAAACCGGTAATCGGAGCCATCGGGCTTTCCACAGGCGCTTTTACAGCTTTGGAAGATTTTGGGGCCAGCGGCCTGGCCTGGCAGAAAGACTCCAGTTGGGGAGACTATAAAGTTACAACGCTCCATGAATACGGCGGAGCTGCCAATCTGGCCAATGCCCTGATTTATTCTGATAATATTTATTTCGCCAAGGCTGCCCTGAAAATCGGAGCCGACAGCCTGGCCCGGCAGTTGGATAAATTGGGCTTTAACCAGGATATTCCTTTTGAAATTGGAATGACTTCCTCCCAGTATTCCAACTCTGAAACCATAGAAACAGAGATTCAGCTTGCTGACAGTGGATACGGACAGGGGCAGGTTTTGACCAATCCTGTTCATCTGGCCTGTATCTATTCTGCTTTCTTCCATAACGGAAATATGATAGCGCCCTATCTGGAATACCAGGAAGGAAAGACCCCTTCATACTGGATAGAAGGTGCCTTTACTCAGGAAGCGGCCCAGACTATTTATGAGGACATGAAGGCTGTAGTCAGTGATTCTAATGGTACGGGACACGCAGCGGCCTCTGTCACAGGAGCCACATTAGCAGGGAAAACAGGAACCGCAGAAATCAAAGCCTCCCAGGATGACGAAAACGGTACAGAACTGGGCTGGTTCGCCATGTACAACACAGATGCCCAGGAGGGGCAGACCACTTTCATGCTGACAATGGTGGAAGACGTGAAAGGCCGGGGCGGCAGCGGCTATGTGGTGAATAAAGATGTCCAGATTTGGAATCAGATGATGGCAGAAGAATAACTTAATCTGGTACTTGCTTGACAATTTTTCTTCCCCATGGTATTCTATGACACGTTGAAAAGCCCATAAAAATAAGGTCTATAGGGCTTTCCGGCGGTCACCGCCGTAAAATGTGCCGAGTGTTCGAGACCTTCCACTCGTAAAACAAAACTAAAGGAGAAAAAAAGAATATGAAAAACAAGAATGTAACCTTTTTGACCCAGGCGGCCATGATTGCGGCCATCTATGTGGTACTTACCTTTGTGTTTGCCCCAATTAGTTTCGGAGAAGTGCAAATCCGTATTGCAGAAATGCTTACCATTTTGCCTATCTTCACACCGGCAGCTATTCCCGGACTGTTTGTGGGATGCCTGATTGGTAATATTACGGGGGGCGCTATTTTGCCTGATGTACTCTTCGGAAGTATTGCCACGCTGCTTGGAGCAGTAGGAACCTACCAGTTGAGAAAGTGTCGCCGGGTAATCGCTGTATTGCCGCCGGTTCTGGCCAATATCTGCATTGTTCCTTTTGTGCTGCGTTATGCATACGGAGTAGCGCTGCCGATTCCTTTCCTGATGCTTACAGTGGGTATCGGAGAAGTGGTTTCCTGTGAAATCCTGGGAAATGTATTGGCTTCCGTGTTGGAAAGATATAAAGGGCGGATTTTTACATCCGCCAGAGGTTGAGTATTGTTTATATAAGACATAAGGGAAAGGCTTCCCGGTATCCGGTCATTATGTCCGGCAGCCGGGAAGCCTTTTTGTATTCTGGAAAAATTTTTGGGCTGGTCCATACCGGAAAAAGGGGCAGCCGGATACTTTTTGTCAATGGTTCCAATCATTTACTTTGACATACAACAGGCAGTATGATAAACTAAAATCAATTATGGAGTCTTGTACCCTCATAGCCCATAAAGCGTGAAAGGTATACTTTGGTGCCAAGAGTAGCCGTTGGCTTTAGCACCTGACAGTTAGACCGAATAAAGAATGACAATTACTTTTAGAATTAAGAATAAAAAGATACAGAGGTGAATGAAGTGGATAAAAACGAGTACAGGGCAAAGCTGGATGAAATCAATGATTTAGTAGACCAGCAGGACTACAAAGGAGCCCTTAAAATTGTGGATACCATTGACTGGCGAAGAGTCAGAAGCGCCAGAACACTGTGTATGGTGGGCGAAATATATGAGGCCAACAAACGGTACCCGGAGAGCAGAAAGCTGCTTTTAATGGCACACCAGAGAGCGCCGATAGGAAGAACGGTGCTGTATCGTCTTGTTGAATTGTCTATTAAGATGGGAAATTTTGACGAGGCTGCAGATTATTATAAGCAGTTTGTGGAGATTTCACCTAATGACAACAGCCGCTATATTTTGAAATATAAAATATACCGTGCAAAACGCTCTCCCATTGAAGAGCAGATTGCCATTTTACAGGAATACAAAAGCAGAGAATATACTGAGAGATGGGCATACGAGCTGGCCAGACTTTATGCCAAGGCCGGAATGAAGGAAGCCTGTATTGAAGAGTGCGATGACTTGATTCTGTGGTTCAGCGAAGGTAAATATGTAACAAAAGCCATGGAATTGAAAATGAAATATACTCCCCTTACCAGAATTCAGCAGGAAAAATATGACAACAGATTTACCAATACACCATCTGCTGCCGCAGCCGTAGCGGCC
>CABSEJ010000027.1 GCA_902476765.1 uncultured Blautia sp.
CCTCTAAATCAAAAACCAGCTCTGCTTTCTTATAAATGCCATATTCATAGGTGAGATAAACAGAATCTTTCTCCTCATATTCGTCTGTAGGCGTTCCATAGGCCTCCGTGACCTGGAATAAAAGGGATTCTCCTATGGTGATTTCCCCCGGAAGCTGAAGCACCGCCCCTTTTGTCTCTTCCAGGACGATTCCGCCTACATAGCAATCTCCCAGCTTCTGCTCCATACTTTCCAGGTTAACCACATCTACAGAAAATGCCAATTCCTGGCTCTCCATTTTTTCTCCCTGCACATAGGACTCTGTTTCCAGCAAAGCCTCCTGTCTGTCCCCGGGAAGGGCATATCCCCCTTCCTCCCACTCCTCAATTTTAGAAGGCAGACAGTACACCTCTCCATTTATGGCAAATTGAAACTCCCAAAGCTTATCTGGCAGCGAAGGATGATATTCCACAGCATCCTCCTGCTGTACCTGACTGTCTTCTAGGTTTGTACCATCTCCGGCCTCCTGGCCCCTGCAGCCGGCCAGAGCCAAAACCGCCGCTGCCAGAACTATCCCTTTCCCTTTCACCTTACTGCCTCCTTTCCCGACTCTGCGGTATTTTAAACCAGGCAAAACGCCTTGGTAGACTCTCTTATATTCTTTCCATCTATAAAAAATCTTAACACAATGGTCCGATATTTTCCAAGAAAAACTATACATATCTCCGTCTTTTTTTTCATAAGCTGTAGAGAAGCCCTGTATATCTGTGAGGGATTTTTTTGAAAGCTTTTTTCCTGCATAAAAAGAAATATCTGCTTCCTCTTCTGCTTGTGCTGGCGGCAGCCCTTGCCACTTCCGTTTTTGCTTTAAGGGACTACATATTTTTATCCGAAGACTCTCGTTTTGAGAAATTTACAGAAAAAATTTTTTCAGATGAAATCACCTCTAACACCATAAATCTCCACTATACCCTGGCTTATCCCCAGGAATATGGAATAGAAGATTATGAAGTAAGTCTGGGGACCATGGAACCCCAGGTGCTGAAAAAGAGCAGCGACTCCGCCGAAAAGCTTCTGAAAAACCTGAAAAAATTTGACTCCTCCAAGCTTTCCCGTTCCAATCAGATTACCTATGATATTCTCAGCCTGGAACTGGAAAACCAGGCCTCTCTGGACCAGGAAAGTTACCTGCTCTATGAGCCTTTAGGTCCCAATCTTGGAATTCAGGCCCAGCTTCCCGTCTTGTTGGCAGAATATGATTTCCGCACGTCTGTGGACATTAAAGACTATTTCAATCTGTTGGCCTGTATTCCCGAATATTTTCAGGAAATTCTGGAATTCGAATCTGAAAAATCAACGGCAGGATTGTTTATGAGTGATGCCAGTGCAGAGAGGATAATCCAGCAATGCAGGTCTTTTACGGCCACCGAAGAGGAAAATTACCTATATGCTATGTTTAACCAAAGAATAGAAACTCTTTTGGATGGCAAAAGGATTGATTCCCGGCAGGCAGAGACTTTTATAGAAATGCATGAGAAATTGATGCAGCAATATGTGTTCCCGGCTTATGAAGCTTTGGCCCTTGGTATGGAAAGGCTGGAGGGAACCGGAAAAAATGAAAACGGCCTGGCCGGATTACCGGGAGGCAAAGAATACTATGAGTATCTGGTGAAATCTTCTGTAGGAGACTACCGGGACGTAGAAACCATCCTACAGACTCTTTTCCAACAGCTTACTCTGGATTACGACAGCGTGGGAAAACTGCTGCACGAAGAACCGGAGCTTCTTTCCAAAGCCGCAGCTCTCCCAGCATCCTCTGACATTTCCCCGGAGCAAATGCTGGATTATCTTCAACGGATTATAACTGATGATTTTCCTGTTTTGGAGACAGAGGACTATGAGGTAAAATATGTCCCCCCTTCAATGGAGGAATTTTCCAGTCCTGCTTTTTATCTTACTCCCCCTATAGACACCCAGTCTCCTAATATCATTTATATCAATCAAAGCAGTCAGGTATCCCAGGCAGAGCTTTTTACCACTTTGGCCCATGAAGGATTTCCCGGCCACTTATACCAAACCCTGTACTTCTCCAACCAAAAAAATGCCCCTATCCGGGAACTTCTGGGCAGTAGCGGCTACATCGAAGGGTGGGCTACTTATGTAGAAGCTATCTCCTATGAATACGGCGCTCCGTTTCTTAACATTGAAACCAAAATCATGGAATTTCTCTGCCTCAACCGCAGCATCAGCCTTTGCCTTTATTCTATCCTGGATATTGGAATCCACTACCAAGGCTGGAATTTAGATATTGTCAGCGACAGTCTGGCAGTCTTCGGTATAACGGACCAGGAGACCTGTAAGGAAATCTTTCAGTACATTATCGAGAACCCGGCCAATTACCTGAAATATTATCTGGGTTACCTGAATTTCTGCTCTCTGAGAGAACAGGTGGAAGAGCTGGAGGGCAGCAGTTTCCATCTGAAAGACTTCCACGAAAAACTTCTGAAGCTGGGCCCTGCTCCCTTCCCGGTGGTAGAAAAATATCTGCTGATGGAATATTAAAAGAGAGGCTGCCGTTTTAACATATAACAGGAATATTTATACATTTTATGTGAATTTGTCACGCCCGGCATTGAGATTATAGGCTCAATGAGGCGAAGAACGAGCAATGAAATGTATAAATATTTCCTTTTTTAGTTTAAAACACCAGCCTCTTTTTTACTTTTTTTCTCCATCCTTTGGTTTTCTGTAAGAATCAAAAAAACTTCTGAGATTCATCAGAGATTTCACCAGAATTTTCTGTTCTTCATTATCCAGGTCCTTTAAAACTGCCTGAATCATTCCGTCATGAAATTTCATGTGGTGAGCGTTTGCCCGCTGCCCCTTCTCCGTAAGAGAAATCAGCACCACCCTTCTGTCCTCCTCGCTCCTCTCCCGGTGTACATACCCTTTTTTTACCAGGCCGTTTACAGCAATGGTAAGGGTTCCCACTGTAACAGATAAAAGCTTTGCCACAGAAGACATATTTTTTGGCTCCTCCACACCGATTGCCTCAATGATATGCATATCATTGACAGAAATATCTTTAAATTCAGATGTAATCAGGGCCTTTCCCTCTATATCCAGAATTTCATGAAACAGCTTCACAAGGATGTCGTGCAGTACATCATAAGTATCCACTCCATCACTCCTTTACATGGCTCTAATGGTTATTTATATTCCCTATTATATCCGATTCAACTATCAATTACAATCAAATTTTTTGATAATCAAAATATTTTAATGACAAGGAGTTTCAGCACCTTCCATATAGCAAACGGAAGCCTGATTTCCTCTTATTCCTGCCAACGTAACAAATATCTCCCGGACATTTTATACCGGGAAGAGCTTTTTATATCATAGAAAATTCAAAGAAATTCCCCGTGATGCAAAAAGCGGATACCAATATTTCTACTGGTATCCGCCCTGAAAAATCTGACTTATATCATCTTATTTTACAATCATTTCTCCGTAACATTCTTTTCCCGGAGCAAGAGCATTAGACTCGTCTGTGTCAATGTGTGCAGCCGTTGCATAAGAAGCACTTACACGAACAACCACATCACCGAAAATCAGAGAACGTCCATTTGGAGACTGAATATCCAGACTTACAATCTGTTTGTCCTGTACGCCTGCTTTTTCAGCATCTTCCGGTGTCATGTGTACATGACGCTTAGCAGCAATAACACCTTCTGTCAGCTCTACTTCTCCTGCAGGGCCTACCAGCTTACATGCGCCGGAACCTGCAATATCGCCGGACTCACGGATTGGAGCTGTAACACCCAGGCTTCTTGCGTCAGTAAGAGAAACCTCTACCTGTGTATCCTTTCTCACAGGTCCTAATACAGACATTTTCTGGCTTCCCTTTGTTCCTACTACCTCTACCTTTTCTTCACAGGCAAACTGTCCTGGCTGGCTCAGCATTTTTTTCACGGTCAGCTCATGGCCTTTTCCAAACAGAATCTCCAGATGCTCCTGTGATAAATGTACGTGTCTTGCAGATGTTTCTACTAATACTTTCATTTTGAAATCCTCCACTATCATAATCCTTGGTGATTTTTCACTACCTTTAATTATAGCTTTTTCCCTAGGCTTGTCAACGTATCTGGAGGGATTTCTTGGAAGGATTTTTGCATTTTTCAGGATACATTCCTTTTCATTTCCTTTTCTCCATTTAAAGCCTGATAATCTAAAAAAACCTCTACTTCTTTGGCGGAAGGAATGGAAGACTGTGCGCCTTTTCTGGTAACCACAAGAGCAGACACATAGTTTGCATATTCTGCAGCTTCTCTTAACTCCGCCCCTTGAGCAATCTTTAAAGCCAAGGCAGCCGTAAAAGTATCTCCTGCTGCCGTTGTATCCACAGTTTCCACCTTTAAAGCAGGAATCCTGTGATTTTCTCCGGTTTTTTCTTCCACATAAACCCCGTTTCCTCCCAGCGTCACGACTACATTTCCCACACCCTGGTCTTTAAGAAACTGAGCTGCCTTTTTCAGCTCTGCCTCGCTGCCTCCAAATCCTGTCAGCATTTTAAGCTCTGTCTCATTAGGCTTCATAATGTCCACATACCGGTAAAGCTCTTCCGGAAATTCCCTGGGTACCGGAGCCGGGTCTAAGATTACCAGCTTTCCGTACTTTTTCGCTGTCTTGGCCGCCCACACCACGGTATCCAGGGGAATCTCCAGCTGCAAAATAATAATATCATTTTGTTTTATCAGCCCCTCATTCTCCTCTATATCCGCCGGGGACAGGGTGGCATTGGCTCCTGCTACCACCACAATACAGTTGTCTCCCTCCCTGTTCACTGTGATAAAGGCAGCACCAGTGCTGGCCTCTTCTCTCACTAAAACAGACGAAACATCCACCCCTGCTTCTGCCAGGTTTTCTCTCTCTGTTTTTCCATAGCTGTCAGCTCCCACTGCTCCCAGCATACATACCTGGGCTCCCAGCTTTCCTGCGGCGTATGCCTGATTTGCTCCCTTTCCGCCGGGAACCAACTCCATTTTATTTGTCAGAATGGTTTCCCCTGCCACAGGGGTGTGGTCTACCTCTGCCACCATGTCCATATTCAAGCTGCCGATAACAAGTATTTTTTTCATAACTTCTCACCTCATCACCCTTTTACACTGCCCGCTGTAATTCCTTCTACAAAGTATTTCTGGAAGGGCAGGAACAATGCTATCGGTATTATTGCAGAAACCATAGAGCCCGCATAAATATACGTCCATTTTATAGAACGTTCGCCGCTGAACTGGCTGATAGCTATCTGAATGGTCCGAATCTCTTTTGACCTGGCTACTAATAACGGCCAAAGGTATGAATTCCACTGGTCCATAAACACCATTAACCCAGCAGTAATAAACACAGGAACAGAAATGGGAACTATGATTTTTAAGAAAATCGCAGGCCACTTTGCCCCGTCCACACGGGCCGCCTCAATAAGACTGGGTGGAATATCTTTAAAAAACTGAATAAATAAAAAGGTCACTAAGCCATTTGCCACAGCAGGAATAATCATACCGGCATAGGTATCCACCATACCGAAGCTGTTTGCTACATTATACAACGGAATAGCAATGGCTTCAAAGGGAACCATAAAAGAAACCAGAACTAAAGGATAAAAAAGTTTTTTTCCTTTAAATTCAAAGCAAGTAAAAGCAAAGCCGGCCATAGAATTAATGATACATCCAAAAACAATGGTAAAGGCTGTTACAATCAGAGTATTTACGATTGGCCGCCAAAATTCATATTCCGTAAAAATAGCTACATAATTTGTTCCTGTCACGTCCGTTGGAATCAAGGAGCGAAGTGTAAAAGGAAACATATACTTAAACAAATCCTCTTGTGTTCTCAAAGAAGCGGAAAGGCAGAAGAAAATAGGAAACAAAGAAACAATAGCCATAATAACTAAAACAATATAGATAATAATTTTTTTTGATATTCTCTTTTGTTTTAATGTCATCTCCTATACCTCCTTTTCCTTCATACACCTGTTCTGTATAAAACATACAAAAATAATAATCACCAGCAAAATAGTAACAATACAGGCTTGTCTAGGTCTGTTAGAATACTTAAACGCTGACTTATAGGCTTCGTACATCAACACATTTGTACTGCCCTGAGGACCTCCGTCCGTGGCAATCTGAATCGGTGCGAACAAGAGAAAATTGGCTGTAGTATTGGCAATCACCACAAAGACCAGAGTATTCTTTAATAAAGGAATGGTAATTCGAAACAGGGTACTAAAGAAACCGGAACCGTCAATTTTAGCGGATTCATAAACCGAAGTGTCAATTCCTTTCAGCCCTGCAAGGAAAAACATCATCCAGTAAGCGCAGCCTCTCCAGGAAGCAATCAAGATAATAGAGAGTAGGGCATATCTTTTATCGATTAAAAACCCTATTTTTTCTATTCCAAAAATTCCTAAAAGACTGTTCATTACTCCATTATTTACATTCAGCATAGTTTCCCAGATAACCGTGGCTACTGTAAGGGAAATACAAAAAGGAAGATAAAACATGGTGCGGAAAATCTCAATTCCTCTTACCTTTACATTTACCAACATAGCCATGATAAAAGCAATCACCAGCTGCAGTGGAATAATAATCACATTAAATTTTAAAGTTACCACCAAGGACTCCCAGAAGGTTTTATCTGCAAACAGAACCTTATAATTATTCAGCGTGGGAATACCCTGGTTTGATAAAAAGCTGTGTAGGATACTGTCTATAATAGGATATATTTTAAAGATACAAATCAGCAGTACCGTAGGCAAAATCAAAACATATGGAAGCCATTTATTTTTTATATATATACCGCCCATACTTACCTCCTCATTCCATTACGATAATACCGTCTCACTGTGCAGACAAACAGCGGCGGCAGAGATTATCGTGCCGCCGCTGTCCCATTCTTCTGCCTCAATAATTTCTATTTTTCATAGGAAGCTGTGGCAGAATTATACTGGTCAATAGCATTTTCCAGCGCTTCTTCCACATCTGCTCCGTTTCGTACGTCCTCCCAAGCCTGGTCTAAAGCAGTAGAATATTCTCCGAACACAGGTGTTACCGCACGGGGAACTGCTGTATTTGCCGCTTCATAGGCTGCAATCTTCATATCCTGGCTTGCCTCCGGATTATCTGCGATTTCCTGCTGTTTATCCAAACGGCTTGGTACGTCACCGTTAATCTCCAGCCACATATCGCTGCCTTCTCCAAGTGTGAACCATTTCACAAATTCCGCCGCTGCATCTTTATTTTCAGACTGAGAATTTACTCCAAAGTACCAGCTTCCTGTAGAGGTAGCTACCTGGTCCTCATGCCCCTCGAAGCAAGGTGCATAGGTACATCCTATCTCGTCTTCAGTCTGCATACTGGTGGGTGTCCAGGTTCCACCCATCATGAAGACCATATTTCCTGCGTAAAACTGGTCCGGAAGCTGATCTGCATCATACCCCTGGGAGGCAATTCCGTCCTTTACCAGATTTTGGTACCAGGTCATTGCTTCTATCCAAGGCTCTGTATTGATAACTCCATCTAATGTATAACCGTCATCTCCGATATTTTTTCCGCCCAGAGAATTGGCCAGCATATTCATCTGATATACCCGGCTTACCTGCTGGAAGTCAAAACCAATAATTCCCCTGGAGCCGTCCGGGTCTAGTTTTTCCTGGGCCTGCTTGGCTAAATCCGCCACCTGTTCATAGGTCAGTCTGTTATCTGCATCATTTTCCGGCAGCGTGATTCCGGCCTCATCTAAAAGTGTTTTATTATAGTATAATTCCTGGGTTGAGGTATTCATGGGAGCTGCGTACATCACGTCCTCCCACACACCTGCCTGATAAGAAGCATCGTCCCATTCTGCCTTTTCTTCATCTGAAAAATACTCGTCCAGAGGCTCCAGATAACCGCTGGTACCATATTTTGCAACATAGGTTACATCTACACTCATAACATCAAAATCTGCGCTTCCTGATGCTGCCTTTGTTTCAATTACTTCAAATAAATCATTAAAAGAATAAAACTCTGCTTCAATATGAACTCCCGTATCCTCCTCATAAGCTTCCAGGATAGGCTTTGTCAGACCCTCCCATCCATCTTCTCCTGTTCCCTGGGATACCCACTTCAGAGTTACGGTATCTCCATCTCCAGACCCGCCACCGCTACTGTCTTCCGAATTCCCACATGCAGTCAATCCTAATGCTCCGGCCATCACTACACTTAAACCTAATGCTGTTAATTTTCTTAAGTTCATATAAACTCTCCCTTCCTTTATTTTGTAAGCTTTCTGAACAAATCTGCAAAAAGATTATCTCTCTTAATGTGATAAACATACTTGATAAAATGCCGGGTGTCATCAAAAGCATACCTGTCATCATACTCTGCTACAGGACTGTGTTTTAAGCAGTCATACATAAAATCTCCGTCTAAAAGCCAGGCTACTGCTGTCACATCCCATATGGCCCTTGTCCATGTAGCGCCTCCATAAGTTTCCTTGGCCTCTGCTGTAGTAACATCTATCAGATAATCACACAGTTTATTTTTGCCCCTTAAATGGTATTCCAATTCCGGCCCGCTGGTAGTAAAAGCAGAAACCACACCCATACAGGGAAGCTGGACTACAGGAACTCCGCTTCCAAACAATACTCTGGCTCCCGCCACATCCTGATACAAATTAAACTCTTTATTGTGAGGCCAAAAATATGCATTGCCTCCCAGCCAGATAACCACGATTCGTTCTGCCAGACCAGGGTCTATAAGCAGAGCAGAAGCAATATTAGTAATAGCACCTATAGCTATAACATATAAGGGATTTTCCTTACTATAGCTTCTGGCTCTCTCCACCAGATCACTGGCTGCCGGTGAGTCCACCGCCTCTTTTTCAGAAGGCAGATATTTCTCAGAGCCTTTATAAACGGCTGCTTTTAAGTCCTCTCTCCCCATTAGGCTTAACACATTCATGATTTCCTCGTAGCTTTTCTCCATGCCATCCTTAGGTCCCGTAGATTTCTCATTGTAAAAAGGGGCTGCATAGATGGCCTTTAAGTTTAGCTTTTCATCTGATTTAATCAGATAGGCCAGAGCAAACTGGTCATCTATCTCATTAAATGTATCTGTGTCAAGAACCACGTCCACCATACCTACCGGTTTTTTCAGTCTTCTTACCAGTTCTTCGTTATCAATGCTCATGGTATTTACATCTGAACTTCTAAACACTTCTCCTTTTTGTGTTTCTTTCTCCATGCCTTCTCCTTTCCTTGTGTTGCCAGCGCTTGCGTTTTCTTTGATACATTAGGAAAATATTTTCTTAAAGTGTTTTCTTATACATGTATTTTACATCCGGTATACCGCCATGTCAATTCTTTCTTGCATTTTCGTCAATTTATAAGATATTTCAAAATTATTTTTATGCACTTTCACAATACCATTCATCCTGTATTTTCCATTTTTTTATTCTTTTGATAAACAAAGAAACATTCCAACTGTTCCCTTTTTTTAAAAGTATGCCTATATATCTGACATTGTAAATACACCTCCAGAAATAGTAAAAAGACTGTTCCGCAGGAAATAGAATTCTCTTCTACTCTACGAAACAGTCCTTCAACGTTTTAATCCTCAAATAGATTCTCTTTAGGCAGATATTCCTGCCCATAGTAATTTATTCTCCCGTCAATACCCTTACCGTCTTTTCTAAGGTGTCTACTTCTCCTACGTTCCCGGGGAAAATCACATAAGGGATTCCCGGAAATTTACTTTCCATCCCAATTCTCCAAACAGGGATTCCCGGAAATATCTGCCCCATGACCCGAGCCGCCTCCACTTTCAGAGCTTTTGTTCCTATGTCACTGGAGGTAATACCTCCCTTTGCAAGGATAAAAGCCGGCTCTGTTTTTAATTTCGCAACCAAAGACTGGACTCCTTCAGAAATCCTAACGGACTTCCGAAGGGCTTCTTCCTTTGTCTCTCCGGGAAGAGATAATAACTTTCTCCTTGTATATACTACTGCTGTCTTTCTTTCTGCAATTATCTGTGCTATCTTTTCTACTGTTCTGTCTATTTCATCCTTAAATTCCTGCTCTTTCAAAACTAAATCCGAATTAAAAGGAATCATTTCCACATTTTTCAAGTAAGACAACCTCTCCATTTGTCTGGTTGTCTTCTCTGTGTGGGAGCCTATGACCACCACACCTCCCGCTTTAGTATCCTTTTTTATCAGCTCTATCCGGGTTAGTAAAGGTCGCTCCTTAATTCCCCCCATTTCCTTAACCAAAGCAGCGGCAGAACGAAAGATAAATTTTTTCCCCTTTTCCATTGCTCTGTAAACAGCCACGGAAAATACCTTTATATCACAATAGTCTGTGGCATTGACAACGATTTTCGAAAAATTATCCGCTTCCAAAAGCTGCTTCTGGATTTTGTCAACATTGACTGCCTTTAAGTCTTCCAGTGATACTGAGCAAACTTTTTCCTTCTGATATTTCCCTCCTGTTTTCTCTTGAATGTAAGCCTTTAAATCCGAAGAGGAATAAGAAAAAGTCTTATCCTTTGCAAATTCTGTATCTGCTGCAGGAACCAACCGGTCTCCCATCTGAACATAGTGTATATCATCCACAGTAAATCTGCCCCCTTCTTTAAAAAAGGGGCATAAAATTTCCCCGTGGAATTTCATCCTCCCTCTGCTCTCAATAGTCTTTCTTAAAGTTTCTGTTTCTAAAGGAAAATGTCCTCGCAATGTAGAATCGCTTCTGCTTATTAGTATATATGATATGCCTGTCTTCACTGAAACGATTTCAATATTCTCCGCTATTTCCTTGTGCAGCGCCCAGGTCTCCTGTTCGGTCATGGCTCTTGAATTAGTAAGTATATAAAACACCCTTTCATCCGACCTGAATCCTTTCTCCAAAATCTCTTCCGTCCACTTAGTAAACACCCAAATATCATGTACAGTCTGCACACCTGTAGGGTCATCATCTAACACAATCACTTTACTCTTGTTTTTTTCCAGCTCCTGAGCTAGCATCTGGTCTATAGCTTTTATATCTGGAATAGGGTACTTTTTCAATATTTCCGCACAAATCTCCATGTTTTTCATCCCCCGTATATTCTCAATCTTGTTTCCTTACTGTTACATGCGCCAGCTTTTCGAAATACTGGATAATTCCCCCGTGGTCCTCATCCATGTGGCCGTCCACCTTTAAAGCCTGCATTATTTCAAATAATTCACTGGTCAAAGGCAGGGGTACATCTATTTCATGAGCTGTGTTCACAACATTTTTTATATCTTTATGGTTAATGGAAATTTTCCCTCCCGGTTTAAAGTTTCTCTCTAATATCATAGGCAGTTTGGCATCCATCACTGTACTTCCTGCCAGGCCTCCTCGAATTGCCTGATATACTTTTTCCGGGTCTACCCCTGCTTTTGCTGCAAATACAAAGGCCTCTGAAAGTGCCGCTATATTCATATTCACAATAATCTGATTAGCCAGCTTGGCCACACTCCCACTCCCCCAATCTCCCACCAAATTTGCAGTGCTTCCCATCTTATAAAGATATTCTTCTAGTCTTTGAAAATCTATGGTCTTACCTCCTACCATAAAGGCCAGTGTTCCGTCTATAGCTTTAGGCTCGCCGCCGCTTACAGGGGCATCTACAAACCTTACGCCTATTTTTTCTAGTTCAGAAGCACATCTCCTAGACTCTGAAGGTGTTACAGAACTCATATCACACACCAAAGTCCCCTCTCTCATTCCAGAACACAAGCCCTCCTTTCCGAAAAGTACAGAGTGTACAATAGAACCGTTAGGTAGAATGAGGAAAATAATAGAACACTCTTTCCCCATTTTTTCCAAACTAATGCTATGGGCTCCCTCTGCCTCCAGTTCCTCCACAGCTTCTCTGTTCAAGTCATTCACCCATAACTCAATTCCAGCTCGTATTAGGTTTTTTGCCATAGGTTTTCCCATAATTCCCAGGCCCACAAATCCTACTTTTTCCATTTTTGCTACCACCTTTCCATTATATTTGCTCCTATTATATCAACATACCGGTATACCGGTCAAGATAAAAGAATAATCCTCTTGTCATTGACCTTCCTCATTCTATCGTTTAAAATTATTTTATGATACTCTCAGTATATAAAAAGCTAAACACCCCTTATATACTAAGAATACCATTATAGACTATTTTCTTACATATAGCCCTACGAACTTTTTACAAAGGGTCTGTCAGAGTAAGTAATTCGAATCAAAAGAGGATTTTATATGAATACATTTAAACCACTGCAGCAGAAAGCCTATGAA
The DNA here is from genome assembly GCA_902476765.1 of uncultured Blautia sp. Classification (GTDB taxonomy): domain Bacteria; phylum Bacillota; class Clostridia; order Lachnospirales; family Lachnospiraceae; genus Blautia. The sequence continues at coordinate 12,317 of CABSEJ010000027.1, forward strand.
TATTTAAAAGAGTTGATTTTTTCTGATTCACTTTCCTATAGTCAGGTATATTCTGAGACAAAGGTAGCTAAGGAGCTGGGTATTTCCCGAACTCCTATGCGGGACGCTATCCACAGACTGGCCCAGGAACGCTATATTGACATTATTCCCAGCAAAGGATTTTGCCTTCATCAGATGGACCGTCAGGATATTCAGGAAACTTTTCAGGTACGTTCTGCTATTGAGGGCTACTGCACTTATCTGATTGCCGGGGATTATCGCAGTCCCAAAGCTCAGAATCTATTTAAAAGGTTGGAAGCATTGTTGGATACACAAAAGGAAATTTTAAACACTTCACAATCCATACCTGATTTTGTAAAGCTTGACAATCAGTTCCATTTAGAGATTGTAGGTTACTCTGAGAATCATACTCTGATAGAGTTATTCCAAAGCTATCTCTATCAAATCCGCCGCCTAGCTTTTTTATCCCTGGCTCATGAAGGCCGGATGCAGGATACCCTTTGGGAGCATACTCAGATTTTAGAGCATATGAAATATGGAAACACATCTCAAATCTACCGTATTACAATGCTCCATATGGAAAAACCCAAAGGAATCAATCTGGATGACCTGGATAATTAAATACTTAAACCACGCAAAAAGGAAGAATCCCTCCGGCCTATCCCCTACCCCTGGAATTCTTCCTTTTTTTCAATTTCTTCTCTTTCCCGCTTTTCCATTTCCTGTTCTTCCTGGGAAAACCTGTTCTTTAAATAATCGTACTCCTCCATAATACTTCTGGTAATCTCATCCTCCCCAAAAGCGCTGTCCGGGCGGTACAGGCGCAGCAGAGCCGTGTATCTCTTTTTCAGCTCTTCCTGTGTTCTCACACCCTTGAAATAATGTATGGAAAATTCTGAATCGTCTGTATCCTTGCCTTTATATCCTCCCTCAAAAGCAGACCACTGATAATCCGGTCTTTTGTAAAAGGCTTTCCAGGTTCTGGAATTTCCCATATAAAATTTCCAAATCCAGCTGCAGGCAGCCTCCAATACCAGCATAACCATACTGGCTCCTGCTGCGGGAACATAAGCCAGTCCTCCGGCAATACAGAGAGTAAAAAGAATCACGCCGACTCCCGGCCCATCTCCCTGGACCTGCAGAATAATCTCTGCCATGGCTCCGATACTCAGCACTACTGCAGCCACGATACATACAAAAGAAACCACAGTCCCGCATATTTTCAAAAAATACTGAATACACCGAATCAAGATAAACAGCACTGCAAGAGGCACTGCCAGCAGTACCTTTAGTACAATCAGTAAAATTTTCAACGTCAGCTTACTGTCTATTTTCTTCATTTTTCCCCCTGCATTTCTGTAGCAATACGGGCAAACCCGCATATTTCTCTTCTTCCCCCGTATGGAGGACGCCGGAAATCCGGCGAATGTTAATCTGATATAACCAGTTTATCACATTTGACAGAATTTTCACAGGAAAAATTTAACGAACGGCCAATAACGTTTCACGTCAGACGTTATTGAGAAATACGTCAAATCATGAATAGCATAGCTGAACTGACCTATTTAATTCTCAGGTATTATGGTCACTGACATGGAATTTCTTCAGATTTCCGATTTTCTGTCGTCTCTGCTCTAAAATTCCCTGTACTTCTTCCAGAGAAATTCCGGCTTCCACCATCATTACAATAAGGTGATACAGCAAATCGCAGATTTCATTGGCCGTATCCTGGTTCTGTCCGTTTTTAGCGGCAATAATTACCTCGCTGCACTCTTCCCCGCATTTTTTCAAAATCTTGTCCAGCCCCTGCTCAAAAAGATAACAAGTGTAGGAACCCTCCTGTTTTTCCTGTTTTCTTTCCTGGGCTACCTGATACAGCCCTTCTATCACATCCATCATTTCTTCTCTTCCTCCCAAATTTCTCTGAAAAAGCAGCTGTGAGCCCCTGTATGGCAGGCTGCTCCTGTCTGAATCACAGTAACTAAAATAGTATCCCGGTCACAATCCCCTTTTATGTCAACCACTTTCTGCACATGACCAGAGGTAGCTCCCTTATTCCAAAGCTCCTGTCTGGAGCGGCTGTAAAACCAGGTGTAGCCTGTCTCCAAAGTCTTTTCCAGACTCTCCCTGTTCATATAAGCCAGCATCAGAACCTGGCCGGTTCCCTGCTCCTGGACAATAGCAGGCAGCAGAGGACTTTTTTCAAAATATTTTTCTATGTCTTTCATCTCTGTCTCCCCTGACTTCTTTTGTCGTTTTTTTCTGTCTCCCCTTCTCAGGTCCGCACCGGTATGTCATGCTCTCTCAAATGCTCTTTCACCTGCTCCACTGTCAGTTCCCGAAAGTGAAACAGGGAAGCAGCCAGAGCCGCATCTGCACCGGTTTCCTCAAAGACCTGGGAAAAGTGTTCCAGCTTTCCGCAGCCTCCGCTGGCAATCACAGGAATGGAAACCGCCTGGGAAACTGCCTGAGTAAGCTCCAAATCAAAGCCATCCCTGCAGCCGTCTGTATCCATGGAGGTAAGAAGAATTTCTCCTGCTCCCAGCTCCTGGCACTTTTTAGCCCAAGACACAGCCTCCAGCTCTGTTTCCTTTCTTCCTCCGTGAACTACCACTCTGAAAACTCCCTCTTTATCCCTTCTGGCGTCAATTGCTGCTACCACGCACTGGCTGCCAAACATTTGAGCAGCCTGGGCTATAAGCTGGGGATTCTTCACTGCCGCAGAGTTTACGGATACCTTATCCGCACCGGCTCTCAGGATTTCCCGGAAATCCTCCACTGAGCGGATACCGCCTCCCACGGTAAGAGGCACGAAAACATGCCGGGCTGTATTTCTCACCACATCTGTCATGGTTTTTCTGCCCTCATGGGTTGCCGTAATATCCAAAAAGCAGATTTCATCCGCTCCCTGTCTGTCATACTCTATAGCACATTCCACCGGGTCTCCCACTTCCTTGATTCCCACAAAGTTTACACCCTTGACTACTTTTCCATCCCGGACATCCAGGCAGGGAATGATTCTCTTGGCCAGCATCAGTCCTCACCTGCCTTCACAATAGCCTCTGTCAAATCCAGAGTTCCTGAATAGATGGCTTTTCCGCAGATACAGCCGTAAAGCCCCATCGCAGTGCAGGCTTCAATGTCTTCCATAGAACGGACGCCGCCGCTGGCAATCACCCGGCAGGACACAGAACTGTTTAACTGCTCCAGGTGGTCCAGATTTACTCCCGTCAGGGTTCCGTCTCTGGAAATATCGGTGTAAATAAGGGTTTTAACCCCTGTCTGCTCCATGGCCATGGCCAGCTCCAAATAGCATACAGAACTGCTTTCCATCCAACCTTCTGTGGCCACCATGCCGTCTCTGGCGTCGATTCCCACAGCGATTTTTTCTCCGTATTCCTTCACCGCTTCTTTCACAAGCTCCGGATTTTTCACTGCCGCAGAACCCAGAATCACACGGGAAATTCCGTTTTCCAGATAGTAGGCTATGGTCTTCATGTCCCGGATTCCGCCTCCCAGCTCCGTTTTCAGCCCGGTTTCCCTGGCTACAGTCAAAAAAATGTCCTGGTTCACAGGATATGCATCCTTTGCTCCGTTTAAATCCACCATATGTATCCATTTGGCCCCTTTTGCTGCAAAATTCTCAGCGGTTTTTATAGGGTCTTCGGCCACCTTATGAGCCGTGCCGTAATCTCCTTTTACCAGCCTGACGCAGGTTCTGTCTTTTATATCGATTGCAGGTAATATAATCATACTTTCACCAGCCTTGCAAAATTTTTCAACATAGCAAGTCCCGTCTCCCCGCTTTTTTCGGGATGGAACTGCGCTCCGTAAACATTTCCTCTATGTACCAATGCAGGAATCTTCTCTCCGTAAAGGGTATAGCAGGAGATATATGCATCCTCTGTGTCTGCCCGGAAAGAATGGACAAAATACACATAAGCCTGCTCCTTCATCCCTTCTGTCATGGAACAGGGATTCAACAGATGCAAGTCATTCCAGCCCATGTGGGGAATTTTCAGCCCCTGACTTTCTATCTTTACCACTTTTCCCGGAATCAGTCCCAGGCCTTTGGTTTCCCCGAATTCACTGCTCTGTTCAAATAAAAGCTGCATGCCCAGACAAATTCCCAGGAGAGGTTTCTTCTGTGCCTCTTCCCGGATAAGGGAAACCAGGTTCCGGTTTTCCAGCATTTTCATAGCGTCGGGGAAAGCTCCCACTCCCGGGAGAATCAGGGCATCTGCCTTCTTTATTTCCTGTGGGTCTCCTGTGATACAGCTTTCTGCCCCCAGATAATCCAGGGCATTTTTCACGCTGAACAGGTTTCCTGCTCCGTAATCTATAATTCCTATCATTCCAACACTCCCTTTGAAGAAAGTACGCCTCCCTGGTTCTCTCTCACCGCCTCCTTTAAGGCATGGGCGAAAGCCTTAAACAAAGCCTCTATCTTATGATGGTCATTTTCACCGTACATCACCTTCAGATGAAGAGTCAGTCCTGCCCCAAAGGCTAATGCCCGGAAAAATTCTTTTACCATGCAGCAGTCCAGGGCTCCCACAGAAGGATTTTCGTAGGAGGCTTCAAATACCAGAAAAGCTCTGCCGCTTACATCCAGGGCACAAAACCCCAGGGCTTCATCCATGGGAATATAGAAGCTTCCGTATCTCTGGATTCCTCCTTTGTCTTTCAGTGCCTCTCTAAGAGCGCCGCCCATAACAATTCCCAAATCCTCAATGCTGTGGTGGCAGTCCACTTCCAAATCACCTTTCATGGAAAGGATTATATCAAATCCTCCGTGAACGCACAGAGCCTGCATCATGTGGTCAAAAAATCCCACCCCGCAGGTTCCTTCATACCTTCCCTGTCCATCCAGATTCCAGGAAAGGGATATTTGGGTTTCCCTGGTGTTCCTCTCTAACTTGCCGATTCTCAATGAAAACCGCCTCCTCTCTCTACTCCAGAATCCGTTCCAGCGCCTGAAGCAGCTCCTCATTCTCTTTAGGAGAACCTGCAGCAATCCGCAGATAGCCGTTCATACAGCGCACGGAAATCCCTTCTTCTCTCAAAGCCTGAAGAATCTCCTGGGCTCTGGCGCTCTTTATGTACATGAAATTCGTAGCCGTAGAATATAGCCTTTCTAAGTCTTTTTTCCGCTCTGCCAGTTCCTTCATCCCCTGGTACAGAGCCTGGGTAGACTCTTGAATCCTGCGGATACAATCTTTCAGAAATTCCTCATGCTCCAGTATGGCACAGCCTGCGGCCTGGGTCATAGAATTCACGTTATAAGGGGCTTTCAGTGTGTGAAGCAGTCCTGTCAATCTTTCATTGGCCGCTGCAAAGCCCAGCCGGATAGCTGCCATGCCAAAGGCTTTGGAGCAGGTCTTCAATACGATAAGATTGTCATAATTTTCTATTTCATCCAATACCGAACCTTGGGAAAAATCCATGTAGGCCTCGTCTACCACCACCAGAGCGTCCACGGCCTTGATGATTTCCAGAATCTCCTCCCTCTCCAGCTTCAGAGCTGTGGGATTACAGGGATTGGAAAAAATAATCAGCTTGGCCTTGCAGGCCTTTGCCCGCTCTATCACGTCCCCTGCTTTCATCTCCATGGACTCGTCCTTATTCATTACCTCAACCTTGGCTCCTACCATAGAGGTGTAGAAGGTATACATGCTGAAATCCGGAAGTATAGTCAGCATAACATCTCCCTCCCCTAAAAAGTTGGGAACAATAATAGAAATCAGCTCGTCTGAGCCGTTTCCTGCTGTAAGGAGCTCCGGCCTCACATGGAAAAATGCTCCGAATTTTTCACACAGCTTCCTGGCCTCCGGGTCTGGATAGCGGTTAAATTCCACCTCCCCTATGGCCTTCATTACATCCTTTTTCACGTCTTCGGGAAGCTCTATAAAACTTTCATTAGCATCCAGACGCACCCGATAAACCTCTGTTACCGGGTCATACTTTGGTATATCTTTTAATTTTTCCGGCAATTCATAGCTCATAACCTGGTCCTCCTTTCAGCCTCTTTCCCGTACATCCTTCTCTACCTTGTCAATCAGTGACTCTATCTCTTTTTTCCTCAGCTTCATGCTGGCTACATTCACAATCAAACGGGCGCTGACCTGACAGATGTCTTCCACTACCTCCAGCCCGTTTTCCTTCAGCGTAGTTCCGGTTTCCACAATATCCACGATAGCGTCCGCCAGTCCCAGCACAGGGGCCAGCTCCACGGAGCCTTCTATTTTCACCAGATTTATATCCATATTTTTTCCTTCAAAATAACCTTTTGCCACATTCATATATTTGCTGGCAATGGTCCTGGTCCGGTATCCTTCAAAAATATCTGCACCCTTCAGGGCGGCCAGGGCAAACCGGCATTTTCCAAAGCCTAAATCCGCCACCTCATAAAAGGTACCTCCCTTTTCCATAATGGTGTCCTTTCCCACCACTCCCATGTCACAGACTCCTGTCTCTACATAGGTTACAACATCCGCTGCCTTAGCCAAAACGATTTCCAGAGAGCCGTCTCCTATGGGCATGATTAGTTTTCTGCCTTTTTCTCTCACATTGGTGCAGTCGTATCCCAGACGTTCCAGCATCTCCACAGTTTTTTTCTCTAAACGCCCCTTTGTCAAAGCGATTCTAATTGGTCTCATACCTTTGTCATCCTTTCTCCATCTGATATTCTTCAATTTTCTCCCCTACCAGATGGACACGATGGATGCCCCTTTTCTTTGCATAGGCAACGGTTTCCTCCAATGTGTCAAACACACTGTTTTCTGTCATAATTCCTTTTTCCTCCAGTTCTCTGCGGTATTTGACACTGGCGGGAATATCCTTCATATCCGGGGTAAACACCAGAATCTTGGGCACCTGTTCCGGCTCCGGTCTCAGCCTCTGGCTGGCCAGGTCCACATTAAAGCCAAATCCGATAGAGCAGTGGTCTTCCCCAAACTGCCCCAGCAAAGTATCGTACCTTCCTCCTGAAAGAACCTGCTCGCCCAATCCTCTGAAATAGCCCCGGAAAATAATTCCCGTGTAGTATTCCGCCAGATTTACCAGTCCCAAATCAATCAGCACCTTGTCCCCAAGGCCCAGGGTCTGGAGATATTCATAAATCTTCTTTAAATAATCCAGGCTTTCCCTGGCTCCGTTTTCGTCAAACAGTTCATAGGCTTTTTCAAAAACCTCCGCTCCGCCGAAAAGTCTGGGCAGCTTCCTTAAAGCTCTGGCCGCCTTGTTATCCTTGGCTTTTCCCAAAATATCCGTCAAAGCCGCATAATTCTTCTGCTCAATCAGCAGACGGATTTCTTCCTTGGTATCCTCATCTGCATCCAGACTGTCCATAATGGCTTTGAAATATCCGATATGGCAAAGTTCCAGCCTGTACTTGCCCTCGCCTATTTTATCCAGACTTCTGGCTGCCAGCTCTACTACCTCCATGTCTCCTCTTAAAGGAGAACCGCCTATCAGTTCAATCCCCACCTGATTGATTTCCACGCTTTTGCTCTTTCTCTCAGGAAATCCCCGGTAAATATTCCGGTTGTAATAAAGTCTCAGCGGCTTAGGCATGTCCTTCAGCCTGGTGGCTGTCAGCCTGGCCACCGGCACGGTACAGTCCGGACACAACACCATCAGCCTTCCTTTGGCATCCGTCAGCTTATACATGGTTTCTTTAGGAAGATATTTGGCCGCCTTCCCGAATACATCATAAAACTCAAGGGCCGGAGTCATAACTCTGCGATAGCCCTGAGCCACAAATAAGTCTTTTAAGGTTTTCGTCACCTGGGAACGCTGGTCACACTCTCCGAAAAGTAAATCCCTGGTTCCGTCCGGTGTTATCTTGTCATAGTATTTCATAAGTAAGTCCCCTTCACTTTAACGTGCTACCATATTACCATTTTGCAATTTTTATGTCAATGTTTTTGTGGTTTCCTGTCTTTTTACAGGTTCCTGCTGTGTGAACAGTAATCCTGCTTTTTCTCTTTCTCTGATATTTTACATCATCCCCGCCAATACTACGCTGGCCCAGATTCCCCCTAAAGTAGCCAGAAGAGCTCCGGCCACTGTATACCGTGTCTTGCTGATTTTAGCCGCTATAAAATACACAGATATAGTATAGAAAATAGTCTCTGTGCAGGACATCATAATAGAGGCGATTTTTCCCACATAAGAATCTGTCCCAAATTCCTTAAAAATATCCAATACCAGCCCTGTGGCCGCACTGGAAGAAAACATCCGCACAATAGTAAGTGGAACCAGCTCCGAGGGAAACCCCATCTGCCGGGTCAGCCTCCCAAGCTGCTCACCCAGCATATCCAGAAAACCGGAGGCCCGCAAAACGCCTACTGCCACCATAAGGCCGATAAGCGTAGGAAGAATCCCGGCCACTGTTTTTAATCCGTCCTTGGCTCCCTTTACAAACTCCTGGTATACCTGACACTTATTCAGAAGCCCGTAGCCTACGATGTAAAAAAGAATCAGGGGTATGCTTACCTCCGAAAGAAAAATCAATACCCGCACAAATCCACGTCCTGGTGCTTTTTTCTATATGTATGAAAAAAATCCAAATAAAAGAACGCCGTCTTCGCCGTCTTATCTGCAAAAATATTCATAATAGAAAATATACTGCTGCATCACGCCCTGGCATCCGGCATATCGTTTCATCGGGAAGCCTTTCTTATAATGCTTTTCCAGCGCCTGGCGGATATGGGTATCCACAGGAAAGGCCTCCATATGATGAAGACCAAAAAGGCAGATACAATCCGCCACCTTTTCCCCTACTCCATAAAGCTTTAAAAGCTCTTCCCTGGCTTGTGGGTACGCCATATGCTTCAGGTCTTCCAGGGGAATTTCTCCTCTGGCTACCATCCCTGCAGTTTTGCTCACATATTTACTGCGGTAGCCCAGATTGCAGTCTCTCAGTTCCTCCTCTCCTGCCTGGGAAAGGGCCTGAGGAGAGGGAAAACCATAATAGATTTCTCCCTTTTCATCCCGCAGCTCCTCTCCGTATCTTTCGCAGATATTCCGGATGCAGCGGCGAATCCGTACAATATTGTTCTGCTGGGAAATCAGGAAAGAAATTATCATCTCCCACAAATCCTGCCTCAGTATACGGATACCTCCCCCAAGCCGGGTCGCCTGGCAAAGGTACTTGTCCCTGGAACTGATTTTGTTCCGGTACAGGTTATAATCCGTATCCAGGTCAAAATAATTTTTCCAAAATCCCTGGAATTCCTCCCGGGAGCAGGAAAACCTGCACAGCTGCCCTTCCTGGGTAAGCTCCAAACACCTATCCAGAGCCAATACCCGGAAAATTCCGTCTCCGATTTCCTCCATGCGGAAGCATTGTCCGGACTGGTGAATCTGCCTTATATCAAAGTTCTCCAGACTGTACTCTATCATTTCTTACTGTACCTCCACTTTCCGGTTCTGTATTCCAAGTAGGAAATTACATAATTTGCCAGCCATCCCAGGGGAACAGCGTACCATACAAAAGCAATGCCAAACCGTGGGGCCATGGTCACGGCCACAATCACACGCAGGCACAGATTCACCAGATTGGCTACCGTAAACATTTTCATATCCCCGGCTCCCCGAAGCAACCCGTCTGTTATCATTTTTAATCCGATGATAGTGAAAAAGAATCCAATAAACCGCATATAAGAAATTCCGGTATCTACGGTCAAAGCCGTTCCTTCTTCCCCTAAAAACATAACAATCAAAGGCCGGTAAAACAGCTCCAAAATTACGCAAAGCAGCAGTCCGAAACCAAACACCAGCCCATATCCTGTTCGATAGCCTTTTACTACCCTGTCTTCTCTTCCAGCCCCCAGATTTTGAGCCGTATAGGAAGACATAACGTTTCCCATGGCCGCCATAGGCACAATACAGATGCTCTCAATCCTCATACCGGCAGAATAACCCGCCAGCATCTGGGCACCAAAGCCGTTTACTACTGACTGTACCAGCATCATTCCGATGGAAACTGTAGACTGCTGGAGAATAGAAGGCAGAGCAATGCGGCACATACCTGCAAATTCTCTGCCGTCAAACCAGGCCTGTTCCCCTTTTCCGGAAAACTGTTTCATTTCTTTCAGGAAAATAAGGAAGGCCAGCACAGCAGAAATTCCCTGGGCAATCAAGGTAGCCCAGGCTACTCCCGCAACTCCCAGATGGAAGCTGCAAACCATAATCACGTCCAGTACAATGTTAAACACCGAAGAAAAAATAAGCAGGTACAGAGGTATCCTGGAACGTCCCAAGGCATTAAACATAGAAGAAAGCACATTATACATAAACAAAAAAGGAAGGCCCAGGAAATAAATATTCAGGTACACCACCGCATCTTCCAGAATATCTGCCGGTGCATTTAAAAGTACCATTATCTCCCGTCCGAAAGCCAGTCCTGTTCCACCCAGTATCAGGCTCACCACCAGAAAAGAAAGCAGGGCAGTGCTGACGGAATTTTTCATCCTCCTGTAATCCCTGGCTCCGAAGTATCTGCTGGTCAGCACAGAGGCACCCACTCCCCCTCCTATGGCAATGGAAATAAACACATTGGTCAGAGAGTAGGAAGCGCCTACCGCCGCCAGAGCGTTTTCCCCTACAAATCGGCCCACTACCACAGAATCTGCCATAGTATAAAACTGCTGGAATAAATTTCCTATAATCATAGGGAAGGCAAAAAACAAAAGCGCCTTCAAAGGTTTCTCCTGAATTAAATATTCCTTGTCCATTACAATGTCTCCGTATATTCGTTTATATCCTGGAATCCCCGCCCTGTGCCAGCTCCTGTTCCCGGATAAAGTCCTGTATCACCTGACTGAATTCCTTTCCGTATTTCTCATATTTATTATTTCCCACTCCATTCACTGCCAGCATTTCTTCCCTTGTCACAGGCAGTGTGGTACTCATCTCCCTCAGGGTTTTGTCAGAAAAAATAATATAGGGTGGCACATGAGCCTCCTGGGCCATCTGATACCGTCTCTGCCGCAGTCTCTCAAACAGCTGAGGATACCGTGCTTCTCCTGCGGCCTTTGTCTTGGCTTTTCCTGTCTTTGTCTCTGCTTTCTCCGGCTCCCTGGGCAGCTTCAATATAACAGGCTCCTTCTGCCCCTCCAAAAGAGCCCGTCCTCTTTCTCCCAGCTTCAGCACAGGATAGTCTCCTGCCGTAAGATGTATGTAATCCTTTACCAGCAAGTCATTGATAATCTGCCGGATGCGGACCATACTGCAGCCCTTCAGCTCTCCGTAATGGCTGTTTTGGTTCAGCCTGAACTGCCTCACCTTGGCCGTATCGGAGCCGTGAACCCCGTCGGCTATGGCTACCAGCCCGTATCTTTCCCCTGTACTTTCTACCATATGCAGAATACTTTCCGTCTCCCTGGTAACGTCAATATCCTGGAACTGAGTAAGACAGTTTTTGCAATTCCCACAGTAGTTCTCGCCGTACTCCCCGAAATACCGGAGAATATAATCTCTCAGACATTGGGCAGTAAAGCAGTAAAAGGTCATTTTCCGGAGTCTCTCATAATTTCTCTCTCGTATAACCTTATTTTCCTCCCAATCCAGCTCGGTATTTTCCGCCTGCTGTTCGATGAGAAACTCATTCATTTTCACATCCTGGCCTCCGTAATACAGGATGCATTCTCCCGGCTCTCCGTCCCTGCCTGCCCTTCCGGCCTCCTGGTAATAGCTCTCGATATCCTTCGGCATATTATAGTGGATGACAAACCTT
>CABSEJ010000028.1 GCA_902476765.1 uncultured Blautia sp.
CTTGCCTGAATTTCCATCTGCTGCGTTGTCGTCAATCGACGTAGCCACCGCTACGTCTCATTCCTCCGCCTTGCAGAATGAAAATTCATTCTACGTCATTATGCTGAAAATGAACGTGCCAGCACACTAGCCCGCTTACAGAAATTACCCAGCATAATTTTTGCCATACTTCGAATATCCCCTTCTGTCCTCTTAAAATGCAGGCAGCTTCTTCCTGTAAGCGGCAGTATTCTACAAATAATTTATGGTATAGTGGGCTTCTCCTTCATTATCTAATTCCATTATCAGATAGCTGGGCTTTCTTCCCCACTGCCTGGGATAGGAAAGGCTTCCCGGATTCAGGACGGTTACCTGCTCTTCCCTATCGATTTCCGGTCTATGGGTATGTCCGTACATGACAATGTCCAGATTTCTGGAAGCAGCCTCTTCTTTTAAGCGGCTGGTCCCCACAGAAACTCCGTAATAATGCCCATGGGTAATCAAAACACGGTAACGCCCTATCTGAAGTTCCTCCTCCCTGGGAAGCTCGGAAAAAAAGTCATTATTTCCTGATACCATATGGACAGGGCACCCGACAATGGCCTCTATGTAATCTTCATGCCCCTCTATATCTCCCAAATGGATAAAAAGGTCCACAGGGCCTGTTTTTTTTATAACAGTCTCCAGGTTTTTCTCATGGCCGTGAGTATCGCTGACAATCAAAATCTTCATTCTTTTACCAATTCCTCTTTTATACCTTATTATATCTAATCTTTTCTTTCCCTTCCTGAGCCAAGGCCAATACATGCTTTCTTATAATACCTCTTCTCTTTCCAGTAATTCCTTCATCTTTCTCAACGCATTTCCTCTGTGGCTAATGCTGTTTTTCTCCTCACGGGAAAGCTGTGCCGTACTTATATCCCTGTCCGGAAGATAGAAAATAGGGTCATAGCCAAATCCGTTCTCTCCCCGCTCCTCATAGCCAATCCTTCCCTCTATGGTCCCCCTGACCACAAGCTCTCTCCCATCGGGAAATACTGCTGCAATGGCACAGACAAAACGGGCGGTTCTTTTCTCGTCCGGAACCCCTTCCAAACGGTCTATCAGGTTCTGGTTTTTAATGCGGTAGGAAGTGTCCTCCCCCATATACCGTGCAGAATAAATTCCCGGCTCTTTATTCAGATAATCTATTTCCAGCCCGGAATCATCAGCCAAAACCATTTCTTTGGCCAGCTTACAGATAGCCCTGGCCTTAATCAGGGCGTTCTCCTCAAAACTGGTGCCATTCTCCTCCACCTCTGCAGACACTCCTGCCTCCTTCATGGAAAGAATCTCTACCGGAAGGTCTCCCAGGATTTCCCGGATTTCTTTCATCTTATCCTCATTGCCAGTGGCAAATATCAATCGTCTCATATTCTTCTCCTTTATCCGGCAATCTCATTAGTCATGATTTTTCCCCTTTCTGGGCGGTTTAGGGCCAAGAAACTGATAAAAATAAGTTTTCATCATACCATTGTATATTTTTCTGTTCCTGTCCGCCTGTCTTCCGATGTAACGCCCTGTATCCTGATAAGCTGTAATAATATACATGGACCAGGAATCCAAGCCAAGAAAACTTTTCCCCAGAGTGCTATACAGCGCCGGAAGGTTTTCTTTCTCTTCAATTCTCTCTCCATAGGGGGGATTGGTAATAATAAAACCATATTTTTTAGGGTGGCTTAAATCCTTTACATCCCTTTGCTGAAAATGAATCAGCTTCTCCACTCCGGCGCATCTGGCGTTTTCCCGGGCAGCCTTGATAATCTGTCCATCTATATCATATCCCTGAATATCTGTCTCTATATCCAGATTCACTCTTTCGCTTGCCTCGTCATGTGCATAATACCAATTCTTTCTGGGTACCAGATGGCGCCAGTCTTCAGCTAAAAAGCTGCGATTCATACCCGGGGCTATATTAGCTGCTATTAAAGCTGCCTCAATAGGAAAGGTTCCGCTGCCGCAAAAAGGGTCTACTAAAATCCTATCTTTATTCCAGGGTGTAAGCATTAAAAGGGCTGCTGCCAGCGTTTCCGTAATCGGTGCTTTGCTGCTCAGCAGACGGTATCCCCTTTTATGCAGGGATAAGCCGCTGGTGTCAATTCCTATGGTAGCTTCATCCTTCATAAAGGCTACTCGCACAGGAAAGCTGGCTCCGTTTTCTTCGAACCACTCTACATGATAGACCTGTTTCAGTCTCTCTACCATGGCCTTTTTCATAATAGACTGAATGTCTGAAGGGCTGAAGAGCTTACTTTTCACGGAGTTTGCCTTTGCCACCCAGAATTTCCCGTCAACGGGAATATATTTTTCCCAGGGCAGAGCTTTTGTCTTCTCAAACAATTCATCAAAGGTCTCTGCCTTTATTTTTCCTATCTTCAGAAGAATTCTCTCTGTGGTTCTGAGGAAAATATTGGCTCTGGCAATAGCCTGAGCATCACCCCAGAAAGTTACCTTGCCGTCCTCTACCTGACTGATTTCATAGCCCAGATCCTGAATCTCTCTTTTTAACACTGCTTCCAGGCCAAAGTGGCAGGGTGCAATCAATTCAAATTTTTCCATTAAAGCTGTAACTCCTTCACGATTTCTCCTTCAAAGCCCTGGATACGGAAAATTCCATTCTCCAAAGTTGCATAGGTAGGAATATTTCCTTCCTTTGGAATAGATACAGAGCCCGGATTCAGAATGGTGTAATTTTCCTTTTTCTCAGCCCGCAGTACATGAGTATGCCCGTGAATAAAGATATCTCCGTTTTTCATCGGCGGCAGATTGCCCTCATGGTATACATGGCCATGGCTGCAATATATAGTTCTCTCCTGATCTAAAATCACACAGTAATCTGCCATGATTGGAAACTGCAGAACCATCTGGTCCACCTCTGCATCACAATTCCCACGCACAACATAAAGCTGTTCTTTATATTCATTCAACATGGAAATCACCTGCTTGGGGGCATACTCTCTGGGAAGGTCATTCCTGGGTCCGTGATACAGCAAATCTCCCAGCAGAATCAGACGGTCTGCCTTTTCCTTTTCATAAGCTTCCAGCATCTTTTTGCAGTAATATGCTGAGCCGTGAATATCTGATGCAAACATATATTTCATAATCGTATTTCTCCTTTGTCCTTCAGCAATATGTCAATACTTATCTCTCATTCTACTATGCTCTCCGGGAAAATACAAGCCGGAACCTTGATAACAGCGGATTCCTCCCACCACAGATTTAACCTGAAATCCCATTTTCATCAGCTCTCTTGCTGCAAATAAACTGGCACTTCCTCTGTCACAATATAGAATCAGCAGTTTTTTCCTGGAAATCTTCCGGCATTCTTCTAATTCCTCATAGGGAATATTCACTGCCGTACGCAGATGGCTTTCCTGATAGGCTTCTTCATCCCGTAAATCTATAATCAAGGCATCCTGTCTTCCGATGTAGGAGTCCAGCTCGTCTGCCGAAATAGTGTCAATGGTCAGCATTTGGTTTTCTCCTTTTTCTTTTAGTATATGCAGAGAAAGTCCTGTGGACGGAAAAACCCCCGGCCAAAGCCGGGGGTCTGTGCAAGGGGAGTGTCTTTTTATTCGTAATCAAACAGAGATTTAGAGCTGTTCTTGTTGCTTGTGGAATTTGAAGCATTTTTGTTTTTTGCATTGGTGCTGTTATTGTTGTTTGCATTCATGCTGTTGTTGCTGTTCTTAGAATTTTTGTTCTGGGTATTCATGGAGTTGTTTCCGCAATTCTCCACAAAAGTATTACGGCTATTCATACCGTTAGATGCTCCTGATTTGTTTTTGTTGCTCTCATTGCTATAATTCTTAGCCATTGTCTTTCCCTCCTGGTTGAAGATTTTTGATTACATTTTTATTATCCCTGCAATCCTCAAAAATATTCCCCGGGAAGATGTTAAAAAACTATTTTGGTTTTTTTAATAAATTCATAATAAAAAAATAATATTATTGCTTTTTTTTTCCTTTTATATTATAATATGGGTTGTAAAAAGAATTTACCCTTCAAAAAATTTTTTTTACATTATAACCCCTTATTTAATTATTTATACTCCCCTCGAAATGCTCTGCAGCTCCCCTGCAGAGCATTTCTCTTTGTGTTTATGGGTTTCTCCCTTGGCTTGACCTTATCATAGGATTATGATAGGCTGAAAAAAATCAGTAAAGGAGCATATTAAGATGAAGACCTATAGATATACCCAACTTTCTGAAATTTCTACTTTACTTCTGCCTCTGTATGAGGATAAAAAAATCCCTTCTGAGCTTTCCTGGTTGGAACCGTGGCTGCAGAATCTGGAGCTGAAAGCCGGAGAGATGTACCATATCCTGTCTGGAAACCAGACTGGAACCATTCTCCTTGTAGGGCTGGGAAAGCCAGAAGAAATTTCCTATCCTAAATTAGGAAAATACATTGGCAAAGCTGTCCGTTCCTTGAAACAGGAAGTTTGCCTCTGCTGTGATACTGTGGCAGGGCAAAATCTGGAATTTAAAAAAGCTGTCTATGAAATGGCCTTTGCCTGGGCCCTCAGAAAGTATGAATTTACCAAAATAGGGGAGACTGCAAAAGAACCGCAGCAGGCTTCTTTTCTGTCTTCCCGGGAAGTAGATTCAATCTGCTGCGATGCATTTCTTACGGCTTCCTGTGTAAATCACGCCCGGGATTTAGGAAATACACCCAGTAATTATATGACTCCTGAGGCCTTAGCTGATGTCGCCCAATCTCTTGCTTCTGAGCTGAATCTGGAATGTGAAATCCTCACCAATGAAGAATTGGAAGCTCTGGGCGCAGGAGCTATCTTAGGCGTAAACAGAGGCTCCTCTCACGGAGCCAGATTAGTTACCCTCCGATACCAGGGTGCCGGACAGGAGCCCTTTACCGCTCTTGTGGGGAAGGGGCTTACCTATGATTCCGGCGGCTACAATCTGAAAAACTCCGGGGGATTATCCGGCATGAAGTTTGATATGTGCGGTGCCGCAAACGTTCTCTGTGCTCTGGAGCTGATTGCCAGAAGGAAATCCAAGGTAAACATAATGGCTGTTCTGGGTGCTACGGAAAACAAAATCGGCCCGGATGCCTACACCTGCAATGATGTACTGGTATCTCTCAGCGGAAAAACCATAGAAATTACCAACACAGACGCCGAAGGACGTCTGGTGCTCTGCGATGCAATCACCTACGCTCAGCGCCAGGGCGCTACCAGAATCATTGACCTGGCTACGCTTACCGGAGCCTGTGTAACGGCTCTTGGGAAAAATTATACGGGGGCTTTTACCAATGCCCCGGCTTTTTTCTCCGATTTTCAGAAAGCTTCTGATACTGCACAGGAAAAAATCTGGCAGCTCCCCTTAGACGAAGATTTCAGAGAACAAGTGGCAAAAAGTGATGTGGCCCAAATGACAAACTCTGTTGCAGGTGCAGGAGGAGGCAGCTCTCTGGCTGCTGCTTTCCTGTCAGAATTCCTGGAAAAGGACACACAATGGATTCATCTGGATATTGCCGGAAGCGGCAGCTTCTCCAAAAAAAGGCCTCATATGGCCAAAGGTGCTACCGGTGTAATGGTTCGTACCCTGGGAGAGTTCTTCCGATAAGATATTGACGTGTAAAGAAAAGATACCCTCTCCGGGCAAGGGTACACATGATTAAAAAGGTTAAATCTTGTGTCCTTGTTCAGAGAGGGTATATACCTTGCTATTTATGCTTGCCGCAGCAATGCTTATACTTCTTGCCGCTTCCACAGGGGCAGGGGTCATTGGGATAAATCTTCTTTCCTGTAGGAAAAGATACCAGATTTCCCTCTTCCGGGGCTTGAGCCTGGCTCCAGGCTTGATTAGCCATTACATTTCCGGCTTTTAACAGTTTCTGGTTTTCTGCTCTCTCTATCTCATCAGGGGTAAATCCTAAATCCTGCCAGGTTCTTATATGCCTCCGTATATGCCGGATTTCCTTTTCCAGCCCTTTTCTCAGGTAATTTTTTCCTTTCTTGCCTGATAAGATTATATCTACAATTTCCCCGTTGCTATAATTGTCCCGAATCATTTCTACCAATAAATAGAATTCCATTAGGGCCTGCCCGTAATCGTCCCCCATCTTATCCACCAGAAAGTCTATCAAGGAGCGGGTATTTTCGTCAAGCTCCTGACATTCCATTCTGCCATAAGACAAAAACTCTTCTTTTGATTCAGGAATATACATCTGGTGCTTATCTTGATAGGCCATCATGGACTTATGGGCCTCCAACTGCCCCAGGCGCACATCCATCAGGCAGCCATCCTTTACCATCATTTCCTCATTGGAGTTTGCTGCCTGGGCGAATTCCTCCTCTTTCACGGAAGATTTTTCATATTTTTTATAAATCTTTACCAGATTTTTTAAAGCAATAAGTCCATACAGATATATTGCTGACCTGCAGTAATCCATAAGCTCCCATTTTCTTTTCATGGCCTGCTTCATATTTTTGCCATAAAGCTTTTTAAACTTTTTCTCTACATCTTTCGGTACAATCACCAGTCCATCTTCCGTATATCCACAGTAAAAAGAAAAGAGTCTGGAAATGGAAACCATATTTTCATCCAGATAGATTTCCTCATCCATAGCCTCCTGAAAAATACCCAGTTCCTCCTTCTCAGTGTCCATCAAAACCTGTGTCATATGAGCATCATCTAAAAGCTGATTTACCAGCCTTTCAATCATCTCCCCTTTTTTCAGTCTTCCATATCCTGTGAATCCGTTATCCCGGGCAATGGTGGCCAGATTATCCTTTGTATATTGCTCAAAAATATTTTTTAAAAAAGTTTCTTCCTTAGGCAGAGATATTATCTTGGTTTCTTCAAAAAAGGAGGATTCTCCTTCTTCTTCCCAATACATATCTTCGTCCTCTTCCTGGAATTCCGGGAAAACCATCTGTTTTTCCAAGTACAGATTGGCAGCTTCCATATCAAAAGCTTCTGCCTGGTCTATAACTTCATAAAAACCCCAAATTCCTCCGCAGTCCTCTATCATGTTAGGCCCTTTGTATTTCAGGACCTTAGGAAAGCGGCTGTCATAGTCTACAACCTTTTCCACTAAAATTTCATGCTTCCAATCGTCGCCAAAATCATAAACATATTCTATCTTTGCTTTTTCCCGAAACCACTCATCAATAGCCTTTCCTTCTGCGTCCTCCTCTACAAAATCTGAATCCGGAGAAAAATACCGGTTCTCTTTTGGAATCCTAAATCCGTACAGATGACTATGCGTCCATCCAAACAGATACTGGATAATTTCATCCAGATTTCCAAAGCTGAGCTTTTCCGGCACAATAACTCTTCTCCAAATAGGGGGTGAGCTTCCCTTTATGGTTATTTTAAGCTGGTATCCTCTCATATGTTAAATTCTCCTTTGCGGCTTCCTTCCTATTATCAGAAAGTATTCTATTTGTATTATAACTTTGCCGGAGACCATATGCAAGAATCAAAAAAAAAGAGGAGCTCCCCAATGTGCCTTTGCCTGCCCTTTTCCTTATTCTTTATCCACCCAGTACACAATAGCTGCTTCTAAAAAGGCAGCGCAGCCTGCCACCTTCCTGTCGTAATATATCCGGAATCGCTCATCACTGATGTAGGTATTGGCAATGGCCTTATGGGCTTCTGCCCGGTACACCTTCCAGGTTCTGGACAGCCATTCCTTGTGCAGTCTTACAATTCTACGACCCCATTCTCCCTGTGGGTCCCTGCCTTGTGTAACTGCTTCTTCCAGCATAGTACGGATTTCCTCGCCCAGATTCTGGAATCTTTCATATTCTTCCTCGGTCATATTTAGTATTTTTTTATTAACTGCTTCCATGGCCTCATCTCCATACTTATCCCGCACTTCTTTTCCATACCGTCTTTCATTTTCCTCAGCCATCTGCTGCTTAAACACTTCAAACTTCTCCCCTGTACTCATTTCACATTCTCCTTTCATTGCAGAAATCGTTCTTTTTACAGTTCTGATTAGGGCCTGAATTCTCTTCTCCTGTTTTTCCAGCTCATGGAGATGGTCCTCCATAGCCTCCATTACCTGGAAATTTCTGTCATAAAGAATTTTTCGAATTTCTTCTAAACCAAAACCTCGCTCCCGGTAAAACAGGATTTGCTGCAGCAGCTCCATTTCCTTTTCACCATAAAAACGATACCCGGCCAGGTTTGTTGCGCAGGGCTTTAACAGCCCGATTTCATGGTAATACCGCAGAGTTCGTGTACTGACTCCTGCTATTTTTGCTGCTTCTGTAATGCTATACGCTTCCATATTCCACCTCCCGCTGTTGTCATATACATCCCCGTTTTGCCCTTCGTATAATGAGGGTAAGCTGAAAAAGCATACATACCTTTCCTATCATTGGAATTGCCGATTAGGTACTTTCAGCCCATGAGAAAAAATGGCCCAGGGACCTGGGTTTTCTTTCACTTCCCGTCCCTGAGCCTAACTATATCCCTTTACGCAGCGGCAAGGTCAAGAGATTTTCTTTCTTTTCTATCCAGCCTGCTCTCCCCTTACCTAAAAAAAGCCCCCGTTCCATCAATCATGCCGTTCCTGACTGTCAAAGGTCTCACAAAATCTGGCAGCAAAAGCCGGTTCCTCTCCTTTTACATATAAATGAGACAAATCTCCATAGGAACGCATACGGAAAAGGGCGATGCCCTCTCTCCTCTCCTCTGTAATAAGGGTTGTGACAGAGGTAGGGGCTCCGCAGAAATTGTGCCAAAGTACCATAGGAGAAACCTGGAAAAGATGGCTCAAAAGCACACATCCCAGGCCAAAATGACAGAAGAACACCAAGGTATCCTTATTGGCTTTTTCCACCCGGTACAAGCGCCCATCTCTCACATAACCATGTTCCGCTAAGAGCCGGTCAAAATTCTGAATCACCCAGTCATACTCCTTTTTCACCCCTGCCTCCCGGAATGCTTCACAGTCAAACCACTGGTCGTAGCGATAGAATTTTTCCTCCTTTGTCCAGTCCTGCGGCAGCCAATCCCAGGAAATCATCCTCCGGTCTGCCACATCCGGTCTGTGAATCCTGGGTGCAAACTCCCTCAGCCACTCACAAGTAACCGCCTCTCGTTTCAATTTTTCCAGGGTAAAGGAAGCCGTATCTTTCGCTCGTCCCAGCGGTGATACATAAAACTCCTTTACATCCAGGTTTACTAACATTTCGGAAAGATATTCCGCTTCTTTCCAGCCTTTTTCTGTAAGGGAATCTATGGTATAATCCGGGTCTCCGTGTCTGATAATCAATAATTTCATTTTGAACTCCTTTTAAATCTATTATCCATTTTGTTTCTATCCAGATTAGTATACCATCTTCCCTTGAACTTGAATAGTAATCTTCATCTGCCGAAAGCTTTTTCTAGTTCACAAATTCTTTTCACCTTTTCGGCTGAACCCCCTCCTGCAAATTCACTATTCAGCCATATTTCTACAATGCACTTTGCAAGCTCAGGTCCTATCACTCTTTCTCCCATACACAAAATCTGAGCATCGTTGCTTTTCCTGGACCGTTCTGCTGAATATACATCATGGCAGACAGCAGCTCTTATCCCCTCTACTTTATTAGCGCAAATCGCCATACCGATACCTGTTCCGCATAAAAGAATCCCTCTGTCAAAGTTCGTATCTTTCACTTCCATGGCAGCCTGGTGGGCAATATCAGGATATAAGACCTTTTTTCCAGAAAAAGTGCCAATATCTTTTAATTCTATATCCGGATGATATTCTTTTATGTATTCTATAACCGTCTGTTTTAAATTGCAGGCAGCTTCATCGCATCCCACTACTATTCGCATACTACTCCTCCATAATTTGTAAAATCCCTTCTGCCATAGCCTGAAGTAAAACATTACAGGAAACCGCACCTGCATCTAAAACACCGCAGCTTCTTTTCCCAAGCCTGCTGGAACGTCCGTATCTGGCCTGTAAATCCCTGGTAGATTCTTTTCCTTGTTCTGCTTTCTCCTGCATGCTTTTCAATCCTTCCTCCAGGGTCTTTTCTTGCCGTACAGCCTCTTTCAGCGCCTGCACAGCCGGATATAAAGTATCTATCAGTGTTTTGTCTCCCGGCTCTGCCTCTATAATATCCTTAAGCCCTGTGTACCCTTGCTGGCAAATCTCTGCGAATTCACCCAATCCTATCACGCCTTTATCTTCAGCCGCCTCCCCCATTTCCATAAATACAGTTCCGTATATAGGTCCCATAGAGCCGCCTATTTCTTCTAACAAAATACCGCCAAGACTAAGCAGACATTGAGAAAAGCTCATGGTCTGGTTCCCGTACCTTTTCTCATACAGAGTAAAGCCTTTATTCATATTCATTCCATGGTCCCCGTCACCAATCAATCCGTCAATCTCTCCCAGCAGGTCTTTATTCTCCTGGATAGCTTTCACCATGCCCAGAACTATCGTATATCCCTTTTCATTTCTAAAATACTGCATTTTATCTCCTATCTCTGCTTTAACCCCATACTGTAAGCCGGCATATCAATTAAAGTTTTTAACTCCTCGTCAACCTTTAACATAGTCAGAGATGCTCCCATCATATCTAAAGAAGTAAAGTAATTTCCCACATAGCTCCTGTAAATATGTATACCGGCTTTCTGTAATATTTTTTCCACTTCGCCAAATAAAACATAAAGCTCCATTACCGGAGTAGCACCAAGACCGGATACAAGAACAACTGTTTCTTCCCCATCCTGATACGGATAATCCCGCAATATAATATCTGTCATTCGCTTAGCCATATCTGCTGCCCTCTCTAAAGGCACAGTTTCTATTCCCGGCTCTCCATGATGCCCGATTCCTACCTCCATAGTTCCTTCCTGGATTTGGAAATTAGGATGTCCTACTGCCGGCAGAGTACAGGGTGTCAATCCGATTCCCACGCTCCTGGTCCGCTCCATAGTCTTTTCTGCTACCTGAATAACCTGGTCAAGGTTACCCCCTAAAGAAGCTTTCGCACCTGCCGTTTTCCACATAAGGATTTCTCCTGCCACGCCTCTCCGTTTTTCCCTTTGGGTATTGGGTGCAGAAGCCGCATCGTCATTGGCCGCTATGGTTTTTACTTCAATGCCTTCCTTTTTTGCCATTTTAACCGCCATCTTTACGTTCATATTATCCCCGGAATAATTTCCGTATAGGCATGCCACTCCTTTTCCCCTGTCTGCTGCTCGAAAGGCGTCTAAAAATGCTGCCGCTGTAGGTGAAGAGCAAATTTCTCCCACTGCTGCTGCATCACAAAGATTTTCTCCCACATAGCCAATAAACGCCGGCTTATGTCCGGAACCACCTCCTGTAACAATCCCTACTTTATCAGGAAGGCAGAATTTTGATTTTATTACTCTGGGATTTTGGGTTTCCTCTACAATATCAGAATGTGTCTTTATAAATCCTTTCAGCATTTCATCTACAATATCATCCGGATGATTTAAAATTCTCTGCATGTTTCTCCTCCTATGGTTGCAGCACCACTTTTAAGGCTCCCTTTTCTCCTGTTGCCGCCAAACGAAATCCTTCTTCCCAATTATCCAACGGCAGCATAACATTAGCTACGCCTTCTGTAGGTAATTTTCCGTTTTCAATCCATCGTATGACTGTATCATAACAAAAAGGACTTAAATGAGAACCGTACAGATTCAGTTCTTTTCTGTCGCTGATAATACTCCAATCTACTTTGACCAGCTCTCCAAAAACACTGAACTCCACAAAGGTTCCCATTTTCCGAATGGCCTCCAGCCCTTGCTGTACACTGGAGGGATGTCCTGTTGCCTCTATATAAATATCGCATCCATAACCGTCTGTCAGTTCTTTTATAATCTTTACTGCATCGCACTTACTGGGATTCAAAACCATGTCCGCCCCGAATTTCTTTGCTTTTTTCAGACGCTCGTCATTTAAATCCAATACAATAAAAAGTGCAGGATTGTGCTGCCGGATTGCACCAACCATTCCAAGGCCCAATGTCCCGGCGCCCGAAAGAACCACCACATCCGTAACACCGATACCGGCTCTTTCCACGCAATGAAAAGCACAGGCGTAGGGTTCTGTTAAGATAGCCTTCTCAATAGGCATTTCTTCCGGTATTTTATAGTTAATGGATTCCTTAGTAAGTTTCACATATTCTGCCATTCCTCCGTTTACATTATACTGAAATCCATATAGGTCGTGCTTTTCGCACATCCAATGCTTACCCTGCCTGCAAAAACGGCATTTCCCGCAGGGTACAATCTGCTCCGGACATATGCGGTCTCCTAGTTTCCATTGTCCTTCTACATTTTTACCAATTTCAACAATTTTCCCCACAAACTCATGTCCCGGTATCATAGGAGCCTTAATATAAGGCGGATTTCCGTCGCCTCCCCAAAAACTGGGAGCTCCTTTATAAGCTTTCACATCCCCCGCACAGATTCCGCAAGCCTCTACTTTTAAGATAATTTCTCCTTCACCCGCTTTAGGTGTATCCACCCACTCCAGTCTGTAGTCTCCCGGGCTATAAGCCACAACTGCCCGCATTTTTTCAGGTAATTCTCCCATCTGTCTTCCTCCTCTCTAAGATTTCAATGCACCTTCGGTTAATCCTGCTATAATCCATTTCTGCATTACCAGATAAAGAACTAAAATAGGAATTATAGTAAGAACAAAGGATGCAAAGGCTAAATTATAATCAAATGTATATTGGGATTTATAGTTAAACTGAAACAAGGGTACTGTCCAGTTATCGTTATCTCTGTTAAGAACTAAAAGCGGCAGCTGAAAATCATTCCATATCCAAAGGGCATTGACAATAGTTACCGTAGCAGTCATAGGCTTTGTCAGCGGCAGCACCACGGACAGATAGCATCTAAGGGTACTGCAGCCGTCCACATAAGCAGCCTGCTCTAATTCCAGAGGAATGCTTTTAAAAAAACCTACATATAGAAATACCGATTGAATCAAACCAAAAGAAACCGTAACCAGCATCAATCCCGGCAAATTAAGCATATCCAGCTTTGCCAGCATTTTCGTCATTGGAACCATAATAATCTGGAACGGAATAAAGATTCCCGATACAATATAAAAATATAAAAACTTATAATATTTTTTCTCTGCTTGTCTGGAAATCCCATAAGAGGCCATAGGGGCTATAATCAGAATCAGAACAACACATATCACCACATTGATGAGTGAATTAAAGGTATATCTGAAAAATTTTGTATTCTCAATAACCTCTTGAAAATTCCCCCAATAAAGAGACTCCGGCAATGTAAAAAAACTTTTTGAAGATTCCTGCTGAGTTTTAAAGGCTGTCACAAATGTAATATACATAGGAAACAAAATCATTAAGGAACCGATTCCAAGAATTATGTAGCTGACCAATTTTCCCCCGTATTTTTTTATGCTTCCTGTCATTGCTGTCCAACCTCCTTTTTGCTCAAAATTTTAAACTGTATAGCAGATACCAGGGCAATCATTACAAAAAGCACCAGAGATTCTGCAATGGAATAACTGAACTTCATTTCCTGAAACGCATGGTTATAAATCAGTAATCCTATAGATTCCGTGGCCCATCCTGGTCCTCCGTCTGTCATTGCCCTGATATAGTCAAATACAGTCAAACCCGCTTTCACCAGCATGACAAGGGCTACATTCATAACCGGGATGATAAAGGGTATGGTAATGTTTTTAAACCTTTGCCATACATTTGCCCCATCCAGCCTTGCCGCCTCAATCAAATCACTGGGTATCCCCTGCAGCCCTGCCAAATAGAGGACAGTCGGCAGGGCAATGCCCTGCCATAAATGTACAAAAAGAATTCCATAGATGGCTAAATCTGCATTTGCTAAAATATTACTCTGTAATGCTGTAATGTGAAGAGCATCTCCAAACATAGGTAAAACTCTATAGTAGATTTCATCAAAAATAAGTCCTACTGTAATCATACTGAGTACCGCCGGGAAGAAGAAAATCCCTCTAAAAAACCCTCTGCACCTTATTTTAGAATTCAATACATGGGCTATAAACAGCGCCAGAATATTTCCTGCTATTGTTAAAATCACCGTATACTTCAGGCTAAACCATACGGCATTTTTAAATCTGCTGTCCTGAAACAGGGATATGAAATTTTCCAGCCCGTTGAACTTATATTCTAACGAAATACCGTCCCAGTTTGTCATGCTATAATAAATACCGCTTAATACCGGATAGATAAAAAATATTGTATATAATATCACAGCAGGAACCGTCATCATAAAAAAGATTTTATTCCGCTTTCTATGAGCTTTTCTTGTTTTAGCCACCTCCATGGAACCCCCACCTTTCATTCTATACTGTCTATCTGGCCCTTGAAGTAAATGTCTGGTCAACCTTTTCTGTTGTTGCTTTTACATCTCCGGTTGCAACAAATTCCTGATAAATTGCTCTCAAGTCACCTTCTACTCCAGCCGGCCAAAAGTCTACGCTAAAACGTGCGTCCTTTCCCGAAGCAATACACTCATTGATTGCCGTAACCTCAGGCACATCAAACGGTACATCTTTTAATGTAGGAATATTTTTATCCAAACCGTTGAACTCAGCCACATTCTCCGGTTCTCCGATAAAACGAATAAATTCCATAGCTGCGTCCTGGATTTCTTCATCCTCATTGGTAGCTACGGCCAAGGAACAGTCAATTCCTACCATGGCTCTTGTCTGCTCTTTTGTGGGTCCGGGGAACGGTATCAGTTCACAGTTTATATCCGGGTTAGCTTCTTTCAGGGAAGGAAGTGCCCATAATCCGGTTATCAGAGATAGAGCATTTCCATTGGCAAACTCTGCGATAGCCTGGTCATAGCTGGTTCCCAGAAAATCATCCTGGGCATAATCATTCAGCTTTAGGAGGTTTTCCAATGCATTGACATATTCCTCGTTATCCATGGATTTTACTTTTCCGCTTTCTACATCTCCATAGAAGGAAATCGGGTCATCCATAAATGAGGTAATTCCACCCTGAAAAAGCTGCTCCACATTTTCTGCACTTTTATAGGGAAGCACGGTTCCTGTGATTCCGTTGTCCTCGGCCTTCTGATATAATGCTAAAAGCTCATCATAGGTTTCCGGGTATTCCGTCTCTCCTAATTCTGCAAATAAATCTTTATTAACGTATATTCCGAGAGTTGATGCAGAGATAGGCAGGGCGTAGATTTTATCATCATATGTTACAATATCTTTCATGCCGTCTAATACATTATCCAAAAAGCTCTCATTTGTCAGTTCCACCACTGCCCCTTGTTCCGTCATCTTTTTAAAATCTTCTTTTCCCGGATAGCAGGTGAATATGGGCGGCATATCATTGCTGGCCATCCTTGTCATGAGAAGGTCCTGGCCGTCGGGGACATTATTTTGCTCCACAACAATCCTGTCCTGAGACTCATTAAACTTCTTTATCAGCGCATCCATGGACTTTACTGCTTCCCTTTTGGTCTGATAGAATTCCAGTGTAATTTTATCCTTTGATGCCTCTTTCTCTCCCCCGCTTTCTTCTTCTGCACCACAGGCCGCACAGGCCATGACCATACTGAAACATAATAAAAGGCTAATCATTTTTTTCTTCATAGCGTCTCCTCCTTATCCGATGGGGCATATTTCATTGATTCTCTTTTTCATATCTTCTGTCAGATTTACATCAAGAGCCTTTATATTTTCTAATATTTGTTCTTTTCTGCTGGCTCCTAAAATCACACTGGAAATACCGTCTACCGATAGATTCCATGCAAGGGCTAACCTGGCCATAGGAATTCCTGCCTCTTCGCTTAATTTAGCTAATTCACCGATTTTTCTAAAGTTCTCAGCAGAAAAATATTCATCCCTCAGCCACTGTCCCTGGGCCGTATCTGCTCTGCTTCCTTTAGGAACGGCTTCGGCATCCTGATATTTTCCCGTGAGCATGCCCTGTGCCAAAGGAGAAAATACAATTTGTCCTACTCCCTGTTCTTTACACAGAGGCAAAACTTCCTTCTCTATATAACGGTTCAGCAGATTATAGGAGGGCTGATTCACTATCATTCTGTCTAATAAATACTTATCTGCTGTATGCAGTGCATCTGTAATCTGTTTTGCTGTCCATTCACTGACTCCGTAATACAAAACTTTTCCTTGCCTAATCATGTCGTCAATAGCTCTTAAAGTTTCATAAATCGGTGTTTCTTCGTCATACCTGTGGAAATACAGAATATCCACATAATCCGTCTGAAGCCTTTTGAGGCTGTTATTTACCTGCTCTACCACGGCTTTTCTGGAAGAACCGCTTTCATTAGGCGTATCTCCCATTGCAAAAAACAGCTTCGTCCCTATCACATAGGTTTCTCTTCTGAATTCCTTTAAAGCCTTTCCCAGAACAGCCTCTGCCTCCCCTCCATTGTAAGCATTTGCCGTGTCGAAAGATGTAATACCGCTGTCATATGCAGCGTATATAATTTCTTTTGACTTTTCCTGGTCAATAGTTTCCCCGTATGTCAGCCAGCTTCCAAGACTCATAGCACTGACCTTTAGTCCATACTTTCCAACCTTTCTGTACTCCATAATCCTTCTCCTTTTGTATATTTTTTATTTAAACGCCTTTTTCAGCGCTTAATGCTGCTGGATTATCCTTAATGTCTCCACCTTTTGAGAATAATGGGCCTTTGCGGTTATCTCATAGTCTTTCTTTTGAGTTTTAACCTTTATCCTTCTGACTTCAAAAGGAAGAAGGTCAAAATAATTATCCTCAAAAAAGAAGCCAAACTCATCACCTTTTTTGTTTCCGCCAAGCTCTATGCATCTGGCAAATTTATCCGTACCTATCACCAGCTCCTCATTTTCGTATTTCAAAGATAATTTAGCGTCAGGGAAATAGAAATTTCTTTCAATTTCTACAAACTCGTAATTTCGGTTTATGATATTTCCGGCTTCATCTTTCAGGCAGGCATATAACAGATTTTCTCTTTTAAACTGCCCAAGCCTGTCCAAGTCACAAATGCATACAGACTGGCCGGAGGGAATAACAGCTTTTTCCTCAAACCGCTCCAGGCATGTGTTTGATATAGGAGAAAACAAAACAAATTCCATTGTCCCCCGAAAATCTTTCCCCGTATCATTGACACCCCAAATAGTAATATTATCTTCTATGGCAAAGGAAACCTGTATGGGTTCAAACCCTCTTTTCACAGCATAGTAGGCATACCCCGGCTCTGAATCGTAATCTAAAAGACTACAGAAAATTTGAGGCCATGTATCGTTCAATTTCCATATCAATTGCCCTTTACATATCTGTTCCCCCTGCTTTTTCCATACCGGACGGCCCCTTTTAAGCCGTTCTGCTGTCCTTTTCATAAATTGTGCATGGGCGCCCCCGCATTTATAAATCAGTTCTTCTGGTGTATCGGCGTCATAAAACTGTTCCACAGGCGAACACCAATAGGGTTCCGGTCCTGCTTTTAACTTCTGCCACGCCGGGGGAAACAAAGATTCTTGAAATTCTCTAAGGCGAGCCTGAAACCCGTAAGGCCATAGCTCCTTTTTATCCGGAATATATTTTTTCATGCTCTTCATGGCCGGAACCGAAACCCTGGAATTTTCACTGAAAAACACCGGATATTTGTCATAAGGGATGTACCATAAATGATTCCACCCATGAAAATCTCCTTCTCTTGGGTCGTTCTGGAAAGCACCCTTAACCGGAGAATTTTCTATATAAAAGCAATCCGTATTCTCCTTAACCATTTCTCCGTACATTTTAAAAATCTTTTCCCCAATATACGGCTGCCCCGGAAAATCCAGCTGAGCTCCCATATAGCTCTCATTCCCCCCACTCCATATAATTACACAAGGATGTCCCTGGGTTTTATCCAGCATATATAGCATTTCCCTTTTATACTGCTCCATATATTCATGGGTATCCGGATACATCCCCCATTTATGAAACATTT
Source organism: uncultured Blautia sp. (assembly GCA_902476765.1). GTDB lineage: Bacteria > Bacillota > Clostridia > Lachnospirales > Lachnospiraceae > Blautia. Next base: position 17,949 of record CABSEJ010000028.1, read on the forward strand.
CTGTCCACACCAGAATTCCCGCCTCATCAGCCATATCGTATAATTTTTCCGGATACGGCTCTCCGCCGCCCCAGAAACGAAGCATATTCATATTGGCCTGTACAGTTTTACAGATTAAATCTCCGGCTTTCTTTTCATCGAAAACATGTGTCATTCCAGTTAGAGGAACTAAATTAGCTCCCCAAAGCCGGATTCCCTTTCCGTTTATTTTAAAATCAAAATCTCCCTGTACTTCTAATCTGCGAAATCCTATTCTTTTTGTTTTTGACTCTACAACCTGGTTATCCTCCAACAATTCCAGGGTAACCTTATAAAGTTTTTGTTCCCCATATCCTACCGGCCACCACAAATCAGGATTATCAAGAAAAACTTTTAACTTTTTTTCTCTCTGTCCGTCCAAGCTTTCTGTTGCCTCATGAAGAATATGTCCGTCTATATCTGCAAGCCGTATTCTGCCTTGTACATGGCACTGGTTTCTTATGTTATATTTTAGCTTCCATTCTACTTTTCCCCGTCCGTTCTCTTCCAAATCTGCTCTGATTCTGCTTTCCTCTATATAGCAATTTCCACATTCCCATAATTCAATATCGTCAAAAATCCCTACTCCTGGGAAATAAGGTTTGATTCCTAAAAAATCCTCAAAATCATGAGGAGCTTTTCTCAGGTAATGGGCTCTGGGAATTTTTCCTCTCCATTCCTCCCTCTCCTTCAGATTTTCCAGATATTGAACCGATGAATGAAAATAAAAGGTTAAAGTATTTTTTCCCTCCTTCCACTCTTCTAATTCTGCTATAAACGGATAAAACATATCCTCATGTTTTCCTATATGTTTCCCATTCATAAAAATATCCACTCTTGTATCCAGACCTTTACATTTCAAAAAAACCTTTTTATCTCCTCCCTCCATAGTAAAGGGTACCGTATAAATCCAATCCTTCCGGCTGACCTCTATAGCTTCCTTTCCCTCATGGGTAAGGACAGGATTTTCCATATCCCCGTATTGGAGCAGTACCTCATGTACTTGTCTGGGAAGTTCTGTAATGTACTCTTTATCACCCCCTGCCATTCTCAGCGTTCCCTCTCCTAAAATTCTCACCCTGTTCATTTTCCCTTCTCCCTTTGCATCAAGCCCTGTCTTTTGATGATATTAGTATGGCATGATTCTTGTTCTCTCCATATAATTTTTATAATCTTCTTTCTATAACTTTTATGACATTTTGGTTACTGTAAGGACAATTCCACCAAAACCCTATAGACTTTTTCAATTCTCACTTCTATAATAAAGTCAAAAATCCGCATTTTACCTAATGCTGAAGTAGGTCAATATACTTTATTTACTTGGATTTAAACAAGGAGGAGGGGGAAAATGCAGCGAAAAGTTATCTATTTAAAATCTCAGGGAAAACGTGTTTTGCTTATTTGTTTTCTTTTATTTTTTATTCCCTTTGTAACCCTATTTTTTATAGCAGGTTATAAAAGCTCTAAATTAAGACAGCAAAGTTATTTAGATTTAGCCAAAGAATTCAATAATCAGGTTGATACTAATTTATCTCAGATATTTAACAGTATCCACCGGATTTCTTATATACACACACAGGATTACAAGGTTGAAAAAATCCTCGCCCAGACATCAGAGCATAAAGATATAAATTATGTAAACAATTTAATTTATATGAATAATCTTATCAACAATCTGACGCAGATTAATCCTGAAATCTATGGTATCACTTTTATATCTGGCGACGGAGAATTTTACAGTAATATCAATAATTCCAATATTGATAAAGATTTTATCAACAGCCAGATTGATGCTCTGAACAAAAATAACTCTTCTTCTCTGTTGCTTTCAAGAGTGTCCAAAAATACTATATTTAACAACACAGAGGTTCTTTGTTCCCTTAACCGTCTCACCAATATTCATCAGGAAACCGTTGGATATTTATGGATTGATATTAACTTTCAAACTATCCAATCTATTGTTACTATGGAACCTACACAGAACTCGGATTTACTTCTGGCAAGCTGCGAAGAAATCATCTGTTCCAGCGGAGAAACGGATAATGATATTTCACGCATAACCAAAGGAGTTTTCTCTTCTTTAGATGGAGAACTTTTAAAAGAACGCAAAGAATTCACCCAAATTGTTGCAGTAAACCATGCAAAATACATATGTCTTGCAAAGCCCGCCACCTATATGGATGCATTTATAATCCAATATCTTCCTTATTCGTCTCCTCTTGAGCAGACTTTTTCGGCACAAGGTATTTCTCTTCTTTGCTGTCTGATTTTACTGCTCCTTGTAATTTTTGTAATTAACCGGCTATCCTGCAAAATTTTTATGCCTATTGATAAACTTTTTCATGCAATGAAGGATATTGAGGAGGGAGAATTTCCGCAGATTCAGACGGACAAAAGTGTTTATGAGATAGATTTAATCATCCAAAGATTCAATGAAATGTCTGCGAATTTGAAGGAAGCTGTAAGATTAAATTATATTACCAAGCTTAATCAAAAAAGAGTTCAGCTTAAAATGCTGCAGTCCCAGATTAATCCTCATTTTATTTATAATACCCTTAATCTGATTAGTTCTCTGGCTATTATAAATGGAGTAGAGGATATATCCAGTATCTCAGAACGACTTTCGGAAATCCTTCGCTACAATGTGAAAAAGGGAGATGTTGTGCTATTAAAAGAGGAGATTTTACAGATTGAAAACTATATTTATATACAAAAGGTGCGGTTTGTGAATCATTTTACAGAAGAAATTCATATTGACCCCGAACTGCTGGAATGCAAAATTTTGAAATTTCTTCTCCAGCCCCTGGTGGAAAACTGTATTCACCATAGTCTTGAGTTAATGAGTTCGGGAGGCCTTTTAAAAATCACCGGCAAGAAAGCAGGTAACTTAATGTATCTGTCTGTTTCTGACAATGGGTGCGGTATGCCGCCAGAGGTATTAAAACATTTGAACCAACAGCTTTCCACAAATTTCCCTCCATCTTTTTCTTCATCGGAAAAAAGTATTGGTATCCAGAATGTATATTCCCGTATTAAAACATTTTATGGTGAAAATTATACTCTGGAAATAGAAAGCGAGCTGAATAAAGGGACACGGTTCCAAATGATTCTCCCTATAGATTTGTTATAATTTTAATTCCCTACTCCAGCATGCATTTTGCCTTCAGTGTACAAAGGGCCCCCTCTGCCATATATACTGAAGGCAGACCCGGTATAGAAAAGGAGTAAAACTTATGCATATTATTATAATTGATGATGAAAAAATCGCTGCTTTAGCATTGCAAAAATTAGTACAGGATTACTGTAATCAAAACCAGATTTCCTTAAATTGCCAGGTTTTTGAAAACGCCCAAGATGCATTATCTTATATCTCATCCTGCGAAATAAAGCCGGATATATTATTTACTGATATACGAATGCCTGGCATGGACGGATTGGATTTAACACATAACTTGATGTCTGAATACCCCGACCTCCTCATTGTGATTATCAGCGGATATTCTGATTTCAACTATTCACAAACTGCGCTGAAATATAAGGCTTTTGATTATCTGTTAAAACCAATTTACAGGCAGCAGATATATGAATGTATGGATAATTTATGCGGAAAGCTCAAACAAAATATATCCAGCCGGCAGGAAATTTCTTATTTAAAAAATCAGGCATTATTCAGCCAGATGATTTTTGATGATAACTATGATTTAAAACAGCTTTCACAAACAATTTCTATAGATTCTTCGGCATCTTATATCTCTATGATATTTTTGCACAAATCTGTAGAATTTACCAAAAATGAAAAGGAGATTATTCTGTCTTTTTCCCAAAATCATGTTACACGCCTTCCCATAGAATCTCCTAATCATAAAGATATCTTTATTTTAAACCTATATTATATGGACAATATAAATAATATCCGTATTGTTCAGCAAAACTATTGTAAAAGTATATATTCCAAGTTAATAGAGTGTATGGACAGCAATACTTTTTCCATCACTACCAGCGAAATAGCTCTGTCAAGCAGTCCTTTTCAAACCCTTTATCTACAGTGCTATTACAGCAGCAAGGAACATATGCTTACTTCTGACTCTCCTTCCTCCAACACAGAAACAAAAGGAGAAAAAAATTATATAAGTCCTTATTCTGCCAGATTAGAATATGAAATTTTAAAATCCTTTGATTTTAAAAATCCTTTGCTTACCAAACAACTGTTTAAAAATGCTATATTAAATCTGACCTCTAAAGAGAATATATCTCTATGGAGTCTGTCAGATTTGATTTCTTTTTTCGTTATTGTATTGAACAAAAAAATATATAAATACAACGAAACTCATAACAGCAGCTATGATTATATTTCAGAGACCAAAATATCGAATTTCGAAACTATCGAATCCATTGAAGATTTTTTCAATAGGCAAATTGAACGCATTTATACAATCCTTCAAGGCAATACAACCGATGCTTCTCAAGATATCGTTAATATCATGGTGAATTACATACACGAAAATTTTTTTCTTGATATTACGTTACAGGACATTGCCGCCAACACCCTATTCATGCATCCGTCCTATCTAAGCCGGCTTTTTAAATCTAAGCTAAATATTAGTTTTTCAAAATATTTGCTGCAATACAGACTTGAAATTTCAAAGAAAATGTTATTAGAATATCGTTCTACCTCAATCGCTGAAATAGCTTCTCTATGCGGCTTTTCTGACTGTTCTTATTATGTAAAACAATTTAAAGCAGCATACAATATAACGCCCAATTCTTATAGAAATCAAAAGCTGCAGTAAGATACATCTGAGTGTTTCTTACAAGATTTGACTTTCCTCACATTCTATGCTACTCTTTAAAAGCAAATCACCCCCGCAGCAAGCTGCGGGGTGTCAATTGCTCCGGGCAGGCCTATAGGATTCAGAATTCCTGTGGGACTGTGCCATGGACATGTTTTGGAAAGGAAAATTTGAAATGGATACGTCTCATGAAAAAATTCTGCGGACCGTGATGCTGGGAGTAATGGTTGCCATCGGCGTGGTTATCTCGCCCATTCTCCGCATTGAAGGCATGTGCCCCACGGCCCATTTGATAAATATCGTGTGCTCCGTTCTTCTGGGGCCCTGGTACTCTCTTTTGTGCGCTACTCTTATCGGAATCATCCGCATGACTATGATGGGTATTCCCCCTCTGGCACTTACTGGTGCGGTATTCGGGGCATTTCTCTCCGGAGTCTTTTATCGGGCTTCTAAGGGAAAAATTATCTGCGCTGTCCTGGGAGAGATTTTCGGAACAGGAATCATCGGTTCTCTGGCCTCCTATCCGGTAATGGCCCTGCTTATGGGCAGAGGTGGTCTCAATGCTTTTTATTACACTCCGATGTTTCTGGCCGCCACCACTATGGGCGGTACTGCAGCATATTTTTTCTTAAAGGCTTTAAGCCAGGCGGGAATGCTTGGAAAATTTCAGCAAAAACTGGGAGCAAAAGTATATGATAAAAAAACTCGGAACCATAAGGGAAACCGTTAGGATTCAGGAACCCCTGATACACTGCATTACCAATCCTATTTCCATCCATGATTGCGCCAACATTATTCTGGCTGCCGGCATCAGGAGGAGGTAGCCCAGATAACCAAAACCGCAAAGGCTCTGGCCCTGAACCTTGGGAACATTACTGACGCCAGAATAGCCTCCATGCCCGTTGCTCTAAAAGCTGCTTCACAGGCTGGAATTCCTGTCATGCTGGATTTAGTAGGAACCGCCTGCAGCTCCCTGCGCAAAGAATTCGCAGGCTCATTGCTGGACTTATCCATGCCCAGCCTATTAAAAGGAAATATGTCTG
>CABSEJ010000029.1 GCA_902476765.1 uncultured Blautia sp.
GCATCGCTGCGCAAAGCGCTTTTTATGATATAGGAAAGTGAGAACTTTCCTATATCATAAAAGCCGCCACATAGAAGCAGCCGGGAAAAGAATCCCTTCCTTTGCTTCCATGTGACGGCCTTTATCAAGCAGGGTTCCTCTCTCTTTCTTCAAAGAGTGGAATCCTTCTCAATAATTTTATATCCCATTTTCAGTTCTTTGCACACCGCCGCTTCCCCTGTTTCCATGATTTCTACCAGCATGGAGGCAGCCTCCATACCGCTGGTTTTATAGTAATAGTGTACAGTCGTAAGCTTGGGAGTTACCAGTCCGGCCAGCGGCGTATCGCCAATACCCGCCACCTGGATTTCTCCGGGAATTGTCTTACCTGCTTCTTTTAAGTAAGCCATGGCTCCCACGGCAATATTATCTGTGGCGCAAAATACAGCGTCTATCCCGGGGACAGCCTCCAGCATCTCCCGCATTTTCTCATACCCGGACTCAACCTGGAACTTAGCCTCCCCAATCTGCCCCGGTTCTAAGAGAATCCTGTGTCTTTTGAGGGCAGCCTCAAAACCTTTTCTCCTGTTCAAGCCTGCCGCCTCATCCTTCTGGGTTACTCCGATAAAGCCCGGCACCTTCCCTTTTTTCAAAAGCAGCTCCGTAATATCTCTGGCCGCATGAAAATCATCATGGTACACACAGGAATATCCCTCCAGCTGCTGGCCCAGGATAACCACAGGAACCTTACATTCTTTCAAAGCCTTCTTGTGTCTGGCCGTAAAAATGGTGGCAATAAACAGAATCCCGTCCACCTGGTTATCTCTGAACAGACGAAGGTATTTCAGCTCCTCCTCTATGTCATTGTTGGTATTGGCCAGAAGAAGCTGGTACCCCTTCTTTGCCAGCACATCGCTGATTCCGGCCACCATACGGCTTACGGTGTCAGAATTTATCTTGGGAATAATTACCCCCACCAGCCTGGTCTTTTTCGTCCGCAGCATCTGGGCCTGGGCGGAAGGCTGGTATCCGGTCTGCTCTACCACCTGGCGGATTCTCTCCCTTTTTTCTTCACTGACATAGCCGTCATTTAAATATCTGGAAACCGTGGCTCTGGAAACCCCTGCCAGGCGGGCAATTTCATTTATAGTCACTGTACTCTCTCCTTTTGCGCTGATTCCTTTTCCTATTATAGCAAGGAGCCAGGGGAAATGTCATCTTTTTATTATGACTTTTTATTCCTGCCAGCAACGAGCCAAGGGGACATGCTTGCATCGGGGTATTTGACTATCTAATATCCCAGACACTGCGAAGCCTGATTCCTTCCGGTTTTCCCCGGAGTATGGTAACGGTTCTGCTGCCTCCGTTTAAGTCAAAATAATTATCCGACAATACCAGGTCCTGATTTTCGTTTAATATTTCCACGCTTTTTGCATAGGCTTCCCCGGAAACGGTTATCTGGCTGCCGCTGATTTCCCAGGATAGCCTGGGATTCTGATAACGGAAATATTTAGGGTAAGAGAAGAGAACGGTTCCCTGGGAAATAATATTCTCCCCTTCCCAGGCCTCATAGCTTACATATTCCTCAAACACATTGACCTGGGGAAGCTCTGTTTTATCCAGCCATACACTGGTAAAGGCCGGAACCCGGATTTCCTGCTCCTCTTCCCTGAGAATACGGGCTCCGGCGTCTCTCAGGCACCACCGTACCCGGATATTTCTGTCCCGGAAAGTCTCGTTGGCCACATTTAAATGGATAGATTTTTCAAAGGTAAAATGCTGCCGGTTCATATTGGCCTCCTGGGTCATCCAGCTTTCCTCCTGGCAGGAAATCATCACCGGAGCAAAAAAGCGTTTGGCATAATAGTGCAGCGCCTTCCATCTTCCCTCATAATCAACGGAGGACCAGGAAATCACAGGCCAGCAGTCATTTAACTGCCAGTATACAGCTCCCATACACCGGCCTCTGTTTCTCCTGAAATGCTCCACCCCATAGCGGATAGCATCTGCCTGCAAAAGCTGGGAAGCATAAATCACCCGGTCAAAATCCCCTGGATACCGGTAGGTCTGCTGCATGTAATTCATAATCTTTCCGTTTGCTCCATAGTTTCTCTGATGCTTTTCCATGATATAGGAAAACAGGTTGAAATCCTCCGGCCTGTCTGTGACAGTTTCCAGTGTTTTCTTCTGAGGCAGAGCCTGGAAACCAAACTCTGAGGCATAGCGGAAGAAATATTTCCGGTACTCAGAGAAAGGACGGTTTCCGTGCCACACCTGCCAATAATGCACGTCTCCCCTGTCCGGGTCGTTAGGCTTGTCAAAGGAACCTCCTGAGGAAGGACTGGCCGGCCAGTAAAAGGTATCCGGGTCATACTCCCTTAAAATTTCCGGGAAAATCCTTTCGTACATGAAAAGGTAATCCCGCACCTCCGTGTATTTTGTCACCCAGCACCGCTCATCCACAAACATCTCCATCTCATTGTTTCCGCACCACAGAGCCAGGCATGCATGGTGGCGGATTCGTTTCACATTTTCAATCAGCTCCTGGCGGATATTCTCTTCGAATTCCGGAGTCAGCTCATACACAGAACAGGCAAACATAAAGTCCTGCCACACCGCCAGTCCCAGTTCGTCGCAAATATCATAAAACCAGTCATCCGGATAAAGTCCTCCGCCCCAAACCCGGATTACATTGAAATGAGCCGCTTTACAGTCTTCCAGAAGTCTGCGGGTTTTCTCCCGGCTTCTTCTGCCCAGAAGATGCTCCTCCGGAATATAATCTGCCCCCATGGCGAAGAAATCCTGTCCGTTGATTTCATGGGCAAAGCTCTCTCCCCACTTGTCCTTCTCCCGTTTCATCCTCATGGAGCGCAGACCGATTCTTCTCTCCCATCTGTCTTCCTCCTGCCCCTGTCTGTAAAGAATGGCCGTAACCTTGTACAGAGGCTGTTCTCCCAATCCGTTTACCCACCAGAGCCTGGGGTTTTCAATCCGAAGTTCTCCTTTTCCCTGGACTAAAACCACCTTCCCAAGTGTCTCTCCCTCCGGCTGGTTTACCCGGACTTCCAACTCATAGTCTCCCCCCGGCTCTAAGGCACAGTCTGCATGAAATTCCAAGGTACAAACATTTTCCCGGTGTTTCTGGCGGATATGAAAATCCAGAATTCTGCCCTGTCCTGCATAGCACAGATACACCGGGCGGAAAATCCCTCCGTCCGGCAGATGGGCGCCCCAGTCCCATCCAAACATATAATGGGCTTTCCGAAGATGCATAAAGCCCTCATAAGTATCCTCGTTTCCATGAGTCCCGTACTTTTCATGGGCCTTGGCAATATACGCTAAAGGAGAGTGAAACAGTACCCGAAGCACATTCTCCTCCCCTTCCTTCAGCAGCTCTTTTACCTGGTATTCCCAGCTTCTGTGCATATTGCAGGCGGCTCCCAGAAACTGTCCGTTTAAGAATACCTCCGCCAGGGTATCCAGGCCTTCAAACTGCAGAAATACATCCCCCCACTCCTTTGTGGACTCCGGCCGGAAGATACATCTGTACTCATAATCCTTCTCCATCAGGGCACAGCAGGCATCCTCGTTATCCCTCCAATAGGGGTCCTCCATTTTTCCGTTCCGCAGCAAATCTGTGTATACGCTGCCCCATACCTGTGCTTCCTGCCAGTTTTCCTCTCCCACTGCCCGCATCTGCCAGCCTTCTTTTAATTCCAGTCTCTTCATATCCATCCTCCATAAACGCCTTCAGGCCGTCCCAGGAAGTCCTTCTGCTTCTGTCTTCCTGGGGCAGCCTTATTAAAAATTATTTATCTGCTTTCCACTGGTCAATCTGTTTCTGCATTTCATCGATTACATCCTGTATTCCCGTTGCCTCCAGCTTCTTCAAAAGCTGAGGAAGGTATTCCTCCGGGTCAACGCTTCCTGTATACAGAGATTTTCCAAACTCATCCAAAACATTACGGAAACCAGCCACCTGAGTAGCCACCGGCTCTAAATCAAAATCAAATCCAAAGGAAGGTGCTTCCTGAGAGGCGTCGTTAAACTCCTTAAAGGTAGCCCATTTATCCAGAGGCTCGTTGTCCATTACATAAGTATTGAACAGGCCGCCCTGTACCCAGTAGGGTGCAGAATAATCCTTCTGTTTCTCTGGATTCAGCTTTGCCTTGTACTCATAAATATAGGGCTTTCCTTCTGCCTCCTGAACCTCCTGGCTGTCTGGCTCCACTTTATCCCAGTGAACGCCCTCGATACCATAATTCAGAGTGTTTCTCAGCTCCTGGTCTGTGTTGATAAGGTTTAAAAGCTCCATAGCTTTCTCCGGATGCTGGGAGTTTTTATTGATGGCTGTCAAAGCTCCTCGTGCAGAAGCATTGGTAATCTGTGTATCCATAATCTGGGTTGCCACTACCTCATAGCCTAAATCCTTGCCCCAGGTCAGCTCTGCATAAGGCTGTCCGTCGCCCTTTGTCACAAACCGTTTTACGGATTTGTCATCAGAAGCAGTAGCCGCATCCTTGTTGATATAGCCGGCCAGATAATATTTTCTCATAGTATCCAGTGTTTCCTGCATTTTCTCTGTCTCAAACACATTCTTTACGGTCAAAGTTTCATCCCCGTACTCAATACCAATGGGGTCCTGAATCTTGTCCATATAGGTAGGCGCAGAATAGTCTTTTGTCAGATACATAGGAACCACATCCGGCTCATTCTCTTTAATCAGCTTTAAGTAAGGCTCCAAATCCTCCAGGCTGTGAATATCCTGGTATGGAATATTATATTTGTCTACATACTCCTTGGTGAAAACCCACATAGGGCAGCTTCCCATTTCCTTCTCACTGGGGACGCCATAGGTCTTTCCGCCTACCTTAGCTGCTTCCCAGAAACGAGGGTCAATCAGGTCATACATTTCTTTTCCCTGGTCAGCAAGCAGGTCGTCCAGCTCCAGGAAGGCGCCCTTCTGAGCGTTCTGCAGATAGTCGTTTGCCCAGGAGCAGGTAAAGCACAAATCCCACTGGTCTCCTGTATTGATAACAACCTGCATTTTCTGGTTGTAATCTCCCCAGCCTACTTTAATCACATTCAGCTTAACTCCGATTTTCTCTGCCAGGTATTCATTTACTGCCTCAAACACCTGTTCATCGTCGGCCTGGGCGTCGCCTACCTGATACCAGGTAAGCTCCACAATCTCTTCGCCCTTTTCATTTGTCTCGGTCTTACCGCCGCAGCCGGCCAGCATTCCCACAGAAAGGGCTGCTGCCATACCAAGAGCCAGGGCTCTTTTCGCATATTTCAATTTCATGGAAAAATCCTCCTCTTTCATTATACATGATTTTTTATTCTTTTACCGCACCAATGGTCAATCCGTTTACAAAATATCTCTGGAAGAACGGATATGCAAATATAATCGGCAGGGTGGAAATCACCACAATAGCCATCTTAATGGTCTCCTTAGGCAGATTGGCCGCCGCCTGTATTCCATCCACACCCATCATAGACTTATTACTTGCCAGCCAGTCAATGGAATTCTGAATCTGCATCAGCAGGAACTGAAGGGGAATCCAGTTCTTGTCGTCCATGTACATCAGAGCATTGAACCAGTCGTTCCAATAGCCCAGGGTAAGGAAAAGTCCGATAGTGGCCAGTCCCGGCATAGCCATGGGAATAACAATCTTGAAAAACAGCCTCCACTCAGACGCTCCGTCAATCTTAGCGGATTCCACCACAGAATCCGGGATACTGGTCTTAAAAAAGGTACGCAGTACGATTACATTAAAAGAGTTCATACACAGAGGCAGTATCAGGGCCCACACACTGTTCTTCAGCATCAGCACCTTGGTCACAATCAGGTAATTGGCAATCATACCGCCGGAAAACAGCATGGGCACTGTAATCACCTTGGTAAAGAAGGAACGGAAAGCATAAGTCTTTCTGGAAAGAGCATATGCATAAGTTCCTGTCAGCAAAAGTCCGATAATGGTTCCCACCACAGTAACCAGAATGGTAACTCCGTAGCTTCTTAAAATACTTTCTCCTGCGCTTACAATATATTCATAAGCATACAGGCTCCATTTCTCCGGTATAAACCGGTAACCGTTCATGGTCAGGGACTGCTCGTCCGTAAAAGAAATAATAATAACAAAAATAAAAGGTATCACGCTCAAAAGAGATAAGATAGATAAGATTACATTAAACAACACATTGGTAGACTTTTTAATTTTGTTATATTCACACTGCTCATCTTCCAGCTGTTTCACTTTTTTCTCTCTTGCTCGCTCCTTCCTGCGCAAGTTCCAATCAGAAACTGACATTTTCTATCCATCTCCTTTCCTAGAATAATGCGTTTTCGTTGTCTATCTTAGACACAATCTTATTGGCAATCATAATCAGGACAAAGCCTACGGTTGACTGGAATAATGCCGCCGCAGAGCTCATACCGATTTCTCCGTTGGTCTGCAATGCCCGGAAAATGTAAGTATCCAAAACATTTGTCACCGGATACAGAGGGCCGGAATTCATAGGAAGCTGGTAAAACAGTCCGAAATCCGCCTTGAAAATACCTCCCACAGCCATAATCAGCAAAATAGTGATAACCGGCTTTAACAGGGGAAGGGTTATGTATTTTATCTGCTGCCATTTTGTGGCTCCGTCCAAAACCGCAGCTTCGTAGTATGTCTTATTGATACCGCAGATGGACGCCAGGTAAACTACAGTGTTATAGCCCACACCCTTCCACTGGCTCATGAAAATAATGATAAAGGGCCAAAAGCCTTTCTCTGTATACCAGGAAATTCCCTCATGTCCAAACTGCTGCAAAACTGCGTTAAAATATCCCTTTTCCGGATTTAAGAACGCATATACACAATAGCTGACTACAACCCAGGATAAAAAGTAGGGTAAAAACATAGAGCTTTGGTAAATTTTTGCCATTCCCTTGTTTCTCAGTTCATTTAACAATAAAGCCACGATTACAGGAAGTACAACGCCTAAAATGATGAAGGTTGCATTGTACAAAACCGTATTTCGAAGAATAATCCATGCGTCGCCGCTGCTGAAGAGGAATTTAAAGTTGTCCAGACCCACGAATTTACTGGAAATCAGGCTTTCAAAAAAGTTTCCGGACAAACGGTACTGCTTAAACGCTACCAGAATACCAAACAGAGGCAGGTACGCAAACAGCAGGAACCAGATAGCTCCAGGGGCGCTCAGGACAAGCAGCTCCTTGTTTGTCTTCAGGCGTGTGAAAAATCCCACTTTTTTCGCCTTTTCTTCTCTTTTCACTTCATAACCTCCTTTTCTTGGCACCTTCTATAACCGCCGGCTTCTTATAGGTGCTTTGTTGACATCTATAACTATATCGGAAAAGTTACACAAATCCTAGTCGAAAACTTTCAGTTTTCTTGTACAAATTCTAGTGGACAAAATAAAAAATATGGACAAATCCCACATGAAAAATTGCAAAAAAACTGAAATTTTTCCACTTGCAGAATCTGTCCATATTGGTGAAAGCCAGGCCTAAACGGCACTAATACTTCTTCATATTTCGCAGGGACGCAGGAGACACACCGTAGCACTGCTTAAATTTCCTGTAAAAATAGCTGGTGTCCGGATAGCCCACCTCCCTGGCAATATCATTTATTTTCATATTGGTATTTAAAATCAAATCCTTGGCTATGCTGTTCTTGGTATTACTCAGGTATTGTGCAAAGGAACAGCCCGCTTCCTTCTGGAATATCTGCCCCAGGTAGGAAGCATTCATGTGATACTTATAAGAAAGAGTTTTCAGGTTCATATCCTCCCTGTAATTTTTCTGCACCTCCGCCATAATCTGCTTCACCACAGGAGTGTACTGGGAATCCTCTGTGTGAAGGTAGGTGATAATCTCCGAAATCTCCGAGATAAAAATCGTTTTCAGGCCAAAAATATCATCTGCCTGGTATATTTTCTCAATCATTTCTGACAAATCCTGGAGCCTTTTTTCCTGGGCCAGCTTATACTCTGCCTTAATATCCTGCAGCAGCATGGCGATTTTCAGGGCAAGCTGGTAGAGAACATCTACGCTTACCTCTGACTTCAGATTGTTGATAAACAAATCCTCCATATAATTTAAGGCACCCTCTCTGTCCTTTTTGAGAATCAGCTTTCTCAGCAGGGTCTGGTCAATCACCACATCCTTGGAGCTTCTGTCCTTAATATGTGCCTCATTGATACAGCTTCCGTAGCCCTCCAGCATCCGGTATTTCTGAAGCCTGACCCCCAACTTGTAGCACTGGGGCAGCAGACGGTAATCCTCCACACTAGAGCTGATGGTGACAAAACTCATAATGCCCCATAGGCTCTCCAGCCTGTCCTGGAATTCTCTGCAGTATTCCAATATCTGACTGTCCTGTGCCGTATCATCCCCAAATATCAGCAGAAATAGAGTATCCGGAGACAGGTAGATAGCCTTCATTCTCCGGTTTTCCTTCTGAATCTCCATCAGTACCTCATTCATGCCCTCCGCCCCGTCCAGGGTATTGGTGTCTATTTTCATCAGCGCAGTATATACCTTTTCCCCTGGACCCAGCTTTGGCAGCATAGCACAGAACTCCTTTTCCTGCTCCCCGTCCAGCTTTCCCTTTAAAAACCGGAGCCAGCTAATCTTATCCTCCATATTCCCGGCCGTTCTCCTGTCGATTTCATCCAGACGTTCTCCTGCCCGGATAAGAGCCGTTCTAAGCTGCTCCTCATTGACAGGCTTTAAAATATATTCCTCCACATCCAGTTTCAGTGCCTTTCTGGCATACTCAAATTCATCATATCCGGATAAAATCAGGCACCTGGTCCTGGGACTTACCTTTCGTATCTCCTCCATCAGCTCCAACCCGCTCATAAAGGGCATTTCCACGTCAGTCACCACAATGTCCACCGGCTCCTTTTGGAACAATTCCAGAGCTTCCCTTCCGTTATGAGCCATGGCGGTTACTTCCATGGAAATGGCCTCCCAATCTATAATGTACCGTATTCCCTGGAGTATAAATTCCTCATCCTCCACTAACATTACCTTTTTCATATGCTTCCCCTTCTTCTATTTTTATGGTAATTCTTACCTGCAGCCCTTGGGGCTCTGCTGCCTGTATAAAAACGCCGTACTCCTCACCATAGACTGCCTTGATTCTTCTGTTTACATTAGATATGCCAATAGATTTATTCCCTGTCTCCTCCTGGCTGTTAGCCGCCAGCATTTTGTTCTTTTCCTCCATGTCCTCCCGGCTCATCCCCAGTCCGTTGTCCTCCACGGAGATAATAAGCCTTTCTCCCTGGCTCTGTGCCCGGATAAGCACCCGGTTGTCCTTCCTGTCTCTGTCAATTCCATGGATAAAATAATTTTCTATAATCGGCTGCAGTACAAACTTGATAATAGGCAGGGACAGCAGCTCTACCGGGCACTCTACCCGAAACGTAAAGCTGTCCTGATACCGGTACTCAAACAATTCCATATATTGTTTGCAGTAATCCAGCTCCTGCCCCAGGGTAATGACATCCGCTTCTTTCAGCTGGCTTCTGAACAGCACTACCATGCTGTACAGCATGCGGCCTACCTCCCTGTCTCCGTTACAGATTGCCCTCATGCGTATGGCTTCCAGGGTATTATAGAGAAAGTGAGGATTTATCTGACTCTGAAGAGCCTGCATCTGGGCATTTTTCTTCTCAATCTCTGCCAGATAGCTTTTTTGGATATAAAGGTCCAGCTTTTCACACATCTCATTGAAATGACTTCCAATCATATCCAGCTCATCCCGCTTATTTCCGGTCTCCAGCCTGGCCTGGAGATTCCCTGTGGTAACCTGGTTCATGGCTTCCAGAATAGCGTCCACTCTTCTGGTAAGCCTCCGTACATAAAAACCGATAGACAGTACGCCAGCCAGCATCACTGCAGCTCCGATTCCCAGGATAGTCCAAAAGGTAGACAGAGAAAGCCGTGAAGCTTTCTTGATATCCAGATAAGTATAAACCTCATAGGGGCCTTCCGCTGTTTCCTGAGATATAAAGCTGTCATCTTCCAGCTTACTCTCCCAGTTCTCGTCCTCCTGCTGCTGAAAAACCAGTCCTCCCTTGCCGGCCCGTATGACCAGATTCGTCTGCCGGCTATCCCGGGCAAGCCTTTGAAAGCTTTGTTTTCCCTCAAAGGTGAAAATCATGCAGCCTTCATTTTCCATAGTATCAGGATTTCGAATCTGCTTAGTGTAAAGCAGCTTCCCCTCTTCTCCATAGTCCTGGTCTTCCACCTGATACAGTCTGCTCCTTCCGTCCTTCCCGGGATAAAATTTCTTCTCCGGGTAGCATTGTGTCATCTGAAAGTCTTTATATCCAATGAGCTCCACCTTTTCCAGATTGTCGTAAGCCTCAAAGGCCTCGTTCAAAAAATTATGGATGCCCTTATATACCTGACCCGCTGTAGCGGAATAGCGGTCCAGACTGTACTTTTGATACTCCTCCGGCTCCATGCTGAAATAGGCCAGTAAATCCTCCAGCTCTGAAGCTGACCGGTATAAATCCGAAAAAACATAGTCTGCGATTTTCTCTGTTTCCTCCACATATTCTGCAGCCTGACGGTTGACCTGCTCCATGGCCTGACGGTTGGCCTCCAGATTTCTCCGCTGCGAAGCCGACATAAAATAAAGCACCAGAACCAGTACAATGCACACCACAATGGCCGTATACGTCCAGAATAGTTTAAAATACAGTTGTCTGGGTTTCTTTTTCTCCTCCATTGGCCCTCCCCCTCTCTTCTTTGGTATATTTTCGGGTATACACCAAGTCTTTCTGGAAATGCGGAAAAGAGAGCGCAAATCAATGGCTCTCTTCAATGGCACGCAGCACTCTCTGATTCATAAAAACTACCATAAATCCGTAAATGCTGGCTATAAACAGGATAAAAGTTCCTGCCTGTATTTCCAGGAGCATCAGCACCACAGCCAGCACGGCTGTGTTTCCCAAAGTCAGCACCGGCCTTGTGATGCACAGGGTAAAAGCTCCCCGGAACAAATCTTTTACCTTCATCTCATATCTGGAAGCCAGAAGGTAAAGGTTTGGAGTTACAATAACGGCTGCCCCAAATAAAAGGGCAAACAAAAGAGTCAGGGGAAGAATGGGAATCTGCAGAGAAAAAAACTCCACATTAGTCCAAAACACCCATATCAAAAGCAGATGTATGGCGGTGATTCCCATTTTCTTGCCCCAGGAATCCAGGTATCCGGTCTTGTAATCCCGAAAGGCAGTGGTATCCATTCTGTGCAGCACCCGGTTCATGGAAAAGAACAAAGCGCACAGAGCAGGACCTGCCCATAAAAGGCACAGCAGAAACAAAGGAAGATAGGTACGCACCTGACGGATTCCCACAAACAGGAAAAATAACAGTACCGGAAGATTGGAAAGCAGGAAGAAAAAATTTATCTTCAGGAAGTATAAAAACCGCTCGCAGGCTCCCAATATTTTTTCCATATTAAAAATCTCATTCAGCATGGCGTATTCCTCCTTGTATCTGCCAATATTCTACAATTCAAAAAGAATAGTTTTAATCTCATAAGGATGCAGGCTCATCCTTGGATTCTCCGAAGTAAAGGCTCCGGCAGGCCGTTCCATTAAATCACCTTCTGCCCATGTCTTCCAGGAAAAGCCGGGGGTAAGTTCTACATTCTGTTTGGCTCCTGCAAAATCATGGAACCTGACTACCAGATATTTTCCGTCCTCTGATTTCTTCACTGCATCCACCTCTATCTGAGGATTATCCAGAGTAAAGAAGCTGTCAAAGCCAGTCTTATCTCTGCCCTTATATACCTCCATAGGGTTATTCAGGGCAAAGGCTTCCTCCACTACCCTGCCTTCCACAAAGTCTCCTTTGTGAGGAAGAAGGGAATAGGTAAAGGTATGTCTTCCCAGGTCCTGGAGATGGTCAGGCTGAAGCCCGGAACGCAGCAGGGAAAGACGCATCACATTATCCTTTATGTCGTATCCGTACTTACAGTCATTTAACAGGGCCACTCCGTAATTTCTCTCGGAGAGGTCTGCGAAACGGTGTCCTACAGATTCGAATCTGGCGTGGTCCCAGCTGGTATTCCAGTGATTTGGCCGCCGCACATTTCCATACTGTATGTCGTAGGTAGCATAGGTACTTCTCACATCTACCGTAAAAGCTGTTTTCAAAAGCTGCTGTCTTTCCTGGAAATCCACCTCTGTCTTAAAGTCAATTCTCTTGCTGCTGCTGTACAAGGTCATATCCTGGGAAATTGTTGTATTCATATAGTTCCATTCCATGTGGATAACCAGGCACAGAGGTCCGCACTGGGTTACCTCGAAGCTTGTCAAATCTGTCACTTCCCGCATTTTCTGCTGGTAGAAAATATCAATATCCCAGGCATCATTATCCAGAGGTTTGTCCTCAAACATCTGGAGTACATTTCCTCTTTCTCCCGGAGCCAATACCTCTCTCTCCTCTGCCTTATCGTAAAGCCTGGTTATCTGGCCGTAATCATTGAGAGCCACAGCATACCAGGGAGTTTCAATATTTCTTCCGCTTACCGAAAATGCACTGCTGCCCGGAGTCTGTTCCTTCTTTCTGAACAAAACAGTCTTATGGCCCATGGCCGGAACCTGGGGTACCTGCACATAATTTCCTGCAGCTGTTTTCTGGGAAAGCAGTATATTTCCCTCCCGGTCAGTATAATAGCCTTCTTCCCTGCAGGGAAGCAGAACCATCTCATCTAAATTCCATGCAGAACTATTGTATATGGTATAGCAATCCGGCTCTTCCTCCAAAGCCTGGGCTGCAAAGCTGCTTACAACCTCCTGTCCAATCTCTTCCACCTTTTCATAATCTCTGCGGCTGTCTTCATATACCTCATGGATAGAGGAACCTGGAATAATATCATGGAACTGATTGGTAAGAATCAGTTTCCAGCCCTGGGTCAGTTTCTCCTGGGCCGCCTTTCCCAAATCACCTGCAGCGGCTGCTCCCATGGCCGTAAGCCATTCAGCCCGGCGATAGAGCAGCTCCATTTTCCGGTTCATCCGCTTATTATAAGCCTGGCTGGTGTAAGTGCCTCTGTGGTATTCCAGATACAGCTCTCCGTCCCAGGTATGTACATACTGGTCTGTATTCTTCACGGTTTCTTTCAGGTTTCTGAAATACTCTCCGGCCGTGGAGGTTTTCAGATAGGGAAGCCCCGGAATCTTATCAATTCTTCTTCTGGCCTCCAGCAAATCTCTGTTTACACCGCCGCCGCCGTCTCCGTATCCGTAGGAAATAAGCAGTTCCTTATTCATCTCCTTCTCACTGTAAGCCTCCCATACTCCCTTTACGGTCTTGGGGGTCAGCAGACCGTTGTAAGTGTAGAACCAGGAACCCGGCTCGTTCCAAGGCTCCGGTGTGGTGATGAAATGTGTCAGCACTTCCGTACCGTCCATACCTTTCCAGCGGAAGGTATCATGGGGCATACGGTTAAACTGATTCCAGCTTATCTTTGTAGTCATAAACATGTCGATGCCTGACTTTTTCAGAATCTGGGGAAGAGCCCAGGAATAACCGAACACATCAGGAAGCCACAGGTATTCTACATCTTTTCCGAATTCTTCTTTTAAAAACCGGCTGCCCAGAAGAAGCTGCCGGGTCAAGGATTCCCCGCTTGTCAGATTACAATCTGCCTCTACCCACATGCCTCCGTCTGCTTCCCAGCGTCCTTCTTCTACTCTCTTTTTGATAGCCTCATAGATTTCCGGGAAATCTTCCTTCACATAAGCATAAAGCTGGGGCTGTGTCTGAAGAAAAATGTATTCCGGAAACATTTCCATCATCCGAAGAACCGTGGAGAAGGAACGGGATGCCTTCTCATGAGTATGCTTTAACCGCCACAGCCAGGCCATATCAATATGGGTATGCCCTACGCAGCTTACTTTCACCAGAGAATGTTTCTCCATTCCGTTAATCTTTTCATTTAATAACTGGTCTGCCTGATGAAGGCTCTCATAGAAAGCCTGGCTGCCCGGATAGGACCAGTCAATACAGTGGCAGGCTCCGTCCAGCGCTGCCCGCAGCTCATATTTCACCGGATTGCCGTCTTCCAAATTTGCCAGGGTATCCAGTATCAGAGAACCCATGTAATAGAAATCATCTGCCTTCTCGTCCAGCCAGGCAAGCTGGGCCTGGCGGATTCTATGCTCCTGAATCCTGGGAACGCCGCCGCCCTCAAGGCCGGACCAGAGCCGGAAGGTAAGTTCCACGTCCTGTCCGTACAGTTCCGGGGAAAAGAATACTTCCTTGTGATTCACATCAACTCCCTGGTAAGGCTTTCCGTTTACATAGCACATGGCCTCAAAACCGGAGTTGTTTCCCGCACCTGTATTTCCGAAATCAAAAATTCCCAGAGCTCTTCTGCCTTCCCACTCTTTTGGAATATGTATTTTCTTGTACATCCACAGATACTTGTCACGGCCTTCCCAGCGGTCTCCCAGACTCATGGTTTCCCATCCCTCATGGTCTGTGGGTACCTGGGGATTCACTACGCCCTGCTCATCCTGGCAGACCAGGAATTCCTCTAAGTCCAGGACGTCTCTATATCTGTACTTCTGCGCTTCTGTAACTCTCCGCTCTAATTTTCTATCTGTTAAAAACAACTGCATCTCTACAAACCTCCTGCAATAGCCCCTTGGCCTTTTACAGCTTTATTCTACTTTATCTTGCTCTCCACTACAATTTTCCTTTTTCTATGTTTAGTGTACAAATTCTATGAATCCCAAAAACCGCCTCATGAAGCAAGAAATTTCCTGTTCCATGAAGCGGTTTTCCTTTCTGTCTAAGGCCCTTCCGTTCCCGGCCTCACTGCTTTCCCGAACGCATGTGCCTCAAAAAGATACACAGGGTAATTCCAAAGGCCAGTATGTATCCGATTGCCCCGATTGCCGGAATCCCCCAAAGTTTAGGCTTCATATCCGTGGTACACAAAATACTGGAGCCGATAAGAAGTCCTGTGACTAAAAGTCCCATTACCAGCTTTTTTATCAGCGCCATCAGCAGTCCGGATAAATCCTCCCCGGCGTGAAGGTCCAGATTTATCCTGGTCTGTCCCTTTAAATACCCATGGAGAATATCTGCCGTCAATCCCGGAATATCCACTGCCTTATAAAGAGACTGGGCCAGGGCTTTTGCCTCTTTCTTTATCTCTTTTTCCCAGTTAAGCCCGCCTAAAATCCGTCCTGCGCCTCTGGCTGAGGCAATCTTTACCATATTGATTTCCGGACTGATTTCCACCAGAACGCCTTCCATATGGGTCAGTCCCCTGGCCAGCATAGTAAGACCGTGGGGCATGGAAATTTTATTTTCCTTCATAACCTCCATCAGGCTTTCCATCACCTCTGCCAGCCGGATATTTCCCATATCAACGGTTCCATACTTAGACAGCAGGGTTCCAATATCCTGATATAATCGGCTCTGGTCCGGCTTTCCCCGGAATTCTCCCAGGGCCATGACGGATTCCAATATGGCTCCGATGTCATTGACAGCCACACCCTTAACAGCCTTGGCTATCAGCTCCTTGTCCCGCTCTGACAGCCTTCCCATCATTCCCATATCTATCCAGACAATCTTCCCTTCCCGGACCTTTACATTTCCCGGGTGGGGGTCAGCATGGAAAAATCCGTCTTCCATTACCTGCTTCATATAATTGTCCGCCAGCTTGGAGCCGATTTCCTTTAAATCATATCCTTCTTCTGTCAGACCCTCCTTGTCATCTACGGAAAGTCCCTGGATGTATTCCATCACCAGTACCTTAGAGGTGGTGTACCGCTTATACAGAGCAGGCACAGAGATAAAGGCCACGTCTTTGTTTCTGGCGGCGAATTCCTCCATGTTGGCGGCTTCTATGAGAAAATCCATCTCTTCCCTGGCCACGTCCCACATCTCATCCAGCACCATATCCAGGTCCACCAAATCCTTCATGTTAATTGGCGGAAGGAGCTTTACCGCCCGGTGAAGAAGGGCAATATCCCTGGACATCAGCTCATACACGCCTTTCCTCTGTACCTTCACTACCACCTGCTCACCGGTTTTCAGCACAGCCCGGTGGACCTGGGCAATGGAAGCAGAACCCAAAGGCGTCTCTTCTATCCTGGCAAAAATCTCCTCCGCCGGAGCCCCGTAGGCCTCCTCTATTACCTCACGAACCTCCTGAAAGTCCATAGGCGCTGCTTCTGAATGAAGCTTCATAAGCTCATCGCAGTATTTCTTGGGAAGAATATCTGAGTGCATGGACATAACCTGGCCCAGCTTAATATAGGCCGGCCCCAAATCCTCCAGTATCAGACGCAGTTTTTCCGGGGTTACCCCTCTGGTAATCCCCCTGGAGCGAAGAACTGCGGTTATCTCCCTGAGCCTGGCTCCATATTCCTTATGCTTCTCCCTGCTCATTTTTCCGTCCCCCTGCTATACTATCCTACGTCTGGCTCTCTGCTATCTTCCAGGCTATTATTCTTCTTCACAGCCCTTCCGGCTGTCCGGTTCCCCGGCATCCTGGCAGCACTTTCTTTCCTCCTGCCGGGAAGCAGCTTCACCATCTGTCTGGCAGCCCTGGTCTGCACATTCCTGGCTTTCTGTCTGGCAAGCCTCTTCTGCGGATGTCTCACAATCCGGCTGGAAATCCTTCACTTCACCATCCTGCCCGGCTGCCGCTTTTGCCTGTTCCATTTCTTCCAGCTTCTGTTTCAGAGCCGCCACCTGCTCAGGAGTCATTTTATCCAGCAGCTTTTCCAGCTCCTCCGGGGTAGATGGCTTCACAGAAACCTTCACATTTTCTCTCACTTTTTCTTTGATATTATGCTTCAGCTCCTCATTGAGAACCTTCCCCTGCTCCACAGTCAGCTCTCCCTTTTTTACCAGCTCCTCTAAAATTTCTCCTGATTTTTCCGCAGTAGCTGCCACTGCTCCTATACCTGCCAGCAAAATTTTTTTTACATTATCTCCTAAACTATCCATAATCCAATCTCCTTTCCAATCAAAGCACCATAGCTGCAAGCTTTGGCAAAAAAATCAGACATCCCACAATAGCCGCAAAGATTGCTGCCGTCAGGACGGCTCCCGCAGCGGCGTCCTTGGCCTTCTTGGCCAGAGGATGGACCTCCTGGCAGGCCAAATCCACAACTGCCTCCAAAGCCGTATTTACCAGCTCCAGAGACATAACCAGGGCACAAAGGCCCAGGCAGATACACCATTGTATCAGGCTGATTCTAAGGAAAAAACCAAAAAGAATCACCAGCGCCCCGGCGGCGCAGTGAATCTTCATATTTCTCTCCCGTCTCACCGTCTCCAGGATTCCGGAAAAAGCATAGCCAAAGCTTTTATAAAGAGGATTCTTCTTTCCTGCCATATACATCACCTTTGCTTTTTTTCTATTATACTATACTTTTTCCAAAATCTCAGCAAATTTTCATACAATAATTATTTTTCCAAAGTGTATCCCAAATAATCCAGAAACAGTTCCGCATACATGGCATTGGCCCAGGAAAACCATTCTCTGGTATATTTGGTGTCATCATCCTTACAAAATCCCTCGTGCATCATCCCTTTTCCTCCGGTAGTGGCTGCCATATTCTTCAGGATTCTCAGCTTTTCCTCCCTGCTCCCGGCAGTCAGACCCTCCATGGCCATAGCAATATGCCAGATATAACCAGCCGGAGTGTGGGGACTGCCTATGCCTGAAGCCTTTTTCCCCTGAAAATAATAGGGATTTCCGCAGCTTAAAAGGAATTTTCTGGTATTTTGGGCAGTCTGTCTGTGGCCCTCGTAGCCAATGTAATCCATAGCCAGCAGGCTGGGTACATTCGCATCATCCATCAGATTGTACATGCCCCACCCATCTGTCTCATAAGCATAAATCCAGCCGAAATCCTCTGTCAGAACACGGCCTTCTTTTTCAATGGCCTGTCTTACCTGCCGTCCCAGCTCTCCTGCTGTCTTTTCCATTCTCTTATCCTGAAAAATCTCCTGCTCAATCTCTTCCAGATACCCCAGAACCACGGCAGCGAACATGTTAGAGGGAATCAGATAACCATAAGTGCAGGCGTCGTCACTGGGCCGGAAGCCGGACCAGATAAGGCCTGTATCCGGCTTAGTCAGGGCTCCCTTCCCCTCTCTGGAAAGGGTATCCCGAAAATAGCTGTTTTCCCGCACAAACCGGTAAGGTGATTTTTCCTCATGATTCTGTTCCGTGGTAAAGACCTCCAGGATTTTCTCCGCTCCTTCCTGGAATTTTCCCTGAAACTGGGAAGTACAGCCTGTGTTTTTCCAAAGAAGATAGGCCAGCCATATGGGGTAGCACAGAGAATCCACCTCAAATTTCCGCTCCCACACCCAGGGATTTTGGTCCGGGTCGTCCTTCTCCCAGCAGGCCCCGCTGGGACTGTCATTAAATGCATTAGCATAAGGGTCAATACAAATATAATAAAACTGCCGTCTCACCAAGCCTGCAATGGTCTCCTGTATTCTTTCATCTTCTTTAGCCAGAAAAAGATAGGGATGGAGCTGGGCTGCCGAATCTCTAAGCCACATAGCCGGAATATCTCCGGTAATCACATGGGTGGTATTATCCTCCATCTGTTTAACCGTGGTATCCAGGGTATTGGTATAGCAGGACTGGAATATATCCATCAGCTCCTGTTCTTCTCCTGCTTTTTCCCTTAATTCTCTGAAAAATTTTTCCATGGTATGTTTAAAATAAGGTTTTCTGTTTTCCTGTATGTCTGTATGCATGGTTTTTCTCCTTTTGACTTAGCTTAAAGGCCATTTGCCTCCGCTATTATTTTACCCCATGCCTAAAGCCGGAAAAAGTGGAAGAACTATGTAAACAGGGAACATATGGCAGTTTTTTCTTCCTGCAGGCCGGAAAGTTCCTCAACCTTTTTCCCGGACAAAGAAGAGGGCTGCTGCTGCCCCGCAAACGCCTCCTGCTACCTTTGTCACAAGAAGGGGAACTACCATCTCCTGATTCACGCCGAACACAAACCCCATATGTGCCGCCAGCATAGAGGCTGAGCAGACCATAAAAGCTCCGTTTACCACTCTGCCTTTGGGATTCATGTTTTTCATCAACACAATAGCAGGCACCACGCTGACAATACTGATGAGCAGTCCTGCAATACTGCTGGAATTCATGCCTGTCCGGATTCCCAGCCAATTCATAGGCCTTCTCAAAAGCCGCTGCAAAAGCTCTGCCACAGGCAGACTTCCCAGCATCACCACTCCGATAGATGCCACGATACCCATGGCCTCCTCTATAGGCGCCAGCATAGGAAGCAGCTTCCAGCCTGTCATATAGGCCACTGCCCCTGCTATAAGTCCGATGGTAGTAAGTGCCTTGATTCCCTCCGCAAAGAGAGAAAAACCGCTTATGGTTTTTCCCGGAAATTTCTGCAGCCCTGCCATAAGGGCCAGGGACAACAGAAACACCGGAATACTCTGAACCAGGGTCTTCAAAACCGGCAGGCCGCACAGGGCTCCTCCTATCAGAAGAGCTACCGGCAGCACTCCCAGTCCCAGAAGAATTCCTTTTGCAAAGGAAGGTCTTTCCTCCTCTCCTAAAATCCCCATTCCCATGGGAACAGTAAAGGTTAAGGTACAGCCGAAAGTAGCGGCTACCACAATTCCTCCGTAGTCTCCCATCCTGGTGTCCACTGCCAGCTCCCGGGCCAGCTGATAGCCGCCCATGTCAATAGCCAGCCAGCCGCCCAGCATAGCCGGGTCAAGGCCCAGGGCATTGCAGAAAGGCACTGCTCCCAACTTTAACAACCGGGAAACCAGGGGGACCAGACAGATAATTCCGGCCATAGAAAGAGCAGTGGACCCCAGCAGCAGAAAAGCCTCTTCAAATTTCTCTCCTAAGCCCAGCCGGTTCCCTAAAAGCCGGTCGGCTCCTCCAATCAAGGCTCCGGCGGCCATTATCCACATAATCACGGTTTCCATCTTATCTTCGTCCCATCACAGCTTCAATATCTTCTACAGTTCTTGGAATATGCCTGGAAAGATTTTCACACCCTGTCTCTGTCACCAGACAGTTATCCTCCAGCCTGAAGCCTATACCCCACTCCTCATGATAAATTCCTACATCAACACAGAAAACCATATTGGGGCCTATGATTTCAGGAGTCAATATTGCATCATGGACATCAAAGCCAATGTGGTGAGCCCCGCCGTGCCACATATAGGTACCAATGTCTTGGAAAGAATGTACCACACCTGCATCTTTCAGACGTTCATAATTATATCTGCGGATGGTTGCGTCCACATCTTTCATTTTCATTCCCGGCTTGATGATGGAAAACATATAGTTTGAAGTAGCCAGGGCACATTCATACAGCAGCCTTTGTTTCTCTGTGAATTTGCCGTTGCAGGGAAAGCCTCTGGACACATCTGTAATCAGGTTGTCATACTGGGCTCCCACGTCGTTCAGCACCATATCCCCGTCAAGAGCCTGGCCCTGATAGCTGTAGTAATGAATACAGAAATTATTCCTGCCTGCGGAAATAATGGAAGGAAATCCCGGACCTTCCGGACCGTGCTGAGTCAGGGCATAATCAAACTCTGCTTTGTACTGATACTCATACATTCCAGGCTTTGAACTTTTCATCATAGCCAGAATTCCTTCTTCTGTGATTTTCTCTGCCTTACGCAAAGCCTCTATCTCACAGGGCTGCTTGATAGTCCGCTGTCTGCGGATTTGAATATTTCCGTTTCCGATTTCCAGATAAGGAAACTGTTCTCTTATGTGTTTAGACAGACTGTGTCCGGGTCTGTCCCTGTCAGACACCTCTTCTTTATATAAATCCAAATATACCTTCCCGTAATTCCCTGCAGATGCAAAGCCTGCAAAATCCCGGTAAAAGGTATCTATGTACCGGATTTCCTCTATCCCGGAAATCTCCTGAGCCTGGTCCGGCTTAATCCTGGTTCCGGTCCAACGCTCTGTCATAGGGTCCGGAGGCAGAATATATAAAATCTCTCTTGCCCCTCCGTCCTGGTCCTTCAGGGCCAGCAAAGCCGCTTCCTTGCAGGAAATTCCCGTAAGATAAACGAAATTCCGGTCGCTGAAAAAGGGATAGAATTCATCATTGGTCTTACGGACCTCCTCCCCGGAGAAAAAGACAGCCATGGAGCCAGGCTCCATGGACTGATAAAATCTGTTTCTGTTTCCTTGATAAAAATCTCTGTGCATGGTAGTTCTCTCCTTCTCATGGTAATTTTATTGGATAATTTTATTTTTAACCTTTCATCCCAGAAACCTCTGCTTCCATTTTTCCAAACATGGGGCCCTTCAATTGCCTTATCTGTTCCATAGGAATGATGGTTTCATCCTTAAAAACAAGAGTATGTTCATAGGTATCTATTTTCTTTACAATACCGGAATAGGTGACATAGGCACCTCCGGCTTTTCGGTTATCCGGCACAAAATAGGTAACCGTTATGGTTTGTTCCCCTCCTATATTTGTTCCCATATTTTCTTTTATCCAGGTAAGCTGCTCATTGAGCAAAGCCTTTACATCCTCGCTAAGCTCCTGCTTCTCCTCCGTCAGGCGGGCCTTTTCCTTGATAGCCGCTTCATGTCCGGTAAGCGCCGCAAAAGGCGAAAACTGTGCGGCACGTTCATGCAGCGGCATAGGCGGATGGTTCCGTGAAGCAGGGCGGGACAGATTTATAATGTCATCATAGCAATGACTGTCTTTATAATCTTTATCGTCTTTCATTCAGCTCCCTTTCCATTGCACAGGCAATTAAACATTCCTTCACTTGCTAAGCCTTATGGCCGCCGATTTGCCGGTTCCGCTCTTTGGCCGTGGCTCCTTCCTGAAGGCTCATCCCCTTGAGAATAGCGTTCTTGCCGAACTTCTTTTTTATATCAAGCACTGCCTTCTGCATACGCTTCTCTCTCTCCAAAGCCGCTTCTTCCTGTGCTTCTTCCTTCTTTACGGCTTCATAATCCGTAAACAAATCCATCTGCTGAAATTCCTCTGTATGCCTGGCCAGGCTTTCCTCCACCAGCCGGTTTGCTGTAACAGTTATCCTTCTCACCAGCAGATTTTTGTCTACAATCCTGTCATACAAGGCCAAAACGGCAGGGGTAATAAGCCTTGCCGAGGAGGTCTGCCTTTTCAGATTGGTTGTTCCGCAGGCATGTTTTAGAACGTTGCGCCCGTAGCGGTCTGTTGTAATCTCTCCTCTATACAGTTTTCTTCTGTCCGGGTCTCTGAGATTTTCCAAATCATAGCCAACAGTCAGAACGATTTGGTCTGTTACCATTTCCTTCTCTACTAAATCCAGGACCATAAGGTCCGTCATTTCTTTCACCACTAATTTAGCTTTTTCAAAATCATAGGCACTTTGCAGTACCTGTCCGGAACAAATGCTGTTGGTTTTTGGCTTGTAGGCTTTTACCAGCTTCATTGTGCAGGGTTCGTATCCCCAGGCATGGTCAATAAGCAGCTCTGCATTTATCCCAAAGAGCTGATACAGCAGCTCCTCATTATGAAAATCATTGGGACCGCCTATAGAGCATCTGGCAATGTCACCCATTGTGTAAAGTCCATTTTCCTCCAGCTTCTTTACATAGCCTCTTCCCACTCTCCAAAAATCTGTGAGGGGCCTGTGGCTCCACAGCAGCCTGCGGTAAGACATTTCATCCAGCTCTGCAATCCTTACCCCGTCTTTATCCGGTTCAATATGTTTTGCCACTATGTCCATGGCAATTTTGCAGAGATACAGATTTGTTCCAATCCCTGCTGTGGCTGTTATTCCAATGGTCCTTAACACATCCCGGATTATGGTCATTGCCAGTTCCCGGGCCGTCATGCCATAGGTGGCCAGATAATCCGTCACATCCATAAATACCTCGTCTATGGAATAAATATGCATATCCTCCGGGGCAATATATTTCAGATAGATGTTGTAAATCCTTGTGCTGTATTCCATATAGCAGGCCATACGGGGAGGCGCCACAATATAGTCAATGGCCAGGGCCGGATTGGCTTTTACTTCCTCATTGTCGTCGGAAGAGCCGGAGAACTTCCGGTCCGGGCCATTCTGCAGGCGTATGCGGTTAGCCTCCCTGATTTTTTCTACAACCTGAAAAAGCCGTGGCCTTCCTGAGATTCCATAGCTTTTTAAAGAAGGGGAAACGGCAAGACAGATGGTTTTCTCTGTGCGGCTCTTATCCGCTACCACAAGATTCGTGGTCAAAGGGTCCCGCT
Source organism: uncultured Blautia sp. (assembly GCA_902476765.1). GTDB lineage: Bacteria > Bacillota > Clostridia > Lachnospirales > Lachnospiraceae > Blautia. Next base: position 23,248 of record CABSEJ010000029.1, read on the forward strand.
TCCGTTCTATACACTCCACAGAAGCATAAAAAGATTTCAAATCAATTGCAATGTAGGTTCTGCTCTTCTCCATGAATCTGCACCTCCCTTGCCTGCGCCTGGCGCCCCATTCTGCAGTCTGCATCCCTCTCCAGGCAGGCGGCTTCTATCCTGGCTCGCTAAGGCTCATTATAGCTTGAAATCAGGAAAGTTTCAAGGCGAAAGAATGAGGCGTAGCGGTGGCTACGTCGATTGACGACAACACAGCAGATGGAAATT